>CALUGY010000086.1 GCA_944320295.1 uncultured Bacteroides sp.
CCAGCATCGAGCAAGGCCTCCAGTTCGAGAACGTGGGCGTGGTGAGCGAAGGCTTCACCTTCCCCAGCACCAAGTCCTACCTGAAGTACCTCGAGACCGGCAAGCTCCCCACCCCCGGCGACGATGACGAGGAGGAG
This sequence comes from uncultured Bacteroides sp., assembly GCA_944320295.1. GTDB lineage: Bacteria > Bacteroidota > Bacteroidia > Bacteroidales > Bacteroidaceae > Bacteroides. The sequence goes on from CALUGY010000086.1 coordinate 138, forward strand.
GAAGAGGAAGGCGGCACCGAACCCGGCGGCGGTGAGGGGACGCTTGGGTAAATGAAGAATGAAGAGTGAAGAATGAAGAATGAAGAATTGGTCGGCATGACTGCCGCCCTGTCACCCTGAATGAAATGAAGGGTCTCCCGGAGGACATGTTCCTTGGGAGACCCTTCTACATTATATAATATATATGTATGACCGGCGGGAGATGATAGAGACCGCGCGGGGCAATTCTTCATTCTTCGTTCTTCATTCTTCATTATCAAAGGTAGTCCTCGAAATACCTCGTAATCTTCTCGTGCAGGTGCACGCGGTCGCGCCCCAGCACGTTGTGCTTGTGGCAGGGGTAGATGAAGAGGTCGGGATAGGTGCGGGCGTCCACGCAGGCCTTCAGGAACGACAGCGTGTGCTGCGGCACGCACGTGTCGTCGTGGTCGTCGTGTATGAGGAGCAGGTGTCCCTTCAGGTTCCCGGCCAGCCGGGTGAGGTCCGTCTCCTGGTATCCGTCGGGGTTCTGCTGCGGCGTGTCCATGTAGCGCTCGCCGTACATCACCTCATAGAATTTCCAGTCGATGACCGGCCCTCCGGCCACGCCCACCTTGAACAGCTCCGGGTAGCGCAACATCAGCGCCGTGGTCATGTGCCCGCCGAAGCTCCAGCCGTGCACGCCGATGCGCCGGGCGTCCACGTAGGGCAACGACTGGAGGAAGCGCACGCCCTCGGCCTGGTCCTTGCACTCTTCCACGCCCAGATGGCGGAAGGTGCTCTGCTCGAACTCCAGGCCGCGGTTCTGGCTGCCCCGGTTGTCAAGGGTGAACATGATGTATCCCTTGTTGGCCATGTAGAGGTCCCATCCCCGGGCGGTGTACATGTAGTTGCCCACTATCATCTGCGCGTGCGGCCCGCCGTATACATAGACGATGACGGGGTACTTCTTCGTGGGGTCGAAGTCGGCCGGCTTCAGCATGCGCCAATGCAGGTCGGTCACGCCGTCGGCGGCCTTCAGCGTGCCCGTCTCCACGGTGGGCATCACCAGTCCCGCGAAGGGGTCTTTGGCGGTGAGCAGGCGGGCGGTCTCCTTCCCGTCGGCCGTGGAGGCGATGGCAATGACGCGCGGCACGTCCGGGGCCGACCAGTTGTCTATGACGTACGTGCCCGATGCGGAGAGCTGCGCGTTGTGCACGCCCTGGCCGTTGTCCAGCGCGGTCATGCGGCCGTCCTTCACGCGTACCTTATATATATTGCTTTGCAGGGGCGACTCCTTGGTGGCGGTGATGATGACTTCCCGCTTCTTCTCGTTGAAGCCGAGGATGCCCTGCACCAGCCACGGGCCGGCGGTGAGCTGGCGCGTCTCCTCGCCCTTGTCCGTGCTCATGAGATACAGGTGGTTCCACCCGTCGCGCTGGCTCTGGTAGATGAACTTGGTGTCGTCCCACGGAAGGAACACGATGGGCTGCTGCGGCTCCACGTATTTGGGGTGCTGCTCCTCGTAGAGCACCTCGGCCAGTTCGCCCGACTCCGCGTCGTAGCGGCACAGCTTGGCGTGGTTCTGGTCGCGGTTCAGCTCGATGAGGTAGAGGCTGCGCCCGTCGGGGCTCCAGGTGATGTTGGTAAAGTAGCGGTCCTTTACGTCGCCCGTGTTCAGGTAGAGGGTGCGTCCCGTGGCGGGGGTGTGGATGCCCACCTTCACCTGGTGGCTCAGCATGCCGGCCATGGGGTAGCGCACGGGGTCTACCACGCCGATGCGCTGCGTGATGTCTACCAGCGGATAGGGCGTCACCATCGACTCGTTCATGCGGTAGAAGGCTATCATGTCGCCCTGCGGGTTCCAGAACGTGCCCTTGGTGATGCCGAACTCATTGCGGTGCACCGACTGTCCGCAGACGATGCCTTCCGGCTCGTTGGTCACGCGCACGCCGTTGACGTAGAGGTTGTTCTTGACGGTGTAGGCCAGGCCCATGCTCTCGGTGTTGAGGTCGTAGTTGGCGGCGGGCTCCTTGGGCAGGTCGCCGCGCGGCGTCACCTGGCCCGTTTCCCAGTTGTACACGGCAAACTTCTGGCTCGCGGGCAACAGGGCTTCCGGCTTGTCCGGCCACGGCGTGCGGATGTCGTACAGGTGCGACAACTTGCGCACGCCGGCCTGCTCCAACGCGCGGTTGACGGCCTCGCGGGTGAAGAGTAGCGTCTTCTTGCCGTTCTTCGGGTTGACGGACACGAGCGAGTCGATGCCCGGCTCTATGCAGGCGTCGCCCCACCATTGCAGCCCGTAGAGGCTTTCGGTGTAGCGGTAGGTCTCCCCGCCGGGGATAAGGTCCTCAAGCGTGGGCATCTTCAGGGATGGGTCGGTCGGGCGGTCTTGTGCCATGGTGCTTGTTGGGTATAGGGCGGCTGCTGCCAGGATGGCGGTGAGCAGGCCGCGGGTCAGTTCTTTCATCATATCATGCGTTCTTATTGTTAGGGTCTCTTGTCTTGAAGCCTTCCACCACAATGCGGTTTAGCGGGGATTGGCGTACTTGTATGGTTGCACTTAGTTTGGCAAAGGCAGAGAACAGTTCATCGAATTGTTTCTCATAGCTCTCCCTGTCGGAGGATATGTCTTCCTCCAAGTATTCAATGCGCTTCTTCAGTTCGTCCAGTTCCTGTTTCGGCGTATGCGTCAGCAGGTACTGCCTCATGCGGACAAAAGCCCGCATGATGTTGATGTTGACCTCGATGGCCCGCGGACTCCTTAACACGCCGGAAAGCATGGCCACGCCTTGCTCGGTGAAAGCGAAAGGAGCATATCGTGTACCGCCTTGGTTTGAGGTTCCATTTTGGCACCTCATGCTGTTTAACAGCACTTTAGCTTCGTTGTTGGAGAGCTGGAACATGAAATCCTCAGGGAAACGCTCGATGTTTCGTTTGACTGCGCGGTTTAGGTTCTTGGTCTCTATCCCGTACATTTCTGCCAAATCAAAGTCCAGCATCACGCGCTGGTTTCTGATTTCGTATATCTTGTTCTCTATTACTGTGAGTTCGTCCATGATATTGGTAGCTTATTCTCCTCGTTGTTCTCCCCGCTCGCGCAGTTCGCGGCGTTTCCGTTCGGGGTACGACTCACCGGAGCGCGGGCGGCGCGGACGGTCGTCGTACTCGTCGTTCCGGCGGAAGTCACGGCGGTCTCTGTCCCTGTCTTGCCACGGGCGGTCGTTGTCGCGGTATCGGGGGCGGTCGTCATAGCGGCGGGGCCGTTCGTCGAAGCGCCTTGGCCTGTCGTCCTCGCGGGAGAAGTCGCGCCACCTGTCGTCACGGCGGGATGCCGGGCGGCGTTCGTCTCTCCTTTCGGGCTTGTCCAGCTGTTCGCCCTCTTCGCGGAAGGCCCGGTATCGTCCCTCGAATATCTCATACTTGCGGAACTCGCACTCCAGCGGGCCGTTGAGCAGGGGGATACGCTGGCTGGCCTTCAGCCCTATCTGGTCGAAACACTCGTCGCGGTATGACAGAATCCATGCCACGTTGTTCACGAAGGCATGTTTCAGCCGCTCGCCTATCATGGCGTACAGTCCCAGCAGGTCGTCCGCGGAGATGCGCTCGCCGTAGGGCGGGTTGGTCACCATGATGCTCTTCTCTGTGGGCTGCTCGAACTGTTGGAACGGCTGGAGCTTGAGCACGATGTCCTTGCCGGTGCCCGATGCCTTGATGTTGCGCAGGGCGATGGCGTTGGCCTTGGGACTGTTGTCGTAGGCGTATATCTTGTGTTCGAAGGGACGCTCCTGGCTGTCGTCGTTGTAGACGGCGTCCAGCAGGTCGGGGTCGAAGTCGGGCCATTTTTCGAAGGCGAACTCCTTGCGGAACACGCCGGGGGCGATGTTGCGCGCAATGAGCGCGGCTTCTATGGGGATGGTGCCCGAACCGCACATGGGGTCTATCAGGTCACACTCGCCGCGCCAGCCCGTCATCAGAATCATGCCGGCGGCCAGCACCTCGTTCAGGGGGGCTTCAACGGCTTCCTGCCGGTATCCACGACGGTGGAGCGACTCGCCCGACGAGTCGAGCGAGAGCGTGCAGTTTGTCTGGGATATGTGTATGTTCAGCACCAGGTCGGGGTTGTTGAGGCGCACGCTGGGGCGTTTGCCCTCCTTCTCCATGAAGTAGTCGGCAATGGCGTCTTTCACGCGGTATGACACGAACTTGGAGTGGCGGAACTCCTCGCTGTACACCGTGGCGTCCACGGCAAAGGTCTTGTTCGCGCCGATGTAGTCTTCCCAATGGATGCTTTTCACTTCCTGGTACACCTCGTCGGGGTTGGTGGCGGTGAAGTGCTTGATGGGCTTCAGCACGCGGATGGCGGTGCGCAGGTTGAAGTTCGCGCGGTAGAGCAGTTCCTTGTTTCCGGTGAAGGACACCATGCGGCGGCCTATCTCGATGTTGTCCGCCCCGAGCGCGGTCAGTTCTTCGGCCAGTACCTCTTCCAGCCCTTGGAAGGTCTTGGCAATCATTTCAAAGCTTTGTTCCATAAAGTTTATTGTTGTTGCCTGTCAAGGCAGCGGTTTCTTGTTTTGCGTTATCTTGGCACCTGCGGGCACGTCTTCCGTCACCCAGATGTTGCCCCCTACCGTGGCCCCGCGTCCAATGGTGATGCGTCCCAGTATGGTGGCGTTGGAGTAGACTATCACGTCGTCTTCCAGTATGGGATGGCGCGGTATGCCCTTGATGGGCCGCCCGTCCGCGTCGAGCGGGAAGCTTTTCGCGCCGAGCGTCACGCCTTGGTAGAGCTTGACGTTGTTGCCTATGATGCATGTCTCGCCTATCACCACGCCGGTGCCGTGGTCTATGGTGAAGTGGTGGCCTATCTGCGCACCGGGATGGATGTCGATTCCCGTCTCGCTGTGTGCCATTTCGGTAATGATGCGGGGTATGAGCGGCATGCCCAGCTGGAGCAGCTTGTGTGCGATGCGGTAGTTGGTGATGGCGCGTATGGCGGGGTAGCAGCAGATGACCTCGCCGAAGTTCTTGGCGGCCGGGTCGCCGTTGTAGGCGGCCTCCACGTCGGTGGCCAGCGTGCGGCGCATTTCAGGCAGGTAGGCCACGAAGTCGGCGGCTATGCGTGCTGCCTTTTCGCGCTGCTGGTCGGAGCAGCTGCACGCCTCGTCGTCGGCAAAACACAGCCCGGCCAGCACCTGGGCGGCCAACAGGTCGTATAGCTTTTCCACACCCACGCCGATGTGGTACGTCATGGTGCGGCTGTTGACAGACGAGTTCCCGAAGTATCCGGGGAAGATGATGGCGCGTGTCAAGTCCACTATGTCGCGCAATGCCTGCGTGGATGGCAGGGGCACACCGTCCGTATGCCGGTGGAACAGCCCTTTGTACGATTCGCCCTCCGACAGTTCGTCTATCGCTTGTGTCAAAATGTGGTTGAGGCTCATAAAGATGTCCTTTGTGCGTATGTGCCGCAAAGATACGAAGTATTCGTGAGAAAACCTATAAAAGACCGTCCATCGCTCTCCGCTTCCCTTTCCGCCCTCTTTCATGGCCGGGGTGGACGGGTATCGAGGGGACATTCCCTGCATGGGGCTTGAATGTACGGCCGCTCTGCATCAAATCTTGCTGATATACAGCCTTTAGGCGCGACATGTCGCGAGCGTGCTTCCAACGTGTTGCGCCCGTGCCCCGTGTGTGTTGCGGGCAAACGCGGAACATGTTCCCACCGGAGCTGCCTTTTGTTCCCCTTTGTGTGGTGTTACATGAGAATAGCGCTTCTGCCCTTTCGCCCCTTATACCATATTATAAATAGGGAATGCTTTTTTCTTCTTTCCGTAGAAGCTGGAACAGGGTGAATAACAGTTCTTTTCCGCTTCCCTGAAAAGTTACTAAACATTAAATTCTGATAGCAAACCCCTCGAAGGTATTGTTTTTGTCAGTTGTATTTGTTTGTTAATTAGGTTGGTAAAGTCTTTTTTCTGTTTATAGCTGAATATCTGTGTATTTCCTATTTCACACTTCAACAATAGTTAACGCAATACAAAATATGATAACAGTTATTAGCATATGAATAAGCAATTCGTTTGCTATGTAATTTTACAAAGAATCCTAAAGGGGATGTTTATCCTCTATATAAAACCTTAATTTCATTTAATCAAAAAACTAATGCTTATGGAGTAGATGACCTAATTGTTACAATGCTTTTTGGCTGATGTGATCTTTACAATCTTTTTTTGAAATCAATTACCTAAAAATGCGTATCATGAATGAACTTTGTAATTGGAAATTAAACAAGAAAATCTTTGCAGCTATTGCCGCAGGTTTGTTCGTTTCTGTGGGAAGCGGGACGGCTTGGGCTAGCGAGAGTGATCCTGCCGTGTCGTATGGCATAGCAGAGCAAATGCAACAGCAAACCGTCAGGGGTGTTGTTGTCGACCAGAATGGAGACCCTGTTATCGGGGCAAGTATCCAAGTGAAAGGCACAGGCACCGGCGTGGTGACAGACCTCGACGGGCGCTTTACCTTGAATGTAGACAGAGGCGCGGTGCTGATTGTATCGTATATCGGTTACAAGACCCAAGAGGTGGAAGCCCGTCCGAACATGAACATCGCGCTCAGGGAAGACACGGAAGTGCTGGACGAAGTGGTTGTTGTGGGCTACGGCGTGCAGAAGAAGAAACTGGTGACGGGCGCTACCGTGCAAGTAAAAGGCGAGGACATCGCCAAGATGAACACAGTAGATGTATTGGGAGCTGTACAAAGCTCCACACCCGGTGTGAACATCGTGCAGAACAGCGGTAACTTGGCTGCGGGCTACAAGGTGACCATCCGTGGTTTGGGTACCGTAGGTGATTATTCGCCTTTGTACGTTATCGACGGTGTGGCCGGGGCCAGCATCGACGGCTTGAACCCGAGCGACATCGAATCGATGGATGTGCTGAAGGATGCCGCTTCGGCCGCTATTTATGGTGCACGTGCCGCCAACGGCGTCATCCTGATCACTACCAAGCGAGGCAAGGAAGGCGTATCCGAAGTATCTTACGACGGTTATGTGGGCTGGCAGAATCTGTACAAGATTCCTACTATCTTGAATGCACAGGAGTTCATGGCCATACAAGACGAAGGGCGTGTGATGGACGGCTTGGCTCCTTATAACTGGGAGCAATATATTCCAGCTGCCGATTTGCAGGCCATCCGTGAAGGCACATGGCAAGGTACGAATTGGTTGAAAGAGGTGCTGAACAAGGATGCATTGGTGCAGAACCATTCGGTGAACGTGACGGGTGGCAACGACCGTTCGCGTTATGCCATAGGTTTTGCCTATACCAACCAAGAGGCCACTTTGGGCGTACTTACCGATGTGCCTGAGTTGAATCGTTATAACGCCCGTGTCAATTCCGACCATGTAGTGATAAAGAAAGGCGACCTTGATGTTTTGAAAGTAGGCGAAACCATCAACTACAAATACCAACAAATGCACGGCTCTTTCGCCGCAGACGACATTTATTGGAATAGTATGCACAACATGCTGGTGATGAGCCCGCTGATGCACATCTACGATGCAGACGGAAACTATTACGACTATGCCGACCAAACGGAGAACGGATACAACTGGGATGTATCTAATGGAGCCAACAAGAATCCTGTGGCTTACATGGACTATATGATGAACCAGAACGAAAGCTGGTCGCATTCCTTGCAGAGCAGTTTCTTTGCTGAATACCAGCCCATCAAGAACCTGCGCATCAAGAGCCAGTTCGGTTATATGATGAGTGCTTCCAGCTATCGCTCTTATATTCCTCGCTATGCAGCATTGACAGCAACCTTGAGTCAGCCGGACGACCAAGTGACGCAGTCTATGTCGCTGAGCCATCGCTGGACGTGGGATAATACTGTAAATTATATATTCAACATCAATGACGATCATAATTTCGATGTCCTCGTGGGACAGTCCGTTGAGAAGTGGGGCATGGGCATATCGATGAGTGCCTCTGCTGTGGATTCCAATTTCTCGGACTTCAAGCATGCTTACCTGAGCAATGTGCCTTTTGTGACCGACAATATCAAGTCGTTGAGCGGCAGTCCTTCCTCACAAGGTGCGCTTGCCTCTTTCTTCGGACGTATCAACTACAACTATAAAGAGAAGTACATGGCCTCTTTGATTATGCGTGCCGATGGTTCGTCCACGTTTGCTCGAGGACACCGTTGGGGCTACTTCCCCTCGGTGTCTGCCGGGTGGGTTATTACCAACGAAGACTTCATGGAATCTACCAACAATTGGCTTGACTTCTTGAAACTTCGTGCATCTTGGGGGCAGAATGGTAACTGCAATGTGAGTACGTTCCAATACCTTTCGCTGATCACATCGAACAATACGACTGGCGGCTATCCTTTTGGCGACACGATGAATGTCCTCAGTACGTCTTCGTATGCTTATCGTCTTACAAATCCCGACTTGGCTTGGGAGACGCAAGAACAGTTCGACCTCGGTCTGGATGCCCGCTTCTTCAATAGCCGTTTGGGCATGGAGTTCGACTACTACATCCGAAACACACGTGACTGGCTGGTTACTGCTCCTGTACTTTATTCTTATGGTGCAGACCCTGTATCGGTCAATGGTGGTAATGTGCGCAATACTGGTATAGAGATTGCCTTGCATTGGAACGACAACATCGGCAAGGACTTCCAGTACGGAGCCAACCTATCGCTGGCGCACAACAAGAACGAGGTAACGAAGATTGCCAATGCAGACGGTATTATCCACGGTCTTAGTAGCGTGTTGTGGGAAGGTGCTGAAGAATGCTACCGTGCCGAAGTCGGTATGCCTATCGGTTACTTCTATGGTTATAAGAGCAACGGCATTTTCCAAAACCAAGAGCAGATAGACAATTACACCGGTGCCAAGCTGAATGGCAATGCCACGCAGCCGGGTGATATGATTTGGGAAGATGTGGATCACAACGGGGTGATAGATGCCAACGACCGTACGATGATTGGTAATCCGAATCCCGATGTGACCATGGGCCTTTCTCTTAATGCCAGTTATAAAGCCATAGATTTCTCTATCACAACTTACGGGGCTTTTGGGCAGCAGATATTGAAGTGCTATCGTGACTTCTCTTCTTCGCCCATGGCTAACTTTACAACAGAAATCTTTGAACGTTGGCATGGCGAAGGCACTTCCAATACAATGCCTCGTTTAAGCAGTTCTTCCAGCTCCAACTGGAATCGCATTTCCGATCTTTATATCGAGGATGGCGACTACTGGAAGATTAAGAACATCACGTTGGGCTTCGATTTCAAGAAGGCCTTTAAGAAGATTCCCGTACAGCAATTGCGTCTGTATGTTACAGCGCAGAACGTCTTTACGTTCACCGGCTATTCGGGCATGGATCCTGAAATCGGTTATGGTGCCGGCCAAGGTTGGGCTTCGGGTATTGACCTTGGCTATTATCCTAGCGCACGTACTTATATGGTGGGTTTGAACGTTAAATTTTAAACAGGAGGATTTGTTATGAAGAAGATATTATCTATAGCCGCAGCGTCGGCCCTGTTGCTCTTTGCTGGATGCGAGAACTTTTTGGATACGGAGCTGTTGACAGAGAAAACAACCGATAACTTCCCGGAAACAGAGACTGATGCGGTAGAGATGGTAAATGCCATCTACGCTAACTTGCTCTTCGAGGATCCGGAGTTGTCTTCCGAATACTATACGGCGCAATTGGCCAGCGATGACTGCTTGGGCGGAAATCTTTCCTACTCCAACAACTGTGCCACGAACTTTTTGATGTACACGAACAACCTGAATGGCCGTCTCAACCTCTGGTCACGTTGCTATAAAATGATCAACCGGGCAAATAACTTCCTCGCTACGGTAGACAATGTACAGACGTGGTCGAGCGAAAGCGAGAAGAACCGCTTGATGGGCGAAGCTCATTTCTTGCGCGCCATGGCTTACTACGAGTTGGTTAAAATATTCGGTGGAGTACCTTTGCGCACTACGACAGAAACAACCAACTTGCCCCGCGCAACCGTTGACGAAGTGTACGAACTGATAGCAAACGACTTGAAGGATGCCATAAACATGATGCCTAACCGTATCTATACGCAAGGCTCCTCCATGGCCGGGCATGCCACCAAATATGCAGCCGAGGCGTTGATGGCCCGCGTGTTCTTGTTCTACACAGGCAGGTACGCCCAAGAGACGCTGCCTAACGGCACGACGAAGGCAGAAGTCATAGAGTGGATAGACGACTGTGTTTATAATTCAGGACACGACTTGGTTCCCGACCAGCGTAACATCTGGGCGTATACGAATGAAGCTACTGAGGACAACGCACAAGGCTTCCGTTATCAATATGTCATAGACCACGATTTGCATTGGGTGGGTAACAGCAGTATTGAGACTTTGTTTGCCAATAAGCACAACCTGTTGTCCAACTGGACGCTTACTTGGTTTTCCAATACGGTAGCTCAATTCTACTCTCCTTCAGGTGATAATTATTCCAAGGAGGACAGTTATCCGTTTGGTAATGGTTGGGGAGCAGGGCCTGTTTCACCGGCTATGGTGGACGAATGGAAAGCTTGGTCTGCCCAGCAACAATACTTGGATGGTTATACGGAGGATCCGCGTATTACCGGTTCCATTTGGTCGTACAAGGCTTTAGACCCGAACAATGGTAGTGTATTATTAGATCGTACAATGGATTTAAGCGAGCCCCCTTATACTGTGTCTTATCGATACTACGAGCAAACTGGATATTTCCAGAAGAAATATATCAATATTAATTCTTGTAGAGGCGTTGATGCTAGTGGTATACCGATAATAGAAGCTTTCGGTAAGCAAATGTATCCCGGTTTAACCTCGCAAACTTCGCATTCCTTGCTTCAGATTGCCGACCTCATCCACATCCGCTTTGCCGATGTGCTGCTGATGCAGTCCGAACTGAAGGAAGATCCCGAAGGCCTGAACCGTGTGCGTGCACGTTCCCATTTGGCTCCGGTGGCCTATTCGCTGGATGCCATCAAGCAAGAGCGTCGCTGGGAGTTGTGCTTCGAGTCTATCCGCTGGTGGGACATGCTGCGTTGGTCGGGTCCTTCTTTGGAAGAGGCTGGTAACCTGCTGAACAAACAGACAGGTTTCGATGTAATCAACGAAGCCGTTGTGGTACCCATGGTGCAATACGACTACAGGGCACGCTTGCAAGAGACGCAAGGATACTGGCCCATTCCGCAAGACGAAATCGATATCTCCAATGGCGTGCTGGAGCAGAATCCCGGCTGGGACGCTTCCGCCCAGTTCTCCGACTGGAACAACTTGTAATGTGCAAACAACTCGGATTTTCATGATGACTGCAAGGTTTGGCGGGGCTGCAAGGCCCGGACATGGTGTCTTGCTTCCCTCCCTGCCTTGCCTGTTAAAAAGAAACAACTATTTAAAGAACGAGAATAAGTATGAAAGCTAAGAATATTAAGAATATATTGATAGGCATGCTGGCTTGTATGTCGGCCCTTGCCGCTTGTGACCCCATAGAGGATGAGAGCCTGCGCGATGACTACCAGAACGCGGGAACTCCCATTACCAAGGAAGAATTGCAGGCCGCCATCTCCGTGACGCAGCCTTTCCCTAATCAAGATGGTGTGGTGGAAGGCGACCAATATGTAGTGCTCAAGAACTCGCGTCCCGATGTCGGCGGTGCTTGGCACGCCGAGTGGGGTGAACCAGATAGTAGAAAGCGCACAACCTTGTTTTCTGACCAAGATACATTGATTTGCGATGAGAATACTACCTATGATATTTGGTATGTAGGAATATCTGCCAATCAGATAGTTGAGACTGATCCTGTACAGGTAGTGGTGACTAATGCATTTGATGATTGGCAAACAAGTTTTACTGGGGCTGTTGATAAATCGGATATAACGGCTAAGAAAACATGGACATTCCGTCCTGTTGCACAGGGTGAGACCTCTTATGTATGTTGGCGAGGTGCTCATGGTGCGTGGAAGTATTATAATTATAATGCCGATGAGGACTATTATAGTGCTTGGTGGAATCAGGTTACTCCCGAAGAAGCAGGTCCGCAAACGATGGTATTGGAGTTCGATGGCAATAAAATAACTACTTATGATGCCGAGGGAAATATGATAAACCAAGGTTCGTTTAGAATTACTCATAATGTTCCTGAAGATAAAGTGATGGGTGAATTTATAACGGATATTCCTGTTATCGGTAGAGAACTTGACCAAGGCGGACTATGGAATACGGATGAGTTCGTATTCTGGATATTGTATTTTGACAAGAACAAGCTTACTCTTTACAAACCGGATTTGTATACCGGTGCTGAGGATTGGAATGTTGAAGGCTGGTACGTATTCTACGAGCCCGTTGCAGAATAACTTAATACCATAGAATCATGAAGAAGATTTATTATTTCTTGGCATCGGCAGCTTTATTGCTGCTCAACGCATGTAACACGGACGACTATATAACCGGCCTCCGTGCTCCTTCCTTGGAGCAAAGTGAAATGCTGGAACGGGTGGATGGCCGCGTGGCCTTGGGCTATGTGACTTGGTATGGTTCAAGGATTCCCGACCCCACGTATATGACGCACATCAACTATGCATTTGCCGAAGTGTACATGCAGGATGGCGAGTATGTGAAGTTCGAACTTTCGGGCAAAACCCGTGAACGTTTCGACAAAATAAAGGATCTGAAGAAGAGCAACCCGGATTTGAAAGTCCTGCTCTCTTTCTCCAACTCGGCAGAAAATGACGACAATGCGGGAGGCGGAGGCTTCTCGGCCTTGGCCAAGAGCGACGTGGCACGCAAAGCCTTTGCGGAAGACTGCAAGGAGTTCGTGCAAACGGAAGGCATAGACGGCATAGACATCGACTGGGAGTTCCCGGGAATGACGTTCGGCTCGAACGCCTACGACCCGCTTGTGGATGTGGACAACCACGTCCTGCTGATGAAGGACCTGCGCGAGACCTTGGGTTCGGGCGTGCTGCTGACTTATGCAGGCTATTGCATGAACGTGAAGGATGTCGAGGGCGTGGAAGGTGGCCGTCGCTACATCGACGTGGCAGCCGTGGACCCGTATGTGGACTATGTGAACATCATGACCTACGACTTTGCCGGCGCACCCAGCCACCAGTCCGCCCTTGAAAATAGCGACTACTATTGGGACTGCAAACGTTCCGTGGACGAATATCTTAATGCAGGCATTTCGCCCAGCAAGCTGGTGCTCGGCATCCCGTTCTATGCCCGTGCCCACTTCAACAGCGGCGGCTCCATCAACTACTGCGACTTCGACGAGAAGTTCAGCGAGGCCGACGGTTATGTCATCGACAACTGGGACGATGTGGGCCAAGTGCCTTACGTGTCGAAAGACGGTGCTTTCTATGCAGGCTATGACAACCCGGAGAGCATCGCCATCAAAGGCGAGTGGATACTGGGCCTCGGCATGAAGGGCATGATGTATTGGGACTGCGATGCCGACGACGAGCAAGGCACCCTGACCCGTGCCGTGTGGAACGCCGTGATGGCGCAATGATAAGCAACATTTCATAAGCAGAGGATTGGCGATAGGCAGGCCGCGGCGGATGAGCTGGTAAGGTATCCGCTACGGCCTGCTTTTTTTCGTCCCCGGCCGTGCCGTGCGGCAAAAAAACGCCCTTTCCTACCCGTGTGAAGCGTGGTATTGCTATCTTTGCAGACGGGGCATTTCCCGCCGTTGTCCGCAACGCGTTCCGGGCGCGGACGCAACACGTTCGGAGCGCGGTCGCGACACGTTGCGGGTTTGCCCGGAACATGTTGCAAGCAAACGCGCCTTCCCTCCCCCTTTTCCCGCAGGCGACGGGGCGGGCGGAAGGCCATGAACCATCTAATATCTTATCGTTATGAAGAAACTTTATTTCGTTTTGTTCTCCTGTCTGCTGTGCCTCGGCGCGTGCCACAGGAGTTACTATGCCACGGTTCCGCGCGCTTCCTACTCCGAGGAGTCGAAAGCCGGAATGGCTGAGCGCGTGGAGGGCCGCGTGGCCCTGGGCTATGTGACCGCTTGGGGCAAAGTGTTGCCCGACCCCACCTATCTGACGCACATCAACTACGCCTTTGCCGGGTTGTACATGGACGGCGACGAGTACCGCAAGTTCGGCATCCAAGGCGAACAGGCACGCTTCGACGCCGTGAAAGCCCTGAAGAAACAGAACCCGCAGTTGAAGATACTGCTCTCTTTCAACAACACCAACATGAACCGGGACGGCAAGCCGAGCGGCGGCTTCTCGGCTCTGGCCAAAAGTCCGGAGATGCGCAAGCGTTTCGCCGAAGATTGCCGCCGCTTCGTGGAGAAGGAAGGCATAGACGGCATAGACATCGACTGGGAGTTCCCCGGACTGACCTACGGCCATGCCGAGTTCGACACGATAGTGGATGTGGACAACTTCACCCTGTTGATGAAGGACTTGCGTACCGCCCTGGGGCCGGACATCCTGCTTACCTATGCCGGTTACTGCAAAGGCATGCAACGGACGAACGGTGGCGGGAAGAAATACATAGACGTGGCGGCAGTAGATCCCTACGTGGACTTCGTGAACATCATGACCTACGACTTCGACAGCGCACCCCACCACCAGTCGGCCTTCGACGACCCGGAGAACAGCTGGGACTGCCGCCGTGCCGTGCAGGCATACCTCGATGCGGGCGTTCCGGCCTCGAAGCTGGTGCTGGGCATACCTTTTTACGCCCGCCACGACTTCCAACGCGGCGGCTCCGTGCGCTTCTGCAACCTGGGGACGTGGGCTGAGGCCGACGGTTACAAGACCGATTGCTGGGACGAGCGTGCCGGCGTGCCCCATGTGGGGAAGGATGGCGCGTTCCACGCCGGATACGACAACCCGCGCAGCATCGCGCTGAAGGGTAAATGGTTGCTGGGCCTCGGCATGAAAGGCATGATGTTCTGGGAATACGAGGGCGACGACGAGCAAGGAACCTTGCAACGTGCCATCTGGGATGCCGTGATGGCCAAACCGGATCCGCCGGCCGATGCGCCCGTCAGGGACTTCATCGCGCGGTCTGCTGATTATCGCTCCTTGCTGGCCGACTGCGAGAAGCTGCTCGGCACCTCGCAATACATGGCGGGCAAGCTCTTGAAGGTGGACTATGCCTATCCTGGCTACGAGGGCTATCCTGTGAAACTATACGAATATTACACCGCGCCCGACGTGAAGACGGGCGAGAAGAAGCGCGGCCTGGTGTATATGCTCAACCCGTCGCCGGAGAAGCTGGCCAAGTGGGTGGCGTATGCCGTATGGCGGGCCAAGGGGTCGCTCGACCTGTCGCTCATGCAGAAGCTGTTGAAGTTCATCCAATGGCAGTCGGGGGCGCAGTTCCCCGTGTGCGGCATTGTCTACGAGGACATGTACGGCACGGGCCAGTACCCCTACTTGTTCAAGGACGGTGTGACCGTCTATGCCGCCGACCGCAGCAAGTGGGCCACCGAAAGCCCGCAGCATCCGGACAACTATTCGTGCACGGACGAGCAGCTGGAGTATGACATCCGCGTGACGAACGCCGACCTGCAACCCTACACGGGCACCTATGCCCGCATCAGCAGCACCACGCGCGAGCAGTATGCCGCCAACGGCGGGCCGTCAGCCGTGGGCAAGAGCGAGCCGCGCGATGCCCGCGTGCAAGACTGGCTCTCCGTGGTGCGCACGCTCTACAAGGCCGCGTGGGACTCCGATGAAAACGCGCTCATCACGGCCTGGGCCAAGGCGAACCTGTGAGCCTCCCCCTGACCCCCTCCCGAAGGAGGGGGGAACGCGGGGCGGGCGGTTTCCGCTTTTGCTCCGAGTGCGTTCGGAGCGCGGTCGCAACGTGTTGCGAACACGGCCGCAACACGTTGGAAGCACGCTCGCAACGCGTTGGAAGCGCAGGTGCAATACGCTGTAAATAATTACCTGATACACAGTAGTGTTCTCTTGATAAGACAAGGCGCGGATTGCGCGGATGCCACGGACTGTTTCTATGTATGAATCCGTGAAATCCGCGTAATCCGCGCCTGTGATATGCTGCTGTT
>CALUGY010000087.1 GCA_944320295.1 uncultured Bacteroides sp.
AGGGTGACAACGCCATTTACAAGGTGCTGGCGGACATAGCCTGGTTCCGCGACTACCATTTCCCCAAAGTGTCGCCCCTGCTCGGCCCGGTGAAGATGAGCGTCACCATGGTGAACGCGGGCACGCAGCACAACGTCATACCCGACCGTTGCACCTTCGTGGTAGACATACGCAGCAACGAGTGCTACACCAACCGCGAACTGTATGACGAAATTTGCCGGCACATCTCCTGCCAAGCCCAGGCGCGCAGCTTCCGCCTAAGCTCCTCGCACGTGCCGCCCGAGCACCCGCTGGTACGGAAGGCCGTGGCCTTGGGGCGCGTGCCTTTCGGTTCGCCCACGCTGTCCGACCAGGCCCTGATGCCCTTCCCTTCCATGAAGATGGGCCCCGGCAAGAGCAGCCGCTCGCACACGGCGGACGAGTTCGTGTTCGTGCACGAAATAGAAGAGGCCATCCGGCTCTACCTCGACCTGCTGGACGGGGCACAATTCTGACCCACAAGCTTTTACAATGGTGTAAACGGACGCTTCGCAGCAGAAGGAAACAGGCTGTGCATCAGGCGTTTATTCCGAACACGTTCGGAGCGCGGGCGCAACGCGTTGCGAGCACGGCCGCAACATGTACGGAGCACGGGCGCAACACGTCGCGCCCGAAAGCCCCATATATGCGGGTTTCCGGCTCAGCGGTCTATCCAAAGTTCGGGATTAAGTTTCTCCTTTTCCTTGCGTAGCTGGAAGTGGAGCACGGTGCGCCCTCCGTCGGCGGGATTGGAGAATACCGTGCCCAGCGGCTGATTGATGGACACCTCGTCGCCGGCCTTCACGGCGGTGGATGCCAGGTTGCAGTAAACCGATATGTAAGCCCCATGGCGCACGAGGATGTTGAACAGCCCGTCGAGCTTGAACACGGCGGCCACTTTGCCGCCGAACACGGCCCGCGCCTGCGCTCCGGGTTGTCCCTGGATATCGATGCCCTTGTTGTCGAGCACCACACCCTTCAGCTCTTTTACCGGATATTGCCCGTAGCGGCTTACAATAAGGTAGGGGCCGGTGATGGGAACCGGCAGCTTGCCCCGGTTGGAGGCAAAGGTGCCCGACAGCTGGCGGTCGGCCTTGTCCATGGTATAGGCTTCCAGCGGGGCGGCGGTGGCAGGTTGGCCCGCTTTCCCTGCATCGGCATTGGCCGGGGCGGCTGTCCCCTCCCCGCGTTTGCGGGCGGCGGACTCGCGGCGGGCTTCTTCCTCGGCACGCTTGCGGGCTTTTTCTATCTCCTCGGCTATCAGTTTGTCTATGCGCGCGTTCAGGCGGGCGGCTTCCTTGCGCTGCTTGGCCAGCTCGTTCTGCAAGCCCCGCTGTTTGCGGCGCAGTTTGTTAAGGAGGCCTTTTTTCTCCTTTTCCTCTTTTTCCAGCTTTTGTTTCTCGGCCTCACGCTCTTTCAGGAGAGCCTCTTTCGCCTGCCTCACCTCGAGCAGTTCGTTCTGCTTGCGGCCTATCTGCTCTTGCCTGCGCTTAATGTCCTCGCCTTGCAGGCGTTGGAAGTCGGCATATTCGCGCACGTAGCGCAGGCGGCGGTATATTTGCGCCAAGTTGTCGGCGGAGAGGATGAACATGAGCTTGTCCTCCACGCTGCGGTTCTTATAAAGGTAGCGCACGGATGCGGCATACTTCTCCTTCTTGTCCTGCAAGTCGCGTTGCAGGCGTTCCACCTCGCGGTCCAGCGATGCCAGCTCGCGGTCTATGGCCTCCATGTCGTTGTTCACCTGCAGGATGTAGCGTTTCCTCTCCTCTATCTGGCCGTTCAGGGTGGACAGTCCGGCCAACTGGCTGCCTACGTCCTGCTTCGTGGTCTGCAACAATGTCTCCGACTCCGCAATGCGTTTCTGCAAGTCGCCACGCTTGCCCTCCAGTTCCTTTATCAACTTATTGGACTGGCCGAAAGACTGCAAGGCGACACCGCACGACAACAGGACAAAAACAAGCAGGCGTATCATAGGCTCATCAGCATTTCAAGCAGTTCTTCCACCTTCACCTCTTTATATCTGCCCGAAAGGGATGTGGGGGAAATGGACAACGCCTTGTCCGAAAAGTCGGAAAGTTCCAGCTGCCCCTTCTCCAGCGACGGGATGCCCAGGTCGCTACCCCTGAGCACCGTCTTTCCACCGGGCTTCGCGGCCGCGTAAATCAGCTTCTCCAGATGGGCGAAACCCGCTTTCTTGGGCAACAGGTGCCGCAGTTCGCTCCGCTCCACCCGCACGAAACGTTTGTTCATGCGGTCTACCAGCAGGATGGTGTCGGGTGTCACCTCCAGCCGCGCCACCTCCGTACGGAATATGGGCATCAGGAAAGACAATTGCACAAGCTCCCCGGACTTCAGCTTCAGCGTACCGTTCACCGTGAGCACGGCCTGTCCCGTCGGCACGGTGAGCCTCACCTTGGACGAGAGATAGCCGCTCTGGCGATCGAGCGTGGAGGCATGGCGCGACGTCTTGCACCCTGCAAGGCATACAGCCAGCAGCAGGAAGGCACAGAGGCAACGCAACAAACCTGCGGTGCGCTTACTTCCCGTCGCCCGCAGCGGCATTCTCCGCGTTTTCTTTCTTATTATCATAAGGTATGTACTTCTTCTGTGAAATCTTCTCGTCCAACGTGCTGGACTCGCTTCCCATGTCGCGTGCCTGCTTCCAGCGCTTCAACGCACCGTCCACGTCGCCGGTCATGAAATAGATGTCACCGCAATGCTCCACCACGTCGGCACTCTCCTCCCCTCCGTTGGCCATCGCGTCGTCTATGTAGATGCGGGCCTCCGTGTAGTTACCCTTCTCAAACAGGATCCAAGCGTAGGTATCGAGGTAAGTGGCGTTCCCAGGCTCTGCCTTGATGGTTTTGTAGCTCATTTCCTCGGCCTTGTCAAGGTCGCGGCGTTCGAGCGAAAGGTAATACGCATAATTGTTCAACGCACCTACATTGGAAGCGTTGTAGGTCAGGGCCGACTCGTAAGCAATAAAAGCATCCTCATCCCGCCCCTCGGCATAGCAAGCGTCACCCATGATGGTATAGAAGTCGGACACAAGCTCTTTCCGGCTGTCGCCTACTGCGCGTCCAAGGGCAAGCTGGCAGGTGGAAATCACATCCGCGTTGCGTCCGGCCTGGTTGTAGGCTATGGCCAGGTAGAAGTAGAACTCCAAGACTTCGGGGGTGGCCTCCACGCCTGCCTCGCAGATGCGTATCACGGCTTCATAGTCTTCGTTGCGGACGGCCTGCCCAAGCAATGTGATGCGGGCGGCGGTGTTCGTGGGGTCTATGTCGAGTATCTTTTCCAGTATAGGGACACTCTCTTCGGCCATGTTCTTGGCCTGCAGGTATTGCGCGTAGAGCATGGGAATCTCCGCGTCGTCGGGGTCTTGGGCCATGATGCGGTCGAACAGGCGGATGATCTGTGTACTGTCGGCTCCGGCACGCTCGTTTTCCGCGATGACCTGCCGCATGACTTGCAACTTCGTTTCCGACGGTACTTTCTTGTTCAGCAACAAGGTGTCCATCTGCTGCCGGTAGAGTTCCTGCTGGCCTGTCTCTTGGTAGTAAGAAGCCAGCGAATAGATGGCCATGGCGTTGTCGGGCTCCTGGGCCAGCACTTTGCGGTAGATGGCGTATGCCTCGTCGTCCTTTCCGTTTTGCAGGTAGGCATCGCCCAGTACCACTTGGTAGCGCAAGTCCATGGGGTACTCGGCCACAAGGCTCTTGATTTCCTTGAACGCGCGCTTGTTGTCCTCCTTGCGCAGATAGATGCGGAACTTCTCCATGGTCAGCTGCTCGCTCTTGCCGGTGCGCACCTCCAGCCTGTCGAGGATGTCGATGACACGGTCGTAGTCTTCGGCCCGGTTATACAACTCGAGCAGACTGTACAGCGGATCGAGTTTATCGGGAAAGCGTCCGGCCATGTCTTCAAGCAATGCCGTGACTTTTTCCGTCTGCTTCTGTTGCAGGTAGAGATTGGCAAGAGCCTGGGCGTACCAGTAGTTGTCCGGGGCGTAGAGCACCGCCCGTTCCAAGGCGGACACGGCCTGGGGCATCTGCTTAAGGTAGACGCGGAACTGCGCCATCTCGTAAAGGGCCGACGCGGCGCAAGAGTCCATGGCAAGGCAATGCTCTATCATGGCGAACGCGGCATCGTACTTGCGCAAGGTCTTCAGGCGGGCGGCTTCCAGGTAGAAGTAATCGTACCTGCGTTGCTGCTCCGGCGAGAGGCGTTGCGGCACGGGGGAAGCGACGGCGGAGGCGTTCTTGTCGCCACGCTTCTTCTTGTCGCGGTGTTTGCCTTTCTTCTTGCCGGCCTTGGCGATGTCCTTGCCGGAAGGAAGCGAACAGGCCGTCCCGTCAGGTGCCTGCACGTCGGCCAGCACCGCAGGACACACGGCAAATGCCGGTGAAGGCAGGGACACAAGCAGGGCCAGGAGGCCGGCGGCGATGAGGTGGATGGTTTTCATGACAGTCCGCTTAATTCTTACCGGTATGCCCGAAGCCTCCCGCACCGCGCTCCGTCTCGTCCAGCGTTTCCACCAGTTGCCACTCCACCTGCTCGTGGCGTGCTATCACCATCTGGGCAATGCGTTCGCCATCCTCGATGACAAAGGGGTCGGACGACAGGTTCACCAATATGACACATATCTCGCCACGGTAATCGGCGTCTATCGTACCGGGTGAGTTGAGCACCGTGATGCCCTTCTTCAGGGCCAGCCCGCTGCGCGGACGCACCTGCGCCTCGTATCCCGCCGGAAGGGCGATATACAGCCCGGTGGGCACCAAGCAGCGTTGCAGGGGGGCCAGCGTGATAGGCGTATCGATGTCGGCGCGCAAGTCCATGCCTGCCGAAAGTCCCGTGGCATAGGCCGGAAGCGGATGCTTCGATTTGTTGATTATTCTGACGTTGAGCATAACAGGTCTTTTAGTCGTTTACGTGATAATGTGCCGGGCGGGATGCACCCCGCCGCGAGCCGCCGCGGAAAGCCCGGAGGCCGCACGCGGCATTTTATGGGCAAAAGTATGGAATTTGAAGCAAAATAATGATACATTTGCAGTTAAATAACGTGAGACGCGCACTATTTTCCGTCCGCGCACGCCGCGCCGCAATACCCCTTGCAGAAGGCTCCAGAGGCATGTATACGGGGGCTGCGGGCGCAACGCGTCGGAAGCGCGGCCGCAACACGTTGCGAGCACGGACGGAACACGTTCGGAGCAAACGCGCGACATGTTGCGCCCGCAAGCCCTGAATACCGGCCCGGAAAGCCGTGCAAACAAGGCCGCCGCGTCTTTCAAAAAACACGGACATGTCAAGAGAACGAATGGATTGGAACAGGCTCATCTCCGCCAAGCGTTTCGGCTTAGAGGAGTTTCATGAAGAGCGGCACGAAAACCGCTCCGAATTTCAACGCGACTACGACCGGCTGGTGTTTTCCGCCCCCTTCCGGCGGCTACAGAACAAGACGCAGGTATTCCCGCTGCCGGGCAGCATATTCGTGCACAACCGGTTGACGCATAGTCTGGAGGTGTCGTGCGTGGGTCGCTCGCTGGGCAACGACGTGGCGCGGGGACTGCTGGAGCGGCACCCGGAGTTGCAGCAGTCGTATGTGCCGGAGATAGGCTCCATCGTGTCGGCCGCCTGCCTGGCCCACGACCTGGGCAACCCGCCCTTCGGCCACTCCGGCGAGCGGGCCATCTCCACCTTCTTCTCGGAGGGCAAGGGGATGAAGCTGCGCGAACGGCAAGCGGACGGCTCACAGCTTACGCCCGCGCAGTGGGAGGACTTCACCCACTTCGAGGGCAATGCCAACGCTTTCCGCCTGCTCACGCACCAGTTCGAGGGACGGCGCAAGGGCGGCTTCGTGCTGACCTACTCCACGCTGGCCTCCATCGTGAAATATCCGTTCGCATCGAGCCTGGCGGGGAGCAAGTCCAAGTTCGGCTTCTTCACATCGGAACAAGAGAGCTTCCGCCGCATAGCCGACGAGCTGGGACTGCTGCCGCTCAACACCTCGCCGCTGAAGTATGCCCGCCATCCGCTGGTATACCTGGTGGAGGCCGCCGACGACATCTGCTACCAGATAATGGACATAGAAGACGCATACAAGTTGAAGATACTCACCCTGCACGAGACGCAGGAACTGCTGCTGGCCTACTTCGACGACGAACGGCGGCAACACATGGGCCGCACGCTGGACATGGTGACCGACGCGAACGAACAAGTGGCCTACCTGCGCTCGTGCGTCATCGGGCTGCTTATCAAGGAGTGCACCCGCGTATTCTTAGAGAACGAAGACTTGCTGCTGGAAGGCCGCTTCGAAGGAAGCCTCATAAAGCACATCGCCCCCCGGCCCGCCTCGGCCTACCGCGCCTGCACCGAACTGTCCGTACAGAAGATATACCGCTCGAAAGACGTGCTCGACATAGAGCTGGCCGGCTTCCGCATCATCAGTACCTTGCTCGAACTGATGATAGACGCGGTAAGCTCTCCGCAAAAGACGTACTCGCAGTTGCTGGTCAACCGCGTGTCGAGCCAATACAACATCGCGGCCCCCGGCCTCTATGAACGGATACAAGCCGTGCTCGACTACATATCGGGTATGACGGACGTCTTCGCCCTCGACCTCTACCGGAAAATAAACGGGAACAGCCTGCCTGCCGTATAGGCCCGGCATTCCCCAAAGATAAACCAAGAAACAACAACAAACAACCATAAACAACCACGTAGCCTTATGCTCATCACCCTCGTCACCCTGGCACTCGCCGCCATATTCTTCATGAGCGGGAAAGTCCGCTCCGACCTCGTGGCAGTATGCTCGCTGCTCGTCTTGCTGATATTCCATGTACTGACTCCCGAAGAAGGGCTGTCCGGCTTCTCAAACTCCGTCGTCATCATGATGGTGGGTCTGTTCGTGGTGGGAGGAGCCATCTTCCAGACCGGCTTGGCCAAGATGATCAGCAGCCGCATACTCAAGCTGGCCGGCAAGAGCGAACTGCGCCTGTTCCTACTGGTCATGCTGGTCACATCGGCCATCGGTGCCTTTGTCAGCAACACGGGCACGGTGGCACTCATGCTGCCCATTGTGGTGAGCATGGCCATGAGCGCAGGCATCAGCTCCGGCCGTCTGCTCATGCCTCTGGCATTTGCCAGCAGCATGGGCGGAATGATGACGCTCATCGGTACGCCGCCCAACCTTATTATTGCCGACACGTTGGAAAAAGCAGGCTACGGGCAACTGTCGTTCTTCTCTTTCCTTCCCGTGGGACTGATATGCGTGGCTGTAGGAACGCTCGTACTGCTTCCCCTCACCAAGTGGTTCCTCTCGAAGAAAGGTGAAACAGGCAAAGACGCCCGCCACGGAAAGTCGCTGAAGCAACTGGTCAAAGAATACGGGCTGTCGAGCAACCTGTTCCGCCTGAACGTGGACAGCAGGGCCACCGTCATCGGACAAACTGTCGCCGAGCTGGACATACGGCACAAATACGGCTTGAACATACTGGAAATACGGAGGAAAAGCAACACGCAACACCGTTTCCTGCTCACGGTGAAACAATTCTCCGCACCGGACACGTTGCTGGAAGAGGGCGACGTGCTCTACGTGTCGGGAGCCCCCGACCAAGTGGAACTGTTCTGCCATGAATGCGGGCTCTCCATGATGGACGGCCATACCACGGAGGAAAATGCCGGGCAGGCTGGCGCGTCGTTGGACTTTTACGACATCGGAATCGCCGAAATCGTGTTGATGGGTTCCTCGCGCATCATCAACCGTACGGTCAAAGAGGCTAACTTCCGCGGCAAGTTCAATGTCAACGTATTGGGCATACGGCGCAAGAAGGAATACCTACTGCACGACCTTGGAAACGTCAAAATGCACGACGGAGACGTACTATTGGTACAAGGAGACTGGAAAGATATTGCCCGTCTGTCGGGAGAAGAAGACAACTGGGTGGTACTCGGACAACCGCTGGAAGAAGCGGCCAAAGTGACATTAGACTATAAAGCCCCCATGGCGGCTTTCATCATGTTGCTCATGATAGCCATGATGGTGTTCGACTTTATTCCTGTGGAACCCGTGACCGCTGTCATGATAGCTGCGGTGCTCATGGTCATAACCGGCTGCCTGCGCAGCGTGGAAGCCGCTTACAAAACCATCAACTGGGAAACCATCGTGCTGTTCGCCGCCATGATGCCCATGTCGTTAGCGCTGGAAAAGACCGGCGCATCCGAATATCTATCCACCGTGCTGGCGCACCGGCTGGGAGAATACGGCCCGGTTGTTCTGCTCGCAGGCATCTATTTCACAGGATCTATCATGACCATGTTCATCAGCAATACGGTGACGGCATTGTTGATGGCTCCCATAGCTTTGCAAAGTGCCTTGCAAATCGGGGTAAGCCCCATCCCCTACCTGTTTGCCGTGACGGTATCGGCCAGCATGTGCTTTGCGTCCCCGTTCTCCACACCTCCCAATGCCTTGGTCATGCCTGCCGGGCAATACACTTTTATGGATTATGTGAAAGTAGGGTTACCGCTGCAAATCATCATGGGTATCGTCATGGTAATCGTGCTGCCCTTGCTGTTCCCATTCTAAGGCTTCCTGCTAAGACCCTGGAAGTAGCTTATGTTGCAGCTTCCCGCCTCTTTCTTCAGGAAAGACTCTATATGACGCATGCGTTTCTCGGCCAATATCTCGTCCACGGCAATGAGTATGCCGGTCTCCTCCACATCGCCGAACTCGTAGTTGATGGCCGTGCCGAACATGCGCATGGTGGGGCTAAGGCTCATATAGGCATTGACCAACGGGGGAATGTTGTAGCCTAACTTACGGATTTCACCATTCAGTATCTTATAGTCCTCCTTGAAGGAATCCTTGCAGAACAAGGCTGCCAGTTCGCTCTCGTCCGTTTCCAATTGCAAGGGATGCATGGGGGAAACAAGGTTTTCTTTGTCTGCAAAATGCTTTTTGAGGAAGTAGAGAATCATGTCGCGACCCTTGCGGTGGTAGTTGGGATACATTGTCACCTTGCCGAAGAAGTACTTCACATTGGGCATCACTACTGTCAGCGCGCCCAACCCGTCCCACAGGTTGTCCAAGGCAAACAAGCCCTTGCTGTCCAAACGGGTCGACTGGTATTCCAGCGTGACAAACGAGCGGCCCAGTTCGATGGTAGTGGGCAAATACTCCTTCAGGAACTTGTCCGAAAAGTTAAACATGTGCCCGGTTGCCAGGATAGGTGCCCCGTGTTCGTCGAAACGCACGTCAGTACCCAATATGTAACGGTATCCACCCAAAATTTCTTCTGCCTCGGGATTCCACACGATAAGCTGCTTGTACGGGTTCTCCATGACATCATATTCGTCTATGTCCATGGACAGCCCCGTGCCTCCGCCTGCCGTGCGAAAAGCTATTTCACGCAAGCGGCCTATCTCTTTCATCGTGTTCGGGGAGTCTTGCGCCGTGACGACATATATCTGGTTGTTGCTCCGGTTCGTCATGCGCAACCGCTTCTCCTCTGTCAGTTCCGCTTTCAGCAAGTCCCTGCTTATCGGTGCTATTATCTCTTCCATATTATTCTTCTTTATATACTATTTCCTTCACATACTGTGCCCATTGCAGCGGGGTTTTCTCCTTGGTGAAAGTTTGCCAGGGTATGGGTTTCTTTATGGTGATGGTAAATGTCTTATGGCGGTTCTTCAGCATTTCGTCGGCCAGGTAGAGCATGGCGATGTTGAACTTGATGCCCAGCAGCTTGCAAAGGTTCGCAAGGTTATAGAAGAAGTTGGAGTTTCGGCCGTCGAAGTGTATGGGTACCACGTCACGATGGTGCTCGACGCTCTTCACGACGAAGGCCTTCTTCCACTCCAGGTCGCGTATCACGCCGTGCTGCCTGCGCGAGCACAGGCCTGCCGGGAACATGATGAGTTGGTCGTCGGAAGCGAATCCCGCCTCCACCATCTTAGGAAAGTCTTTCACCTGCTTGCCTGTCTTGTTGATGGGGATGCAGAGCGGGGCCAAGCCGTGAAGGTTCATCAGCAGGTCGTTCACCATGTACTTTATTTTGCCGTTGTAGAACGAGCCGAGCACGTAGCCCAGCGCCAAGCCGTCTTGCCCTCCGAGCGGATGGTTGGAAACGAACGTGCAAAGTTTGTCGGCAGGCAGGTTTTCCTGTCCTTTCACCACAAGCTTGGCATCGAGGAAGTCCAAACTGGCCTTCAGGAAATCGACCCCGACTTTGTCTTTCGATTCGCGCAGAAAAACGTTCAGCTCCTCTTGGTGCACGATGTGCTTTAAGTAGGAAACGATAAACTTTGGAATATACTTGGACTGCCGTGGGGCTTTGTCGCGAAGCACTTTGTCTATGTCTATCAAAAATAACGCGTCGTCGGCCATGCTAATATCCATGAAATGCGTGTGCAAAATTAAAGCAAGTTTTTAATTAATCGCAATAAATTGACAGAAAACTACCCCCGAAAACTAACAAAAGGCACCTGACATCTGCCTTTTAAGAGTTTTCGCCCCTAATAAAGGTTGAATTGCCCCCGTATGCCACAAAGATGTTGCGTAAACTTGCAATATCGAAAGGCGATGAAAGCCTGCCAATGCCTTCCGCCACAGGAAATCCCCGCCGCCACCGGGCGGCAAACGGAAGGCAGGACAGAGGCAGGCAACAAAGCCGGACACAATTAAAAGAAAAGACATGAATAGCATTGCATTTACAAAACAGCTGGTGGGCGTACAGAACGACTTATTGCGCTTTGCATACAAACTGACCACCAACAGCGACGAAGCCAACGACCTGGTGCAAGACACCTCGCTGAAAGCTTTGGACAACGAAGACAAATATACTCCCGACACGAACTTCAAAGGATGGATGTACACCATCATGCGGAACATCTTCATCAACAACTACCGGAAGATTGTGCGCGAGCAGACGTTCGTGGACAGCACCGAGAACCAGTATTACCTGAGCGCACCGGAAGAGAGCGTATTCGAGAGTACGGAAACCGCCTATGACCTGAAGGAAATGAGACGCATCGTAAACGCCTTGCCCGAAGAACAGCGCAAGCCTTTTGCCATGCATGTCGCCGGATTCAAGTACCGCGAGATAGCAGACAAGATGGGGCTCCCCCTGGGCACGGTGAAAAGCCGCATCTTCGCCACCCGGCAGAAGTTGCAAGAGGAACTGAAAGACTTCCGGTAAACCGGAGCAAGAAGGGGCAAGCAAGACACCAAGTGCTTGCCCCTCTTCATTTTCCATACCCCGCCACACCCCTTCTTCCACGCGGGAAAAAAGCCCAGTAAAAAGGCCCCGCGTTTCCGACATGTTGGAAGCGCGGCCGCAACACGTTCGGAGCGCGGGCGCAACACGTTGGAAGCACGCTTGCAACGCGTTGCGGACAAACGCCCCTTACAACCCCTCCAGAAGGGCCGTGAGAGGGGATTACGCCCCACACGGGCACGCCTGCCGGAGCCTGTTCATTTTCAACGGCATAGATACTAACACGGATGTTGAAAACTTCTTGTTAAGTTTTTTGTTAAAACATTGTGGGGAATTGTGGGGAATTGTGTACCTTTACCGTCGTTTTCTATAATAAGGTGCAACGATGGCTAAATTCCTTGGAAACATTGAGGCCAAGGCGGACGCGAAAGGCAGAGTATTCATCCCCGCCGTGTTCAGGAAACAGCTGCAAGCTGCCTCCGAAGAACGCCTTGTGCTGCGCAAGGACGTGTTCCAGGAATGCCTCGTGCTCTACCCCGAAAGCGTGTGGTTCGAAACGCAAGACCAACTGCGACGGAGCCTCAACCGCTGGAACGCCGCCCAACAGGCCGTGTTCCGGCAATTCGTGTGCGATGCCGAGGTGGTGGTGCCCGACGGCAACGGGCGTATCCTCATACCGAAACGCTACCTGCTGATGGCCGGTATAAAGAGCGACGTGCGCTTTATCGGCATGGACGACACCATAGAAATCTGGGCGAAGGAACGCGCCGAACAACCCTTCATGGAACCCGGCGAATTCAGCGAAATGCTGCAAAACATCCTGGGAGACGCCCACCCGGAAACAAACAAAGAAGAAGAAAGACCATGACGACGACCGGACAAGAAACATACCACATACCCGTGCTGCTCAAGCAAAGCGTGGACGGGCTGGCCATACGACCCGACGGCACTTACGTGGACGTGACCTTCGGAGGCGGAGGGCACTCACGCGAAATACTCTCGCGGCTGGGCCAAGGCGGACGCCTGCTGGGCTTCGACCAAGACGCGGACGCGGAACGCAACATCGTGGACGACCCGCGCTTCACCTTCGTGCGGAGCAACTTCCGCTATCTGCACAACTTCCTGCGCTACCACGGCATACAGCAAGTGGACGGCGTGCTGGCCGACCTCGGCGTGTCGTCGCACCATCTGGACGACAGCGAGCGGGGCTTCTCCTTCCGCTTCGATACCGCGCTGGACATGCGCATGAACCAACGGGCCGCATTCACGGCCGCCGACCTGGTGAACACCTACGACGAGGAGCAACTGGCCAACGTGTTCTACCTGTATGGCGAACTGAAAAACAGCCGCAAGCTGGCCTCCGTGCTGGTCAAGGCACGCGCCTCGGAAAAGATTACGACGGTAGGCGGGCTGCTCGACGCGGTGAAACCCCTGTTCGGCCCCGAACGCGAGAAAAAGGAACTGGCCAAGGTGTTCCAAGCCCTGCGCATAGAAGTCAACCATGAGATGGACGCGCTAAAAGAAATGCTGCAAGCCGCCATCCAGGCCCTGCGGCCCGGTGGACGGCTGGCTGTCATCACCTATCACTCGCTGGAAGACCGCATCGTGAAGAACGTCATGAAAGCAGGCAACCCGGAAGGGAAGGCGGAGAAAGACTTCTTCGGACGCGTAAGCACCCCCCTCCGGCAGGTGAACAACAAAGTCATCGTGCCGGACGAGGAAGAAATCAGGCAGAATCCCCGTTCACGCAGCGCCAAGCTCCGCATAGCGGAAAAAACCGTCCCGGCTTGAACCGGAATGGCCGCCGACAGAAAAGACAGATATACCGGACAAGAATATGAAAGATAAAGAAAAGAAACAGGAAAAGAAGCGCACCTCGCTGAAAAACATCATCGGGGGCGACATACTGGCAGACGACTTCTTCCGCCGGCAGGCCAAGCTACTGGTGCTTATCATCGTGCTCATCCTGTTCTACATACACAACCGCTACGAGTGCCAGCAGCAACTCATCAGGATAACCCAACTGAAAGAACAGTTGACCGACATAAAGTACGATGCGCTGACACGCAGTTCCGAACTGATGGAGCGCAGCCGCCAGTCGCGCATAGAAGAATACATTTCCAGCCGCGAAAGCAACCTGCAAACGTCTACCACCCCGCCCTACCTGATAAGGAAATGAAACCGCAAACAAGAGGAGAACAGTCATGGCAGTAAACAAACGAAGCATCATAACCCGCTACTTCTTCATCGTACTGGTGATGTGCGTGATAGGCATTTTCGTCATTGTCAAAGGCGGCATCATCATGTTTGCGGAGCGGAACTATTGGCTCGAAGTGGCCGACCGCTTTGTGGACGAAAACATCCCCATACGCCCCAACCGGGGCAACATACTCTCCTCCGACGGCAAGCTCATGGCCAGCTCGCTGCCGGAGTACCGCATCTACATGGACTTCATGTCGAACGAGAAAGACCCGGTGAAGTTCGCCAAAGAACAACACGTGCGCGACTCCGTGTTCAACGCCAATCTGGACAGCATCTGCCGGGGGCTGCACCGCATTTTCCCCGAAAAGAGCGCCCGCCAGTTCCGCGAACACCTCAAAAAGGGCCGCCGCATGAAGAGCCGCAACTATCCCATCTATCCCAAACGCATTTCGTACACCCAGTATAAGGAAGTCAAAAAGCTGCCCGTCTTCCGGCTGCATAAATACAAAGGCGGTTTCAAGGAAGTGGCATTCAACTACCGCAAGAAGCCGTTCGGCTCGCTGGCAGCCCAAACTTTGGGACGCCTCTACGCCGACACGTCCATGGGAGCGCGCAACGGCATAGAGCTGGCATTCGACTCGTTGCTGAAAGGCAAGAACGGGGTAAAGCACCGGCAGAAAGTAATGAACCGCTACTTGGACATGGTAGACATTCCGCCCGTAGACGGTTGCGACATCATAACCACCATCGATGTGGGCATGCAGGACATCTGCGAAAAAGCTTTAGTAGACAAACTGGAAGAGATAAACGCTAAAGTGGGCGTGGCCGTGCTGATGGAAGTGGCCACGGGAGAGGTACGCGCCATCGTCAACCTGCGGAAAGGCGATGACGGCCACTACTACGAGATGGAAAGCAACGCCATAAGCGACCTGCTCGAACCCGGCTCAACATTCAAGACGGCTTCCATCATGGTAGCCTTGGAAGACGGGAAGATTACACCCCATACAGAAGTGGATACCGGTAACGGCGTGATGGACATGTATGGCAGCAAGATGAGAGACCATAACTGGCACCGTGGCGGCTACGGAAAGATTGACGTGACACGCATCATGGAGGTATCATCCAACGTGGGTGTCTCCTACTTGATAGACAAGTATTACAGGGACGACCCGCAGAAGTTTGTCGACGGGCTGAAGCGCATGAGCCTCGACCAGCCCCTGCACCTGCAAATACAAGGCGAAGGCGAGCCTTACCTGAAAGGACCCGATGAACGCTACTTTGCCAAGACTACCCTGCCGTGGATGAGCATAGGTTATGAAACGCAACTCCCCCCCATGAACATCCTCACCTTCTACAACGCCATAGCAAACAACGGCGTCATGGTGAAGCCCAAGTTCGTCAAGGCCGCCATGAGGGACGGGGAAGTGGTGAAGGAATACCCCACGGAGGTCATCAACCCGAAGATATGCTCCGACAAGACCCTGGCGCAGATACACGAAATACTACGCAGCGTGGTAGAGCACGGACTGGCCAAACCGGCGGGCAACAAGCAGTTCCCTGTATCGGGCAAGACCGGCACGGCCCAGATATCGAAGGGCAAGGCGGGCTACAAATCCGGGCGTACCGACTACTTGGTGAGCTTCTGCGGTTACTTCCCCTCCGATGCACCCAAGTACAGTTGTATCGTATCCATACAAAAGCCGGGGCTTCCCGCTTCGGGTGGACTGATGGCGGGCAGCGTGTTCGGCAAGATAGCCGAGCGGGTGTACGCCCAAGACATATACTTCGACCTGCGCAATGCGGTGGACAGCACGTCGAACGTGATCCCTACGGTCAAGGCAGGGGAGATGAACGAAGCGTTGGCCATATTGAACAACCTCGACGTGCCGGCTGAAACGGAATTCACCACAGGCAAGATACAAGGTGACATCTGGGGACGTGCCACGTCCGACACCACCGCCGTGACGCTCCACGACAAGGAACAGGCCGACGGATTGGTACCGAACGTAGTGGGCATGGGAGCCAAAGACGCGGTGTTCCTGCTGGAAAGCAAGGGCATGAAAGTACGCCTGCACGGTACAGGACGCGTAAGGCAACAGTCCGTACAGGGTGGAAGCCGCATTGTGAAAGGGGGCACCATAAGCCTCACACTAAGATAAAAGCGAACAACAGCATAACGAAGCAGAACAATGAAACTGAACGAAATCATAGCAGGAATACAACCGGTGGAAGTGGCAGGCCCTACCGACAAGGACATCACAGGGGTGAGCATCGACTCGCGGCTAGTGGAAGGCGGACACCTGTTCATTGCCGTACGGGGTACGCAGGCCGACGGACATGCCTATATACCCGCCGCCATTGAGCGGGGAGCCGCCGCCGTGGTGTGCGAGACCCTGCCGGAAAACCGGAACGAAAGCGTGACCTACATTGTTGTAGCAGACAGCGAAGAGGCCACCGGACAGATAGCCACCGCCTTCTATGGAGACCCGACATCCAGACTGAAACTGGTGGGTGTGACCGGCACCAACGGCAAGACCACCATCGCCACCTTATTATATAATATGTTCCGCAACTTCGGCTATAAGGCGGGGCTTGTCTCTACCGTATGCAACTACGTGGACGGGGAAGCCGTGCCTACGGACCACACGACACCCGACCCCGTGACGTTGAACCGCCTGCTGGGCCGGATGGCCGATGCCGGGTGCCAGTACGCGTTCATGGAGGTCAGCTCGCACGCCGTGGCACAGAAACGCATTGCCGGGCTGAAGTTCGCCGGAGGCATCTTCACCAACCTGACGCGCGACCACCTGGACTACCACAAGACGGTGGAAAACTACCTCCGCGCCAAGAAGAAGTTCTTCGACGACATGCCCAAGGAGGCCTTCAGCCTGACGAACATGGACGACAAGAACGGTGCGGTGATGGTACAGAACACGCGCTCCAAGGTATACACCTACTCGCTGCGCGGCCTGGCCGACTTCAAGGGACGGGTACTGGAGAGCCACTTCGAGGGCATGTTGCTCGAGTTCAACGGCCGTGAGCTGGCAGTACCCTTCATCGGACGGTTCAACGCGAGCAACCTGCTGGCCGTGTTCGGTACCGCCGTATTGCTGGGAGTGAAGGAGGAGGACGCGCTGGTGGCACTCACCGCCTTGCATCCGGTGGCGGGACGATTCGATGCCATACGCTCGCCCAAGGGGGTAACAGCCATCGTGGACTATGCCCACACGCCGGACGCGCTGGTCAACGTGTTGGACGCCATACATGACGTGCTGCAAGGCCGGGGACAGGTGATTACCGTGGTGGGTGCGGGCGGAAACCGCGACAAGGGCAAGCGCCCGCTCATGGCCAAGGAAGCCGCACGGCGCAGCGACCACCTGTTCATCACCTCGGACAACCCGCGCTTCGAAGACCCGGAGGACATCATGGACGACATGATGGCGGGCCTGGACGATGCCGCCTTGCAAAAGACCATACGCATCGCCGACCGCCGCTCTGCCATCAAGACGGCCTGCATGTTGGCCAATCCGGGCGACGTGATACTGGTGGCTGGGAAGGGGCATGAGACTTACCAGGACGTAAAGGGTGTGAAGCACCACTTCGACGACAAGGAGGAGCTAAGGAAGATTATGGAGCCTCTACCGGCGTCCTCCGCAGGAAATATATGATACTGGATACATCTGCCATCTTGCTTCCCCCGCAGGAGGGAGCCGAGAGGGCCATTAAAGACATAAGATATGCTATACTACCTATTCCAATGGCTTGACAAGTACGACTTCCCCGGCGCGGGGATGTTTGCCTACACATCGTTCCGGGCGTTGATGGCCGTCATACTGGCGCTGCTCATATCAAGCATCTGGGGCGACAAGTTCATCAACCTGCTAAGGCGGAGGCAAATCACCGAGACGCAGCGGGACGCCCGGCTGGACCCCTTCGGCGTGCAGAAGGTGGGCGTGCCGTCCATGGGCGGGGTCATCATCATCGTGGCGATACTCATCCCCTGCCTGCTGCTGGGGCGGCTGGGCAACATCTACATGGTGCTGATGCTCATCACCACCGTGTGGCTGGGCTCGCTGGGCTTCGCGGACGACTACATCAAGACGTTCAAGCGCGACAAGGAGGGCCTGCACGGCAAGTTCAAGATAATAGGCCAGGTGGGCCTGGGCCTCATCGTGGGGCTGACGCTGTACCTGAGCCCGCAGGTGGTCATCCGCGAGAACATCGAGGTGCCGCAGCCGGGCGGGGGCGTGGAAGTGGTGCACGCGGCCAAGGAAATCAAGGCCACGCAGACCACCATCCCCTTCTTCAAGAGCAACAACCTGGATTATGCGGACATCGTGGGCTTCATGGGCGAGCATGCACAGGCGGCCGGATGGGTGCTGTTCGTGCTGGTGACCATCTTCGTGGTGACGGCCGTCTCCAACGGGGCGAACCTGAACGACGGCATGGACGGCATGGCGGCAGGCAACTCGGCCATCATCGGGGTGACGCTGGGCATACTGGCCTACGTGTCGAGCCACATCGAGTATGCGGGCTACCTGAACATCATGTACATACCGGGCAGCGAGGAGCTGGTCATCTTCATCTGCGCCTTCATCGGCGCGCTCATCGGCTTCCTGTGGTACAACGCTTACCCGGCGCAGGTGTTCATGGGCGACACGGGCAGCCTGACGATAGGGGGCATCATCGCCGTGTTCGCCATCATCATCCACAAGGAGCTGCTCGTGCCCATCTTGTGCGGCGTGTTCCTGGTGGAGAGCCTGTCGGTCATCCTGCAACGGGTGTACTACAAGGCAGGCAAGCGGCGGGGCGTGAAGCAGCGCATGTTCAAGCGCGCGCCCATACACGACCACTTCCGCACCGGCATGGACTTGGTAGAGCCGGGCTGCCGCGTGGTGTTCACCAAGCCGGACAAGCTGTTCCACGAGGCGAAGATCACGGTGCGCTTCTGGATAGTGACCATCGTGCTGGCCGCCATCACCATCATCACGCTTAAGATACGGTGAATGA
>CALUGY010000088.1 GCA_944320295.1 uncultured Bacteroides sp.
TCTTACCGTGGTCTACGTGTCCCATCACCGTTACGATAGGCGCACGCGGCTGCAGGTCTTCTTCGGCATCAGCTTCCTCGACGATGGCCTGTGCCACCTCGGCGCTGATGTATTCCGTCTTGAAGCCAAACTCCTCGGCCACAAGGTTGATGGTCTCTGCGTCCAAGCGCTGGTTGATGGACACCATGATGCCCACGCTCATGCACGTACCGATGACCTGCGTCACGGGCACGTTCATCATGCTGGCCAGCTCGTTGGCCGTCACAAACTCCGTCAGCTTCAGCACCTTGCTTTCGGCCTGTTCCTGGCTTTCCAACTCCTGGCGGCGTTCGGCGTCCAGTTCGCGTTTCTCCTTGCGGTACTTCGCGGCCTTGTTCTTTCCCTTCGCGGTGAGGCGTGCCAAGGTTTCCTTCACCTGCTTGGCCACGTCTTCCTCGCTCACCTCCTGCTTGATGACCGGTTTCTTGAAGCGGTCTTTGTTCTTCTTGCCGAAGCCTTGGGCTTCCTTGCCGCCTCCGCCTTTCGGATGGTCACCGTGCGGCTGGTAATTGGATGCATTATTAATGTCTACTCGCTCCTTATTAATGCGGACACGCTTTTTCTTGCCATTAGTATCAACCTCTCTCCCCTCTTTCAATTTATTGTCGTCGTGGCGTATCTCTTTGATGATAGCCTCTTTCATCTGGCGCTTTTGGTCTTGGCGCAAGCGTTCTTTTTCCTCGCGTTCCTTACGTTTCTCCTCCTTGGACTTTTTCTTGGGGCGTGTAGATTGGTTCAAAGCAGCCAAATCTATCTGCCCGATGACGTTAATCTTGGAGACGAATTCCGGCTGACGTATCTTGAAGATTTCCTCTTTTTCCTCAAGCTCTTCAGAAGCGGGTTCTTCTGTATCCGAAACAGATACGGTTGCATCTTCCTCTACAGGAGTCTCTGCAAGTTCCTTCGTTTTTTCCGATTCAGCAGTTTCTACAGCAGGCATCTGTACGGAATCCTCGACCACAGGAGTTTCAGCGACTGCTACCGGTTCCTCCTGCGTTTCCTGAACGGCCGTTTCTTCTACAGGGGCGGCCACCGGTTTATTGTGACCTATCCTGTCAAGGTCTATCTTGCCCACCTGCTTGAACTTGGGACGGATGTCCTCCGGCACTACCGTCTTTATTTCTTCCGGTTGCGGTTTCTGCTCATAACCCGCAATGGCTACCGATGCTTTGTTCCGTTCCTTGTTCTGGCGTTCTTGGCTGAAACGTTCCGATTTTATTTTAAGATCCTTGTCCGTACTGAACTCCTTCTTGAGCATTTCGAACTGCTCTTCCGTAATTTTAGTGTTAGGATTTGCCTCCACGGTAAACCCCTTCTTTTGCAGGAATTCGACAGCCGTCGTAATACCTACATTCAAATCTCTTGTTACTTTATTTAACCTTATCGTCATATATAGCTTTTAACATTACAATGTGCCATGTACGGATGTGCCAAAACTGCATCGTGAATAAATGCTCTCTAACCTTCTACGTTCTCCATCGACACATAGCGCACTATCCACTTCAACACATCTATTACTCTGCTTCAAACTCTTGCTTCAAGATGCGCAACACCTCGTCTACCGTTTCTTCTTCCAAATCGGCTTTCTCTATCAACATCTCACGAGGAGCATTAAGTACGGCTTTGGCCGTATCGATACCAATGCCTTTAATAGCATCTATTACCCATCCCTCTATTTCATCACGGAATTCATCCAAGTAAATGTCTTCGTCCTCTGCTTCGCCGTCCAATTCACGGAACACGTCAATGGTATATTCTGTCAGCATAGTCGCTAACTTGATATTCAAGCCTCCCTTACCGATAGCCAAAGACACTTCCTCCGGCTTCAGGAACACCTCGGCCTTACGTTCTTCCTCGTTCAAACGGATGGAGGATATACGTGCCGGACTAAGAGCACGTTGTATGAACAATTGCATGTTGGAGGTATAGTTGATCACATCAATATTCTCGTTACGCAGTTCACGCACAATGCCATGAATACGACTACCCTTTACACCGACACAGGCTCCTACCGGATCAATACGGTCGTCATAGCTTTCGACAGCTATCTTGGCGCGTTCACCGGGAATACGGGCTATCTTCTTGATGGTAATAAGGCCGTCGTTTATCTCAGGCACTTCCATCTCGAACAAACGTTGCAGGAAGACGGGCGACGTGCGGCTCAGGATAATCTTCGGATTGTTGTTCTTGTTTTCCACCCGGGCCACTACGGCACGTACGGTTTCACCCTTATGGTAAAAATCGCTGGGTATCTGCTCAGTTTTAGGCAAAAGGAGTTCGTTACCTTCATCGTCAAGCAACAGCATCTCTTTCTTCCATATCTGGTATACCTCAGCATTGATAATAGTACCGACCTTGTCTATATACTTGTTATATATACTGTCTTTCTCCAGTTCAAGTATCTTGGAAGAAAGCGTCTGCCGCAAGTTCAGGATGGCACGACGGCCAAATTTGGCAAAGTTTACCTCATCTGTCACTTCTTCGCCTACTTCATATGACGAATCTATCTTTTGCGCTTCGCTCAAGGATATTTGCAGGTTAGGGTCTTCCAAGTCTTCATCTGCCACCACTTCACGGTTACGCCATATTTCAAAATCGCCCTTGTCCGGGTTCACAATCACGTCATAATTCTCGTCAGTACCAAACATTTTGGCAATTACGCTGCGGAACGACTCTTCAAGCACACTCACCATCGTCGTTCTGTCTATGTTCTTCAGTTCTTTGAACTCCGAAAAGGTATCTATCAGGCTGACAGTTTCTTCTTTCTTAGCCATAATTCTTATTTAAAGCTGATTAAGTATTTAGTATATTTTATTTCGTCATAAGTGAAAGGCAAGTCTTCATCCACCATCTTGGGACGTTTGGCGCCCTCTTCCTTTACTTTTTTCTGTATCGTGAGCACGAAACGTTCCGCATCAGCCTCTTTCAACACGCCATACAACTTCCGACCGTCTTTCGTAAGGACCTCCACCTCGCTGCCTACATGGTTAAGGTATTGTTGAAGCACCTTGAAAGGCTGGCCTATACCGGCTGACCCGACTTCCAGTTCATAATCTTCATCGTCACGGCTCAGTTTGGACTCGATGTAACGGCTTAGCTCTACGCAGTCCTCTATCCAAACGC
The DNA here is from genome assembly GCA_944320295.1 of uncultured Bacteroides sp. GTDB lineage: Bacteria > Bacteroidota > Bacteroidia > Bacteroidales > Bacteroidaceae > Bacteroides. Next base: position 3,163 of record CALUGY010000088.1, read on the forward strand.
CTTCTTTGTGGTCTATCTCCACGGTGATTTTGTTATCCGTGTCGATGTTCACGTCTACCAGGAAATAGTCTTTTCCCTCCAGCCATTCCTCCACCAGCTGGCAAACTGTTTGTCTTTCTATCATAATGATTAACCCGTATAAGAACAAAAAAGAGGAGCTTGACTGCCCCTCCACTTCTCATCCGAGCGCAAAGATACGAATAATCTGTATGCAAGCAAAATATTGACGTGAAAAACTTTATTTCCCAGCGCGGAGAGGGGGATTGAAAGAGAGTTTCGCTATATTTGCTGTTGCTCCACGAACAAATGAAGACGTATACTTGAAAATTGCTTTAGAAGAATACCGCAATGGACATCTGGGACAAAGAGAACGCTCCGCCGTCATGGCGAAAATCCGCAGCAAGGACACGAAACCGGAACTCCTCGTGCGCCGTTACCTGTGGCACCGGGGCTACCGCTACCGCAAAAACGTACGCGGGTTGCCAGGCACGCCGGACATCGTGCTACGCAAGTACGGAGTGGCGATATTCGTACACGGGTGTTTCTGGCACGGGCATGAAGCAGACAGTCACATCCCGCATTCCAACAGCAATTTTTGGCGGCAGAAAATAGAAAGGAACAAGCAACGCGACGAACAAAACAAAGAGAAACTGAAACAAATGGGATGGCACGTGATGACCATATGGGAGTGCCAGCTAAAGCCCGCCGTGCGTGAACAAACCTTGTTCGAAGTAGAGTACTGGATAAACCATGCTTATTTGGAGCGATTCAAGCCGAAGCCTGCAAAGCCATATGAAACGATAGAAAGCTTTTCCGGCATGGCAGCCGAAGAAAAAGTGGAATATGGAAATCCGGAACCGCACAAATAGACGGTCTATACCCTTATCTAAATCACAATGCCCCTATTCCATTTTACCGCCCCGCCTTCACATTAGGCAAAAACCACGTGACGATGCCCAGAAGGGGCAGGTAAGAACACAGCACAAAAACATGTTGTACGCCATAAAGGTCGGCCAGCCAACCAAGCAGGGCGGAGCCAACACCTCCCAACCCGAACATTAACCCATAGAACACCCCGGAAACGGCCCCTACCTTGTCGGGCATCAGGTCGGTGGCATAGACCACGATAGCAGAGAAAGCGGACGAGATGACGAAGCCGATGACCATGGCCAACGCCACGGTGCCCGCCAGTCCCGCATAAGGTAGTAACAAGGCAAACGGTGCGGCACCGAGGATGCTACACCAAATGACCAGCTTACGCCCGTAACGGTCGCCTATGGAACCGCCTATCACCGTACCGACGGCAGACGACGCCAGAAAAGCAAACAAATAGAGTTGCGAGTGCAGTACCGGCACGCTGAACTTGTCTATCAAAAAGAACGTGAAATAGTTGGTAAGGCAGGCAATGTAGAAGTACTTGGAAAACACCAGCACCATCAGCACGCCCATCGCCATGTATATCTTCCGCGTGGAAAGGCCGGAAGGACGCGCCGCACCGGCCACAGCCTGCCGCTCCCTGGGATGACGGGAGCACCACCACCCCACACGTGTCAAAATAAGGATTCCCACGAAAGCCGCAAGGGTAAACCAACTGATGGATACCTGCCCGTGAGGCAATATGACCAATGCCGCCAACAACGGCCCGAAAGCCGCACCGGCGTTACCGCCCACTTGGAAGATGGACTGAGCCAGCCCTTTCTTCCCGCCCGACGCCGTCTGTGCCACCTGCGCAGACTCCGGATGGAACACGGACGAGCCGCAACCTATGCACGCCACCGCCAACAAGATGGTGAGGAAATCGGCAGCAAAGGCCAGCACCGCCAGCCCGCCGAAGGTAAACACCATGCCGCATGCCAGCAGGTAAGGACGTGAATGACGGTCGATGTACATCCCCACAAAAGGTTGCAGAATGGACGACGTGAGCTGGAACACCAGGTTGATGATGCCTATCTGCGTGAACGAAAAGCGGAACTGCTCCTTGATGATTGGGTAGATGGCGGGGATGACGGACTGCATCATGTCGTTCAGGAAGTGTGCCACACTTATCATGACGAGCACCGAGAAGACCGTCTTTTGCGGTGCGGAAGAAGGAGAAGTATCTTTTATAACCATATGCTGTCCGTTGCAATCAAGATGTCACAAAACCGCCGCAAAATTAGCGAGAAACACATGTCAAAACAAGAGGAGACTCTGAAAAAGGTCCCTTCCCATACCCTCGAAAAGCACCATATATCCACCCTTTCCCCGCAACATGTACGGAGCGCGCTCGCAACGCGTTGCGCCCGTGCTTCCAACACGTTCCGCGTTTGCCCGCAACGTGTACGGGGCAAAGCCCGAACAAACACCCCTCCGGAACGGGCCGTTTCGGAAAAGAATGCTTATCTTTGCACAAGCCTGCGGCGGGCCTGTCTGCCACGCGGGCCATCCGATACACACAATCCAACGTAGTATGAAGATTATAGACTTTGCAGAGACAGACTCCATCATCAACCAATACATGGCCGAGATACGCGACGTGCAAGTGCAGACCGACCGCATGCGCTTCCGCCGCAACGTGGAGCGCATAGGCGAAATGATGGCTTACGAAGTGAGCAAATGCCTGACTTACTCCCCAAAAACGGTGCAGACGCCGCTGGGCACGGCGCAGGCCCGCACGCCGGACGACGACGTGGTGATAGGCACCGTGTTCCGCGCAGGACTACCGCTTCACCAAGGCTTCCTGAACGTGTTCGACCGTGCCGGAAACGCCTTCGTGTCGGCCTATCGTTATTACAAGGACAAGGAGTGCCGCGAACTGGACGTGCATGTGGAGTACATCGCCACGCCCTGCCTCGACGGCAAGACGCTGCTGCTGGTGGACCCCATGCTGGCCACAGGCGAAAGCATGGAACTGGCATACCGGGCTTTCCTGACCAAAGGCACTCCCGCGCGACTGCACATTGCCAGCGTCATTGCCAGCCAGCAGGGCGTGGAGCACCTGCAGCGAGTGTTCCCGCAGGACGACGTGACGTTATGGTGTGCCGCCATCGACCCGGAACTGAACGAACGCTCGTACATCGTGCCGGGCCTGGGCGACGCGGGCGACTTGGCCTTCGGCGAAAAACTGTGACGCGCCGCGCCGGGGCTTGTCAACCGTCTGCCAATGCCCGCAGTTCCTCCAATGTCAGCTGTCCGTTTATCTGGATGAGCGTCAGGGCATCCGCCTCATCCACGACCAGCACGTATTCGTTGCCGTCTTTATCCTCTTTGGCATAGATGGTAATGCGGTCGCCCTCATCCCTGACGCGCATCAGTTCCTCGTACCCGCTTTTCCGGTTGATGCCTTTGATATCTTCGCGCACCTCCTTGGCAATGTCCGCGTCCTCGCAGGTGAGTATCTGCATGTTGTTTATCTTACCGGAGAGTTTGCCCAGGTCGATGTCCGCGCCTTCGATGCCTTTCATCATGTCGAACATCCTCTTGGATATAAAGACCGTGGTGACGCCCTCGCGGTCTGCATACTTGTCGAACAGGCTCTCTTGGGCGTGCAACGCGGCGGCTACCAGCAACGTGGCAAGCAAAGTTATGAACAGTCTTTTCATCGTCGTTTTCTTTTAATGGGTTGATAATTATAATATAATGTGTGGCTCATGGGTTCATGAACAAAGGGCACTTCATCAGTTTATCCTGCACCGTCTGCACGGTATTCCCGGCTTTCTCCATCTGCTTCTCGCCTCTGTCGAACGCCGTACCGAAGAGGTTGAGCGCGCGCCGGGCTTCGGCATAGGCCAGCTCGGGATTGTCGAAGGTGTCGCACGGACGGTCGTTGGCCTGCCGGTATAGCCCGATGCCCAACAGCAACACGAGGGAAGCGGCAATGCCTCCCGCCCAGCGCAACAGGGCGGGGCTTGACAGGCGGCGGGCCCGCCCGGCGGTTTCCTGTCTCTTTTCTTCTTCCTCCAGTTGGTCTATGCGCTTCGACAAGCGTTCCTCCAATCCTGGCGGCAAGGGGATGTCTTGCCGCGCCTGACGGGAAAAGAACCGGAACATCTCCCGTTCCGCCTCCAGTCCGCCGGGCACATCGTCCCGGTCGAAGTATTTCTTCAGCTGTTGTTCTTCCTCCTGGCTGGCGGAGCCTTGGTAGTAGCGTTCCAGCAGCCGTTCGATGTCGTGTGCGTTCATTGTATGTCTCCTCCTGTCAGTTGGTTGAATTGTTCACGTATCTTCTTGCGGGTCCGCGAGAGGATGGAGCGGATGTTCACCTCCGTCAGCCCCGTCGCCCGGGTTATTTCCTGCATGGAGCACTCTTCCACGTCGCGCAGCCAAAGTATCCGCCGGGGTGTGTCGGGCAGGCGGCCGATGAGCCGCTTCAGATGCACCCACCGGTCGCGCTCCTCCAGGCGGTGCAGCGTGTCGCAATCCGCAGGCCGGTTAAAGCCCTCGGCCAGCGGCTCCTCGGCGGTATATCGCTTGGTCTGCAGTTGGTCGAAACACAGGTGGCGAACCAGGCTGATGCAGTAGGCGGCGGTGTTGGCGGTGCGTATGTCCAGCCCGTCGCGTTTGTTCCACAACTTCAGGTAAGCTTCCTGCACGATGTCCTCGGCATCTTCGGCATTCTGCATCAACGCGTAGGCAGCACGGTACAATGCGGGGTGCAGGGGCAGGAAACGGGCTTTGAATTCCTGAGCGTCCATATCGTCACTCGTCGTCCCCCGTGTGCTGTTCCACCAGCTTGTCTATGTCACTTTCCTTGATTTTGCCTTTGATGCGCACCAACACGCAGTCTTCCGGCCCGTTGCACACAATGAGCATCTCGCGTATCACGCCTCTCTTCGTTTTCGCCAGGATGTTCACCTTTTCGCCCTCATCGTTCACCCGCATCATCGTCTCATAGCCGTCATGGTCCAGCAACGCGATGCTCCGGGCAAAGCGTTGCTTCACCGCCGTGCTGCAATCCTCCAGGTCGAGCACCTGCACCGAGTTGATGTGCCGGATGATGTCGTACGCCTCCTTGTCCTCGTGCTTCACCAGCAACTTGCCCAGCTTCATCAGGAAGGGGGACACGGATACATAGTCGGCATGTTCTGTATTCTTGAACTCGTTGAAGACATCGTTCACATTGCCTGCCCACACCGTTTGCATGACCAGCATAAGGGCTATGGTTCCTATAAGCTTTCTCATTGTCTCTTGTCTTTTATGGTTTGGAATCATGTTTTGTTTCGTTTCCGATGCGCATCTGTATAATAGACGGGGTAACCCCTGCTTTTTGTTGCAACCGGATGGCATTTTTTTCGACAAAGGCACGGAAATACGGCGCGGACAGGCCCCACACCATGCCCCCGCCGGCCTTTATCACCGCGTGCGCAGGTCGACAACCGCCCGTACCGGCAGTCAACGCATCAAGAACGGTGCCCGGATAGCACGACCGTCTCCTTCGTGGCCCTCTTGCTTACTTACCCACCCGGGTGGTTCGATATCCCCACCTCCGTGGTTCGATATGCCCACCCGGGTGGGGATATATTCCCACGGCCGTGGGTAAGCAAACAAAGTACGCCGGAGGCACAAGACATGCAGCCTCGACACCGCCTCTACGCACACCCGCTCCGGCTTCCACAAAGTATGCCGTCATACAAAAAGCGCGCTCCCCGTAAACAGGGAACGCGCCTTTCAGTCCGTATTTGTCTGGTGGAAGCTTACTTCACCTCCCACGTGTCGTTGGTCATGAGCAGTTCCTCGAAGTTGTGGTACTTCTTCTTGGCACTCACCTCGTCTATCTGGGCATGCAACGCGTCGTTATAGGTCGGCTCGTCCACGTCGCGGATGACTCCCAGCGCGATGGGGAAGTCCGGACCTTCCATCAACGCCAGCTTCAGCTGCAACGTGTTGTCCATGCAATGTGCGTCGTGTACCAGGATGTCTTTCTCCGTCACGCCGTTTTCGCCCAGTTTCACTACCTTCAGGCCGAAACCCTCCTGCATCAGACCGTACTCTTTGTTCTCGCCGAAGAGCATGGGCTTTCCGTGCTCCAGGTAAATGGCGTTCTTGGCACGTCCCTCTTTGTTGTACACGCTGTCGTGCGTGCCGTTGTTGAAAATGACACAGTTTTGCAAGATTTCGCACACGGTAGCTCCCTTGTGGTTGGCGGCTGCCTTAAGAATTTCCACCGTACCTGCGGCATCCGTGGCTACAGCACGGGCAAAGAAGCGTCCGCGTGCCCCGAAGCACAGTTCTGCAGGATGGAAGGGGTCTTCTACCGTGCCGTAAGGAGACGACTTGCTCACAAAGCCGCGCGGCGACGTGGGAGAATACTGTCCTTTGGTCAGGCCATAGATGCGGTTGTTGAGCAATATCATGTTGATGTCTATATTGCGGCGCACGGCGTGGATAAAGTGGTTGCCACCGATGGCAAGGCCGTCGCCGTCGCCCGAAATCTGCCAGATGGTCAGGCCGGGGTTGGCCACCTTGGCTCCCGTGGATATGGCAGCCGCACGCCCGTGGATAGTCTGCATGGCGTAGGTGCTCATGTAGTAAGGCAGGCGGCTCGAACAGCCGATGCCCGATATGACTGCGGTTTCCCATGGAGCTTTGCCCAGTTCGGCCATTGCCTTGTGCAGCGATGCCAGGAAAAAGTGGTCGCCGCAACCCGGACACCAACGCGGTTGTCCTTTCTTGAAGTCTTTTGCTGTATATTCGTTATTCATGATGTTTCCCTCCTTTATTTGTTTAAGATTTCAGTAAAGGCTTCTACCAGCCGGGCCACTACGAACGGCTGCCCCTTCACTTCGTTATACTGGTAGGGCGTGAAGTTATCTACCTTCATGCGCAGGTAAGCCGCGAATTGTCCGAGGTTCTGTTCGGCCACAACCACCTTGGCATAGCGCTTCAATACCTCTGCGGTGTTCTTGGGCAGCGGGTTCAAGTAACGGAAATGCGCCAAGGCCACCTTCTTGCCTGCCTTCAGCATCTCGTCCATGGCCGAATACAGATGGCCGAACGTTCCGCCGAATCCCACGATAAGCAGGTCGGCATCATCGGCACAGCCATAAACCTCGACGTCCGGCACGGGAATTTTGGCCACTTTTTCCGCGCGCAGGCGGCACATCAGGTCGTGATTGTCCGGATCGGTGGATATGGCACCCGTATTGCTGTCTTTTTCCAGCCCGCCAAGTATGTGGGTATAGCCTTCACGTCCGGGAACAGCCCAATAGCGCACACCGGTTTCAGGATTACGACGGTAAGGCGTATAGTTGTCTTTCATCTCTGGAGTGGCATAAGGAGGCACTATGTCAGGGTAGTCGGCCAGTACGGGAAGTTTCCAGGCGGCAGAGCCGTTGGCCACATACCCGTCTGTCAACAACACCACGGGAGTCATGTGTTCCAAAGCAATTTTGGCAGCCATGTATGCGGCATCAAAACAGTCCGTGGGTGAAGTAGCGGCAATGACCGGCATAGGACTTTCACCGTTGCGGCCAAAGAGAGCCTGCAACAGGTCGGTCTGTTCCGACTTGGTGGGCAGGCCGGTGGAGGGACCGCCTCGCTGCACATCGAGCACTACCAACGGCAGTTCCGTGATGACGGCCAAGTTCATGGCCTCGGACTTGAGGCAAACACCCGGTCCCGAAGTGGAAGTTACGGCCAATGCCCCGGCAAACGACGCGCCGATGGCTGTGGCACAACCCGAAATCTCGTCCTCGCACTGCACGGTCATCACGCCAAGCGACTTGTGCTTGGACAGCTCATGTAGCACGTCCGTGGCAGGAGTGATGGGATAAGAGCCGAGAAACAGTTTCAGCCCGGCTTTTTCAGCGGCCGCAATAAAACCGTAGGCCGTGGCTTTGTTGCCTGTAATGTCCATGTAACGGCCTGCCACTTTCTGTTTGCTCTCGATGTGATAAGTGGCATGGGCTATGGAAGCGTGCGTATTGTGCCCGTAGTCCCAACCGGCATGTATCACGCGGATGTTGGCCTCAGCCACTTCGGGCTTCTTGGCAAACTTCTCGCGGAGGAAGTCCTCGGCAATGCGCAAATCACGGTCGAAGAGCCAGCACACCAGCCCCACGGCAAACATGTTGCGACACTTCAGCATGGCCTTGTTGTCCATGCCCGTATCGGCCAAACAGTCCTTTACCATCTGGGTGATGGGAGCTGCTATCACTTCCTGCTTGATACCCAGTTCCTCGATAGGGTTGTCTGTCTTGAAAGCGGCTTTCTCCAAGTCCGACTTTTGGAAGGCATCCGTGTCGATGATGATGCAACCATTCGGTTTGGCAAAGCGGAACTGTGTTTTCAGCGCCGCCGCGTTCATCGCCACCAACAGGTCGCATTGGTCGCCCGGCGTGTACACCTTTTGTGCACCGACATGCACCTGAAATCCTGAAACCCCCGTCAGCGACCCCTGTGGGGCACGTATATCAGCCGGATAATCGGGAAACGTGCTGATATCATTTCCCACCGTCGCTGAAACCGTCGAAAAGATATTACCGGCGAGTTGCATACCATCGCCGGAATCACCGGAGAAGCGAACTACCACTTCGCCCAGCTCTTTGACCATCATGTCGTTTGCCATAATTGCTTGAGTAATTAGATCTATTTGTTTTTAAAGTGATTTGGATGGCGGCAAATTTCGCAAAGTTCAGCGGATTTGCAAAACTTTTTTTCGGGAAATCAACAGAATGCACTATCTTTGCACCCGCATTGTCGCGCAAGGCACCTCCCCACGCCACACGTCGGCATGGCTGGTCTTGTAGTTCAACGGATAGAATAGAAGTTTCCTAAACTTTAGATCCGGGTTCGATTCCCGGCGAGACTACACCGCCCCCGGTCTTCTTATATGAGGCCCAGGGGCGCAACATGTTGCGTGTTTGCCCGCAACGTGTTCGGGGCACGCCCGCGACATGTTGGAAGCACGCTCCCGACACGTTCCGCCTATGCGTTCAATATCAACGAAATAAAAGCGACATGAAGAAACTGTCCTTCCTATTCCTCCTGCTGCAAGCAAGCCTCTTTGCCGCAGCGCAACAATCCTTTCAAGGCAGCGGCCCCGTGTTTTCCCCGGAAATACACGGCGACAACACGGTAACATTCCGCATCGCAGCCCCGCAAGCCGGAAAAGTGCAAATCATGAGCGACTTCCTGCCCACGCAAAAATACCCCACGCCTTTCGGGGAAATAGACGGGCCGGGCATGGCCGACTTGGCCAAGAAGGAAAACGGCGTATGGGAATACACCACGCCACAAGCCTTGACGCCCGAACTGTACAGCTACGCGTTCATCGTAGACGGCGTGCGGGTGAACGACCCGGCCAACGTGCACATGGTGCGCGACATAGGCGTGGTGTCGAACGTGTTCCTCATAGGCGGCGGGCAGGCCGACCTGTACAAGGTGGACGACGTGCCCCACGGCACCGTGTCGCGCATCTGGTACCACAGCCCCGCGCTGGGACTGGAACGCCGCATGACCGTGTACACCCCCGCCGGATATGAGACAAGGGACGAACGCTACCCCGTGCTCTACCTGCTTCATGGCATCGGGGGCGACGAAGAGGGGTGGATAACCTCCGGGCGCGCGGCACAAATCATGGACAACCTCATAGCCCAAGGCAAGGCCCGCCCCATGATAGTGGTCATGCCCAACGGCAACGCGGCGCTGGAAGCCGCCCCCGGAGAGACAAGCACGGGGTACACCATCCCCACCCTGTTTTTGCCCAAGACGATGGAAGGAAGCTTCGAAACCGCATTCCCCGAAATAGTGGAGTTCATAGACCGCGCCTACCGCACCAAGGCTGACAAGCGGCACCGGGCCATAGCCGGCCTGTCGATGGGAGGGTTCCACTCGCTGCACATATCCAAGCAATATCCGGACATGTTCGACTACGTGGGCCTGTTCTCCGCCTCCATCATGCCCGACCCCAAAGTGAAATCGCCCATATATGACGACTTCGACCGCAAGCTGGACAGGCAGTTCGCCAAGCACCCCGCGCTCTACTGGATAGGCATAGGCAGAAGCGACTTCCTCTACCAAATCAACGCCGATTTCCGCAAAAAGCTCGACGCGCGCGGATATAAATATGTATACTTCGAAAACGACGGAGGCCACGTCTGGAGAAACTGGCGCATCTACCTGAGCACGTTCGCCTCACAGCTGTTTTGAGAGGGGAAGACGGGAGACGTGCGTCAATTTGCCATATGTAGTTTGCAGTTTGTGTTACAGATATATAAAAGAGAAAGACATTAAAGAAAAATTTCTCTAATGGGGTACCTGTTTCGAAAGAAAAACACTACTTTTGCAGTCGCGAAAAGCGCAAGGTAAAAAGATACTATCATTCAACTCAAATACCAATTTTAAAATCTTAAAGAAAAATGGCAAACTTAGATTTAAGCAAGTATGGTATCGTAGACGTGAAGGAAGTACTCCACAACCCGTCTTACGAAGTATTGTTTGCTGAAGAGACCAAAGCCGGTCTCGAAGGCTATGAAAAAGGTCAAGTTACCGAACTGGGTGCTGTGAACGTGATGACAGGTATCTATACCGGCCGTTCTCCTAAAGATAAATTCTTTGTTTACAACGAAGCCAGCAAAGACACCGTATGGTGGACAAGCGACGAATACAAGAACGACAACAAGCCTTGCTCTGAGGAAGCTTGGGCCGACTTGAAGGCCAAAGCCGTTAAGCAATTGAGCGGCAAGCGCCTGTTCGTTATGGATACTTTCTGCGGCGCCAACCCTGCAACCCGCCTGAAAGTACGTTTCATCATGGAGGTGGCTTGGCAGGCACACTTCGTGAAGAACATGTTCATCCGCCCCACAGAAGAAGAACTGGCCAACTACGGCGAGCCCGACTTCGTATCGTTCAACGCTGCCAAGGCAAAAGTTGACAACTACAAGGAACTGGGCCTGAACTCTGAAACAGCTACCGTATTCAACCTGAAGACCAACGAGCAGGTTATCCTCACCACTTGGTACGGCGGTGAGATGAAGAAAGGTATCTTCTCTATCATGAACTACCTCAACCCTCTCAAGGGCATCGCTTCAATGCACTGCTCAGCCAACACAGACATGGAAGGCAAGAGCACAGCCATC
>CALUGY010000089.1 GCA_944320295.1 uncultured Bacteroides sp.
TGATGCAAGTTTCTTTGAAAGTTGACAAGGATACCAAGATGGGTATTGTGACTGACATCAAGGAGGCGTTGCGTAAGGCTTATGCATTGAAGATTAACTATTCTGCACAACAACGTCAGTAAAGTTAGTCAGCTAATATAAGAATGAGGGTCGCAGAGTAAGATCGGCGGCCCTTTTCTTTTTCCAAGGAATGGCATAATATTATCGGCAAAAAAGAAATCTCTTAAATAAGTTTTTTGCCGATAACTCGATTCTCATTTGTCATGCGTAAAGAACCACCAGCAGCCTATTATCGCCAATGTCAGTATCTCTGCTAACGGCATAGAAAGCCAAATGCCTTCTGTTCCTAACAGTAAAGGGAGCAAGATAAATACGGGTATAAGCAGCCCTATTCCACGTAAGAATACAAATGACATGGCGGCCCTCATCCGCTCAATGCTTTGACAATAACCTACAATGGCAACATTCAAGATAAAGAATGGGATACCGATGGCATAATAGGGGAACCCGTTTTGTGCGATGTGGGCGGCTGTACTGTCAGGATTCAGGAACAGAGCTACCAGCAGATGCGGTACAAACAGGAAAAGAGCCATGACTAAAATACCACTCAGCAAGGACGTGGCGAGCAGCAATCTGCGGGTTTTCGCCACACACTCCCAACGTGAGATGCCGTAATTGTAGCTTATAATTGGCTGTGCCGATTGAGCCACCGCATTTCCGATGTTGAAGAAGAAAGGCGTATAATAACAGGCTATGCCAAATGCCGCCACGTCATCATCTCCCAAATATTTCATGAATATAAGGTTTCCCATAAAGATAAGTACTGCCAATGTCATTTCGCCCAACAATGAAGGTGAACCGATGCGACAATGGTAGCTGAGGTCGCGCAAGGAAAGGCATAGGCTTTTCCGACTCAATTTCGGTAAGACGGGCTTCAATGTCCGGGCATAAAACAAGAGGTAGGAAATAGCGATGATTCCGCTAACCATCATGCTAATGGAAGTGGCGATAGCCGCACCTTTCACGCCCCATCCGAGCGGGAAAATCATTACCCAGTCCAGCACAATGTTCATTAGCGCCGCCACGACATTGCACCACATCGCGACCTTGGGTGCTCCGTCAAGGCGAATAAGGAACAGCCCGATAAGGCTCCACATCTGAAAGATAAAGCTTGGCATAATCCAAAACAGGTAATCGCTTGCCAGCGGAAGCAAGGTTTCGGACGCTCCCAGCAGGCGTGTAGACCATTCGGGAAACAGCATGGCAAGCACACAGACCGCGGCGGTCAGCAAGGTAGAAAACAGTAAGGCTTGTGTCAGGTTCATCCTGGCCGCCTTTATCTTCTGCTTCGCCATGTGGATGGACACGACAACGGAACATCCGGCTCCGAGCATCAGCCCTATGCCGGAAAACACTTGATATACGGGGCCGACTATGTTGACGGCGGCAACCCCGTCGCCGCCCACACCGTGCCCGACAAAGATACCGTCTATCGTGGTCATGGCCGACATGGCCAATGTACCCAGCAGAGTTGGGATAAGCAGTTTACGGTATAAAGCCGTAACGTTCGTGTTCTTGAAATCAATCGTCTCTTTGTTCATTCCTTTATTTTATAATGATGTTGAGCGACGACAAAAGTAGTGCGATTGCGTCGCACATGTGTCTGAATAATTCTGCCAATAGCGGTACTTTTCGATACAATCTTATGGATGTTAGCTGGGCATTCCCTACTTTTGTACAAGTAATCTGGAGGAAAGATGTCATGCAAGTTATAAAATATTCATTGCGGCAAGGCGATATGCCCTTCTCGGTAGGGACAACGGATTTGCGGCAAAGCCATGGAAGCCTGATTGATACTAACGGTTGTATAGCCTTGTTTGTTGCATCTGGCAGTGCGGTTGTGACGGTCAATTTCAAGAGATGCCCCTTGCGCCGGGGTGACTTTGTCTTGCTATTTTATGACGGTACTTTTTCGATAGAACGGAGTTCCACCCTGTTCTCCGTCCGCTATGCTTCGTTTGCTTATGAAATGATAGAAGAAGCCATCTACAAGCCGCTTTCCAACCGTTTTTGGGATGTGTTGTATGACACTCCCGTGTTCCGTACATCAGCCGGGCAGAAAGACTTGCTGGACGCATGGTGGCGTCAGTTGAGATGGATGGAACGCATGGAAGACAAGGCCAGCCAGGAGGAAATGTTGAAAAACAGTATCCGCAACCTGCTGATAGCCATTGACGCGGAAGTGGTGCACAACCAGCCGGACAAAACGCGTGGCAATGAAGGAAACCATGTGTGGATGCTTATCACTCGTTTTTTCAAGTTGGTCTCGTTGCATTGCAGGGAAACGCGTGAGGTGGCATTCTATGCGGATCAACTCTCCATCACTACGACCTACCTGTATAAGCTCTGCCGGAAACATTTGCAAATGTCGCCCAAAGAAGTGTTGGACAAGCAGACCGTGACGGAAATCAAAACCTATTTGGTCAACACGGATATACCCGTCAAGGGCATTGCGGATGAACTGTGTTTTAACGATATGTCTTATATGTGCCGTTATTTCCGCCGGATAACAGGAATGTCGCCTATGGATTATCGTAGGAGTTTCAAGTGATTATGTACCATTGGGAGGGAGCAAGTGGTTGTAATCGAATGTGCTTTCTCTCCCTATGTGCATTTTCATAGTCCATGACCTCTTTTCTTCCTTGTTATTCGGTTTAGGCTTTTGAGTGGGAGTACTTCGCTATAAACAGAAATGAATATGAAGTTAGTAGCCTTTATGCGTATGGTGTTGCTCCTCTATCACCCGGCAGAACGTCTCCGGCAATATCACGTTGTCCAGCATGTAGGTTTGGGCGAACAGCGGGGCTATCTCCGCGTCCCTGAAGCCTGCTATGCCGCAGCCTATGCGGGTGACGTAGAAGGTCAGCTCCTCGTGTTGCCGTGCAAACTCCGTGAACTCGTCCACGTAGGGCTTCATGGTCTCCACGCCGCCTTGCATGGTGGGGATGGCGTAACTCTGTCCTTGCAGCCCGACGCCTTGGCCCATGATGGCGCCGAAGCGTGTGGCGGCCACCCGGGCGGCTCCGCCCATGTGTATTCCTTCCAAATTGCTGCCAAATACGAACACTTCGCCTTTCCTTAACCGGGAAATGTTCTCCGGAGTAAAAGCTGGATGTAGGGGATTGGCCGTTTGGGGATACTCTGCCTCGAAGCGGTCCATAACTAACAGCAGATCTTGGGCATCAGCGAATTTCTTTCGGCACTCTTCCGCCAAATGTCGCGGGATGGGGTAGAGACAGGCGGCAATGGCTCCGGCCATGCAGGCAATGGTGTCGGAATCCCCTCCGAGGGACACGGCCAGCCTTACGATTTCCTCGAAGCTGTTACCTTCCAGAAAGGCGGTGATGGCCTCCGGCACGCTGCCTTGGCACGACTCGTCGAAGGCGTACGTCCGGCGTATGTCGTCTGTCTTCCTGCCGAGGTTGTAGCCGAACATCCTTTCTATGAACTCCTTGATGAACGGTTTCCCCGAGCCGTCCTTTGCCAGGAACACCGCAGCGGCAACGGCCTGCGCCCCCTTGATGCCTTCGGGATGGTTGTGCGTCACTTCCGCGCTGATGCGTGCCAGGTCGAGGGCTTCGGGCAAGTTGGCGGCATACAGCCCCACGGGACTGACCCGCATGGCCGAGCCGTTGCCCCAGCTGTTGTAGGGCCTGGGGTCTTCCGATTCCAGCCATGCATTGAACCTCGCGCCATAACCGCCCATGGGCGACGGGTAGCGGTGGCCGAACTCCTGCATGATTTGTACCAAAGTTTGCGGGGAGTGCCCCGGGTCGTCCGTCAGCCACTTGGCCACGGCCAGGGTCATGATGCTGTCGTCGGTGAAGCTGCTCCAGTCGCTTATCAGCTCGAAGTCCGTTGCCTTTACGTTGTTGAACTCGTAGGCCGAGCCTACGATGTCCCCTATGATTGCTCCTAACATGGCTGTATGTGTGTTTGAATTACGATTCGTGCTTACAAATATACGCAAATCGACTGACTTGGCACACTTCGCAGGTCGCCTTTTGTTTGCTCATTTGTCGCCGTAGAATTTGGACCATTTCCGCCCTTTCCTCGCAACGCGTTGCGGCCGTGCTCCGAACGTGTTGCGACCGTACTCCGAACACGTTGCGCCCGCAAGCGGAACATGTCCGGCTTGCGGGCGCAATATGTTCGGCTCTCAGGCCCTGTGAAAGGGCGGTGGAGCGGGTGTTATTTGCGATAATTGTCCAGTCCTGTTTGCAGGAATTCCACGTACTTCTCGATGTTCTCGTTGTACGAATACGACTTGTTCAGCGGCTTGCCCTCGTTGTCCAGCAACACGTAGTAGGGTTGGGCGTTGGCACCGAACTTCACGCGTTGCAGGTAGCTCCACTTGTCGCCCACGGTGCGCAGGGTGCGCTGCTTGCCGTCCTCCGTGATTTTGACGGGTTGGGGTAGGGGCGTCTTGTCGTCCACGTGCAGGGTGATGAGCACATAGTCGTCGTTTATCAGGCTGCTCACCTTGGGGTCGGTCCACACGGCCAGCTCCATCTTGCGGCAGTTTACGCAGCCGTAGCCGGTGAAGTCTATCATGACGGGTTTGCCCTGTCGGCGCGCATAGTCCATGCCCGCGTCATAGTCATCGAACTGCGCACGTACCTCCTTGGTGTAGAGGTTGAAGTCCTGCGTGTTCAAGGGCGGGGCGAATGCGCTGACAGCTTTCAGAGGTGCACCCCACAGCCCCGGTATCATGTAGACGGCAAATGCCAGCGAGGCCAGGGCGAGGAAGAAGCGCGTCACGCCCACCTTCGGGGTGTCGTCGTCATGCGGGAAGCGGATTTTTCCCAGCAGGTAGAAGCCCAGCAGGGCGAAGATGACAATCCAGAGGGAGAGGAATGCTTCGCGGTCCAATATGTGCCAGCCGTAGGCCAGGTCGGCCACGGAGAGGAACTTCAGGGCGAATGCCAGTTCCAAGAAACCGAGCGTCACCTTGACCACGTTCATCCACCCGCCGGACTTGGGCAACGATTTGAGCCACGACGGAAACATGGCGAACAGCGTGAACGGCAGGGCCAAGGCAATGGCGAAGCCCAACATGCCGATGGCCGGAGCCAGCCAGCCTCCCGTGGTGGATACTTCCACCAGCAGTAGTCCGATGATGGGGCCCGTGCACGAGAACGACACCAGCGCAAGGGTGAATGCCATGAGGAAGATGCTGAGCAGTCCTGTGGTGTTGCCCGCCTTGCTGTCCACCGCGTTGCTCCACTTGGACGGGAGGGTCAGCTCGAATGCCCCGAAGAACGAGGCTGCGAACACCACGAGCATCAGGAAGAAGAAGATGTTGAACACGGCGTTGGTGGACAGGGCGTTCAACGCATTGGCACCGAACAGGGCCGAGAAGACTACGCCCAGCGTGACGTATATCACGACGATGGACGCGCCGTAGGTCCACGCGTCGCGTATGCCTTTCTTCTTGTCTTTGTTGCGCTTCAAGAAGAAGCTGACAGTCATTGGGATGATGGGCCAGATGCACGGCATGACGAGTGCCAGCAGTCCGCCAACAAATCCGGCACCGAAGATGTACAGCCACGAGGTATCCGCGTCGTGCACGGCCTCGCCATGAGCCTTCAGTTCTTGGATGACTGGCTGCCAGTAGTCGGCCTTGTCAGTTACCAGTATGGAGGTGGGCCCGTCTTCTCCTCCTATTATGTTCATATTCTTGGCAGGCACCTCTGGAGCGTTTGCGCCGACAGTCTCCTTGCCCGCGTTGCCGAACTCGAACGGTGCCTGCGACGGAGGCAGGCAATTCTCGTCGTTGCATGCCCCGTATTCCAGATAACCTGTGATGTGATACTCCTTTGCGGTGATTTTCAGCCGCTGCACGAAGCGGGCCGTACGCTCGAAATAGCGCACGTTCATTTCGAACACCTTGTCGAAGGCGGCGATTTCCTGTCCGGCCGGCGTCAGTTTGCCCTCCGGCTCTATGCCTTCCATGCTTTCCACGTTGAAGGTGGCCGATATGGGTCCGCCGTCGCCAAGTTCGGTGGAATACACGTGCCAGCCCGGGTCGATGGCGGCGTTGAATACGATTTCCACTTCGCTGTCCGACAGTTGCTTCAGCTCCGTAGTGAATTTTACGGGTTCTTGTATCTGGGCCTGTACGCATAGGGTCACGAACAACCCTACGAAAGAAATGAGTAGTTTCTTCACGTGATATGTTTTAATAAGGTGAATGGGTGGGGATTTCAGACTTCATAGTCCACACACGCGCGGCTTTCCTTCACCTCGGCCAACAGGGCGCCAGCTGCCACGTGGTCGGGATGGGTGGCGTAGAATTTCACATCGTCCAGCGTGTCGAACTCGCTGTAAAGCGCAATGCTCCAGGTTTCCCCCGGATTGATGTTCAGGCCCACTTCCACTTTTCTTATTACGGATATCTTGGCAGGCAGCGCCTCGATGGCTTTCTTGAAATTGTTCATGGCGGCCAGCTTTTGTTCAGCCGGCGCTTCGTCTTTCAACTTGAATAACACAATGTGCTTTACCATAATGTTGTCTCTTAAATGATACTTGATAATGTTGTGCAGTCCTGACAGACTGCTATTTGTGCGTGCAAAAATAGGGGTTTTGTCGCAAAACGCCTGCAAGTTCAATATTATTTATTAATTATTTCCTACCTTTGCCCCGATAGTTTAAATAGGTATATGAAACAGATAAGTGTTGTTGTCCTTTTCTGCTTTTGCGCTTTGGCCGGATTTTCCCAAGGCAAGAAAGCCATCCAGTTAGAGGAAATAGTATCCGGGGCATTCCGTTCCGAAAGTGTTTATGAGATGACTCCCATTCCCGGGGATGCGGAGCATTATGCGCAGATGGACGCTTCCGGTACGCAAATCATCAAGTATTCCTTTAAGACGGGAAAGCAGGTGGAAGTCTTGTTCGACGCAACGACGGCCCGCGATTGTCCGTTCGACACGTTCGACAGTTACAGTTTCTCGCCCGATGGGAGCAAGCTGCTTATAGCGACCGAGACTACACCCATATATCGTCGCTCATACACGGCGGTCTACTATCTATATAGCTTGAGGCGGAGCCTGGAGGGCAAGATTAACAACGCTGTGGAACGCCTTTCCGACGGTGGGCCACAGCAAGCACCGGTGTTCTCGCCGGACGGTAATCTGGTGGCATTCGTGCGCGACAATAATATCTTCCTTGTCAAGTTGCTGTATGGTAATAGCGAGAGCCAGGTTACCACAGACGGGAAAAGGAACGAGGTGTTGAACGGCATTCCCGATTGGGTGTACGAGGAGGAGTTTGCCTATAACCGTGCCTTGGAGTTTAGTGCGGACAGCAAAATGTTGGCCTATGTGCGTTGGGACGAATTGCAAGTGGCTTCTTATTCTTTCCCATTGTATGCCGGCGACATGCCCCGCATGTCCGCTTACGACAAGTATCCTGGCGAATATACTTATAAGTATCCCAAGACGGGAGAAGCCAACTCCAAAGTTTCTGTGCACACGTTCGATATCAAGACGAAAGTCACGCGGCAAATAGATGTCCCTCTTGATAAAGATGGCTATA
This sequence comes from uncultured Bacteroides sp., assembly GCA_944320295.1. Lineage (GTDB taxonomy): Bacteria > Bacteroidota > Bacteroidia > Bacteroidales > Bacteroidaceae > Bacteroides. Next base: position 7,597 of record CALUGY010000089.1, read on the forward strand.
TTCCCCGTATACGTTTTACGAAAGACCCCAACAAGTTGGCCATCATGACACTAAATCGCCACCAGAACCGCTTTGACCTCTATTTTGCCGACCCGCGTAGCACCGTGTGCAAGTTAGTGCTGCGCGACGAGACAGATACCTACATCAAAGAGTCTGTGTTCGACAATATCGTGTTCTATCCTTCGAACTTCAGCTTTGTCAGCGAGCGCAGCGGTTACAACCACCTTTATTGGTACAACATGAACGGAACGCTTGTAAGGCAAGTGACTCATGGGGAGTATGAGGTTAAAGACTTTTTGGGTTACGATGCAGTTGGGGATGTCCTTTACTACACCAGCAATGAAGAAAGTCCTTTGCGCCAGGCTGTCTATAAGGCGGACCGGAAAGGGAAGGTGACGAAGCTCTCTGCACAGGCAGGTATGAATACTGCTACGTTCGGCACGGATATGAAGTATTACATGAACTGCTATACGAATCTGGATACTCCCATGCTTTTCACCCTTCATGACAATACCGGCAAGCAGTTGGCTACACTTGTGGACAATGCGGCTTTGAAGCAAAAACTTGCGGCATACGATATACCGGTGAAAGAGTTCTTTACCTTCCGGACATCAGATGGGACGGAACTTAACGGCTGGATAATGAAGCCTTCCGGTTTCTCGGCTTCGAAGAAATACCCAGTACTCATGTATCAATATAGCGGACCGGGTTCGCAGGAAGTACTTGACCGTTTCAGCATTTCGTGGGAGACGTATATGGCTTCGCAGGGTTATGTTGTGGTTTGTGTGGATGGACGTGGCACGGGAGGCCGTGGTGTAGATTTCGAGAAGTGTACGTATCTTAGCTTAGGTGTGAAAGAGGCGCACGATCAAGTGGAGGCTGCAATCTATATGGGCATGCAACCTTATGTGGACAAAGACCGTATAGGCATATGGGGCTGGAGCTTCGGTGGTTATATGACGCTGATGAGCATGAGCGAAGGCACGCCCGTATTCCGGGCTGGAGCAGCGGTGGCCGCAGTTACCGACTGGAAGTATTATGATACAATCTATGGTGAACGTTTCATGCGTACACCCCAAGAGAATGCGGACGGCTACAAGGCTGCATCAGCTTTTGCGCGTGCCGGTCAATTGAGTGGTGACTTGCTGTTGGTGCATGGCTTGGCAGATGACAACGTGCACTATCAGAATTGTGCCGAATATGCCGAGCATTTGGTACAACTGGGCAAGCAGTTTGACATGCAGATTTATACCAACCGTAACCATGGCATTTATGGTGGTAATACGCGTATGCACTTATATACTCGCTTGACGAACTTCTTCAACGAACACTTGAAATAGAACAACTCAAACATCATGGCAGACAGGGTGCGTAAGCCGGACTGGCTTAAAATCAGCATCGCTTCCAATGAAAGGTATAGCGAAACGAAGCGTATTGTAGAGGCGCATTGTCTGCACACCATTTGCAGTAGCGGCCGTTGTCCTAACATGAGCGAATGCTGGGGGAAGGGTACTGCAACCTTTATGATTGGTGGGGATGTTTGTACGCGGAGTTGCAAGTTCTGTAACACGAGGACGGGCAAACCTTTGCCGCTTGACGAGGAAGAACCCAAGCACGTGGCCCGCTCTGTGTCCCTGATGAAGCTTTCGCACGTAGTGGTGACTTCTGTAGACCGTGACGACCTGCCGGATTTGGGCGCGGGACATTGGGCACAGACCATACAAGAGATAAAAAACATGAATCCCGGCACGACGATAGAGGTACTGATTCCGGACTTTCAAGGGCGTATGGACTTGCTGGATAGGATAGTCGAAGTATCTCCGGACATCATAGGGCATAACATGGAGACGGTTTGCCGCATCACTCCATTGGTGCGGAGTACAGCCCGTTATGATATGAGCTTGGATGTGTTACGTCACATAGCTTCCAGCGGCATGGTGTGCAAGACTGGTGTTATGGTAGGGTTGGGAGAGACCCCACAAGAGATGGAAGAACTGATGGACGATGTGCGGGAGGTCGGTTGTCAGATACTGACCATCGGGCAGTACTTGCAACCGTCGCACCGCCATTATCCGGTTGCTGAATATGTGACGCCAGAACAGTTTGCCATCTATAAGCAAATTGCGTTGCAGAAAGGTTTTACTCAAGTGGAAAGCGGTCCTTTGGTGCGTTCATCTTATCATGCGGAGAAAGCAATGCGGCACTTGCATCGTTAATGCAAGTGCTTTTCAATTTTTATTTCACGTGTTTCTTCTTTTTTCTCATGTTTACCGGTGAACCTTTTGGTTGCATTATCTGTTATCATGGCATGAATGTACGAAGAATGGGAATACCGCGATGAATACCTGTCGAAAGATATTACCGTCTAAGTTCAATATGTCGGAAGGAATCCTCCCGGCTATTGTGGCATCGGCTCTTTCGCTTGTGGTGAACATACATGTTTCCCTGTTGGTTGGAATGGCTACCGGAATGCTTCTGCTTTTTGTACGTCGGGGCGGTTTACCTAAGCTTTTATTGGCTGGTTCGACGTTACTGCTCTTTGTGCTGTTTGCCGTTTTTTTGTTCTTTCCTTCATTGTTCCCTGCTACTTTCGCTTTTCCTTTCCTGATAGAGATGACGGCTATGTTTCCGTCGCTTGCCATACTTACCGGTTATAGGGGTATGTTGAGTTATTTGTATATCCGGAAGCGGGATGGATGCTGTTTGAGTCGTTTTGTGCAAGGCATAGAAGCGAGTGTCGTATCGGCACGTGTTATACTTTCTGTAGGAATATTGCATTTACTTCTTGTGGTTTGCTTGTTACCGGGCGGCCTGGACGAAATGGCGCATGTCCTCTTGTTCTCTGCCATGCCTCCTTTGGTCTTGTCTGTCGCTTTCGTACTTAATCTCTTGCTTATCTCATATTTCAATAAAAAAATGGAGAATGAGGCTTTTGTTCCGGTAGTGGATGCAAGGGGACATGTGAAAGGACGTTCCGCTTTGACCGTTGCATCGTCGGACTGTAGTTCCCGGTTGATGTATCCAATAGTCCGGATAGCTTTGACAATAGAAGGTATGTTGCATTTGCATCCTCGTCCTCATAACAGTACTTTTGATGCCGGGCGTGTGGATGTGCTTGCAGAAGACTTCCTGTTTTATGGCGAGAAAGTGACACAAGGAGCGCGGAGAATCTTGAAACAGGTTTGGCCGCAAGCCCCGTTGGAGAAGCTGCGTTTCAACTTGGCGTATCATTATCAAGGGAAACAAGCCTGCCGTTTGGTTTATCTTTTTACGCTGCCTGTGGATGAAAGTTGTTTATGCCTTCCCCGTTTGGAGGGAGGCAAACCATGGCCGGCCTGGCAAATAGAGGCAAATTTGGGACGTGGCTATTTTTCCCGCTTGTTCGAGCATGAGTACAGCCACCTTTCAGCCATTATCGATACAGAAGAAAGATACACGGAATCTTAGAGAGGTCGGGCACGTGCCCTTTCCAAGCCTGTATGCTTTTCGTGCGGATATATTCATCGGGGCAAGTAATGTTGGCCGCAATGCAGAGTTTGGTTTGTGGGCGGCAACAACGGATAATGTCTTCCACCATCTTGTTATTACGGTAGGGCGTTTCTATGAACAGCTGCGTTTGGTGTTCATTATATGCCCGCTGTTCCAGCAGTTTCAGTTTCTTGGCACGTTCGTCCGCTTCGATAGGCAAATAGCCGTTGAAGGCGAAGCTTTGCCCGTTGAACCCTGAAGCCATGACAGACAATATAATGGAAGATGGTCCTACGAGTGGAATCACGCGTAATTGCTTGCGCTGGGCTATGGCCACTACGTCGGCACCGGGGTCGGCTACGGCAGGGCAACCGGCTTCCGAGATGACGCCCATGGGCTGTCCCTCGGCAAGCGGTTGCAGGTAGCCGCTGATGTCTTCGGGCGATGTATGCTTGTTCAGCGTGTAGAACGTCAGCGCATCTATGTCCGTGTTTTTGTCCACCTTTTTCAGGAAACGTCGTGCCGAGCGTACGTCTTCCACAATGAAGTGGCGTATGCCCGCTATCATTTCTTTGTTACGGGCAGGCAGTACGGCATCTATGGGCGTGTCGCCCAACGTCACGGGCAGCAGGTATAGAGCAGGTTCTACATGGTCCATCGTTCCCTGGTGTTTGCCGTTTATCCGTAGATAATGTTACCGTTTTCGTCCATGTATTCCTCCAGTCCCTTCTGATAGGTGTTCATGGCACGGAGGCTCATGCCCACGCTGGAGAAACCGCCGTCGTGGTAGAGGTTCTGCATGGTGACCTTGCGCGTCAGGTCGGAGAACATCATGATGCAGTAGTCGGCACACTCGTCGGCCGAGGCGTTGCCCAGGGGAGACATGCGGTTGGCGAAGTCGAACAGCTTGTCCATCCCCTTTACGCCGGAACCGGCTGTAGTCATGGTGGGTGATTGTGAAATGGTGTTGATACGCACGTGGTGTTCGCGACCGTAGATGTAGCCGAAGCTGCGTGCTATGGATTCGAGCAGGGCTTTGGCATCGGCCATGTCGTTATAGCCGTAGAATGTGCGCTGGGCGGCCACATAGCTCAAGGCCAGAATGGAACCGTACTCGGCTACTGCGTTCAGCTTCTTGGCTGTCTGTATCATCTTATGGAAGGAAATGGCCGATATGTCCAGCGTCTTGTCCAGCATGTCGTAGTCCAGGTCGTCGTAGGTGCGTTTCTTGCGCACGTTGGGCGACATGCCGATGGAGTGCAGGATGAAGTCCACCTGTCCGCCCAGCACCTCCATGGAACGTTTGAACACCTGCTCCAGGTCGGCCACGCTGGTTGCGTCGGCGGGAATCACTTCGCAGTTCAGTTTTTCGGCCAAGGCCGACACTTCGCCCATGCGCACGGCCACGGGCGTGTTGGAGAGCGTGATGGTCGCGCCTTCTTCTACAGCCTTCTCGGCTACTTTCCAAGCAATGGATTGTTCGTTCAGCGCACCGAAGATGACGCCTTTCTTTCCTTTCAACAAATTGTAACTCATACCTATCTTAACTTTAATTGAGGCGGCAAAGATACGAAGAATCTGCTTATGTCGTATCTTTGCGGCTCAAATAACGCGTTTTCCCGCGTGCTTGGAGGCTACCGGCGCCTTGGCATGCACTAACCAAAACAGTTTACGATGAAGAAGTTGGCTATATTCGACTTGGATGGTACGTTGCTCAACACCATTGCCGATTTGGCAGCGAGTACCAATCACGCCTTGTCCGCATTGGGTTACCCGCAGCACGATGAGGCTTCTTACAATTTCATGGTGGGCAATGGAATCAACAAACTCTTTGAGCGCGCTTTGCCCGAAGGGGAGAAGACGGAGGAGAACGTGCTTCGTGTGCGCCGTGAGTTCATCCCTTACTATAATCAGCATAATGCCGACAAGAGCCGTCCCTATCCGGGTATCGTGTTTTTGCTGCACGGTTTGCAACAGGCGGGCGTGCAGCTGGCGGTAGCTTCTAACAAGTATCAGGAAGCCACGACGAAGCTGATAGGCCATTATTTCGGGGATATCCGTTTTGCAGCCGTCTTCGGCCAGCGTGAAGGTGTGAACGTCAAGCCCGATCCGGCCGTGGTGTTCGACATCCTGGAAGTGACAGGTGTGGAAAAACAGGACGTGCTGTATGTGGGTGATTCCGGTGTGGACATGCAGACGGCCCGTAATGCAGGCGTGACGGTCTGCGGCGTGACGTGGGGATTCCGTCCACGTGCTGAATTAGAAGAGTTCGCACCTGCCTATATCGTGGATAAGGCGGAGGATATCTTGCCGCTGTGTTTGGCAGATTGACCGCATCTCTATTTTCTTGTAATCCTTTGTGTTTTAGGCGTTTGTTTGCAACGTGTACGGAGCGTGCTTCGAACGTGTTGCGGCCGTGCTCCGAACATGTTCCGCTCCCGCCCGCAACGTGTTGCGCTTGCGGCTGCAATATGTCTGCCCGGAAAGCAGGTTTTGTGAGGAGTTTATCCGGCAGCTTTATTGCCCGCAAGCCTGTAGCAGTCGGGCGTAGATGGGATTCTGCATCAAGAGGCCGGGCACGCCGGTAATGAACATCTGCTTGCGCGCGCGGGTCAGGGCCACGTTCAGCTTACGGTCTATCAGTACGCCGTTTTCCTCCGTCAGGTTGGCCAAAAAACGTAGCTGGGAGGCGCGGTTCACGCAAAACGAATAGATGATGACGTCGCGCTCGCTGCCTTGGAAGCGTTCCACCGTGTCCACTATCACGTCTTTGAGCTGTGCGATGCCTGTGGCGGCCAGTTCCCTTTTAATCAGGGCTATTTGGCTCCGGTAAGGTGTGATGATACCCAATGTGGTTGCCACGTCGAAGCCCGTGGTACCGGTGTATTGCCAGTAGAGGGCGGTTGCCAGACGTGCCACGATGGAGGCTTCCGTGCGGTTTATTTTGGCCGGTTGTCCGGTAGGTTCCGCTTCGGAGGGGATGAATGCCATGCGCCGCGTGAGCAGCCGGGCAAACTCGCACCCGTCCAGTTCCGGTGCCGGCGGCAGGTTGCCGCTTTGGTGGGGCAGTCCCACGGGGAGCAGCCGTCCCTCGTAGAAGGCCCGGTTGGGGAAGTCGGCCACCTCTACGTTCATGCGCCCTTGGCGGCAAAGCATGTCGTAGGCACGGCCGGAATCCTCCTGCTTCGTGGCCGTGCGATACAGCCGTTCGAACAGCGAGTCCTTCAGGTTTCGCAGGCCGATGGCCCGCAGGTCATCCTCATATACTTCCGATTGCTCTTCCGGTTGCAGCACCACGGCTGGCAGTTGTTTATGGTCGCCAATCAGGATGAATTTGCCGATGGCATCCGCGCCCGCTTCGTTGCACAGGCAGAGCAGTCCCAGCAACTGCGGTTCGAGTATCTGCGTCGCTTCGTCCACAATGGCCACGTCGAAGGTCTTCAGCCGGAACAACTCCGGTTTGGATGAGACGGTAGCCACGGTGCCTACGAAGATGCGGCAGCGGGCTATGCGTTCCTGTACGGCACGGCGGTTCGGGCATCCTTCCAGCACGTTTTCTATCAGATGCGGGCGGTATCGCTCGTCGCAGGCCAACTCGCTGCCCAGGCGGATGAAGTCTACTGCGGGCGTAATGGCGGCTAGTGTCTTGCTTATTTCGTCCACGGCACGGTTGGTGTAAGACAACAGCAGGATTTGCTTCCGTTCGCAGTGGCAATCTTCCACCATGCTACGCAGGGCACGCGATGTCTTCCCCGTGCCCGGCGGCCCTATCAGTAGGAAGTAGTCTTTGGCAGCACGGGCCTTCAGGGTGATACGTTCGAAGTCCTTGTCCGCGCAGGCGGCTATGTCGGCATCGAGCGAAGTGTCGAACTCCGGCGGACGTTGCCCGAGTAGCAAGTCACGCCGTCGTTGTGTGGCCCACAGGAAAGCGGAAAGGCCTTGAAACATGCTCCGGTAGGAGGTGTCCATATAGTCGTGCTCCACGGCGTAGCAGCTGTCGGCGGGCAGTACATGGGTGTTTTGCTGGGTGGCTCGCAGTCGCATGCGCAGTTCGTGGGGGAACGCCTGTTCTATGTTGCCCTTGAAGACCATCTTGTTCGTCACGTTGTCCGTTTCCACGTTACGTTCATACAGCACCACGGCATCGCCTTCCCTGAAGTTCGGCAGGGGGATACCCTCGTCTTCCGGGGCAGGTGGGCAGCTCAGCACGAGGTATGGCTTGTGTATGTCTGCCGCGTGGTTGTCGCGTATGCGGAGACCGTAGAGTATTTCTCCGGCCTCCACCTTTTCCGCCAGCGACGATAGCCATAGTGAAGCCGCACCTGTATGTCCTTCATAGGCCGTGTCTCCCGATTTTGATGTGTACAGCTCCTTGGTGATGAAATTGTAGAGCGAGTAAAAGTAGTGTGCCTCTATGGGTGACAGCTGTTTTATGCTGTCGTGTACGGCGGCGATGCCCGGAGCCAGGTAGCGTTGCCATAGCGCATTGTCGAGCGACCGTTCGTTCAGCGTTTCGGGACAGATTTCCTCTAACTTTTGCGCCGTATATTGGGGACTGTTGCGTAGCTGGATGCCGTATTCCGTGGCTACTATGCGGTTGCGCACATCGATAGCGCGCCTTACCATGGACCAAGAGGAACGTGCCGGGTAAAGCAATGGGTAGCGGGTATATAACAGGTAGGGCTTAACCTCGTGGTGGTCTTTGCCCATGGAGTATTGCAGTACCGCCTGATAGAGGAGCATCTGCACACGGTTGTTTTCTTTCGGTTCGACCTTGCCGCGTATGGCGTACTCGTCTGCTTTGCCCGACTTCATTTCGATGAAGGATGACATATCGCGTTGCATGTAGTCCAACCGGCCTTGCAGTCCCAGGGCTTCGCAGATGTACGACGGTTCCAACACGGCGTCGGTCTTGTCAAGGTCGTAGCCCGGTGCGTGGAAGGTCTCGGTGACGGTCTGGCGTAGGTTCTCGAAATGTCGTTTGCAGTCGGCAAAAAACTCCGATTCCTTTTGCATGTCGCGCAGGTCGGTACAGGCGGCCAGCTCGATGGGGTAGGAGCGGAACGCCTTCTTCATGCAGGCCAGGTAGTCGGGCTCTCCGTCGGCGTGTATCCACTCGTCGAGGAAGAGGTTGGCTATGTTTCCAAGCAGCAGCGGACGGGTGTTGCCTGTGGGTTGCAGGCGTGCCAGCAGGTAGTTGGCCGGATGGTGGCCATACTCCTTGAAGCACTCGGCCAGGGTGCTGATGTCTATCAGGTAATCCGGTTCGAGGATGATGAACGACGGGGTGAGTGTCCCGTTTTCGTCCTCGTCGATGTCGAGCAGGTTGAGTTGGGCGTTGCGCCATAGTTCCCGGCATGTCGCGGCAAACTCCTCGTTTACTTGGGGCACGTTGTAGCGCACACGCAGAGGCTTGTCGGAAAGCCTGTCGAGGGGTCGTACGTACAAGTAAGCGTCATCGGCATAGAGCAAGGAGACCCTCATCCGTTGCAGATGTCCCCCTTTGGCCGGGGGCGAAACGATGTATGTGGCATCCGCACGAGGCAACAGGCGGTAAAGCTCCGGCGGAATGTCTTCCTTACTCAGCCGTTTTACGAAGAAGGCCAGCGTCTTGGCATCGCGCAACAGTTGCTCCGGCCGAGGTTCGCTCCGATGGTTCAGGATGTCGTTGGACGTCAGGCGGAAGGTGTGTAGGCGGTTCTGTTCGGCAATGCTCAGCCCCAGGCGCGATGCCACGAAGTTGATGCGAGCGGCAAGGTCGGTCATTTGTAGGCTGCTGCCGGCCAGTTGCGTGCGGCATAGCTGTTCCAGCATTTCGCGCATCCGGCGATAAGCCGTGAAAGGGCGGAGTCCGTCTTTACCTTGGCATGCGGCGAGAAGCAGGCCATAACACTCCTTTGCTTCAGTCGGCTCCATCGGTCGTTTCCTCTTCGCTGTCGGTCTCTTCTTCTTTCTTGTCCTTTACCATCAGAATGCTTAGCTCGTAGAGCAGGTACAGCGGGATGGCTACCACAGAGAGGGTAAAAGGGTCGCCCGTGGGGGTGATGACGGCTGCCAGGATAACGATGATGACAAACGCGTGGCGGCGGTAACGCCGGAGGAACGTCTTATGCACCAATCCCAGCAGCGAGAGCAGCCACGTGACCAAGGGCAGTTCGAACGACAACCCCATGCACAGCACCAGCATCATGAAGTTGCTGATATAAGAGTTGAGGGATATCTGGTTCTCGATGAGCGCACTCAACTGGTAGGTGGACAGGAAGCGCAACGTGAGTGGGTAGACCATGAAGTAGCCCACCAACACGCCCAGGAAGAACATGACGGTACCCAACGCCAAGGCCTTCCGCACTCCGCGGATTTCGCGCGGATAGAGTGCCGGACGGATGAAGCGCCATATCTCGTAAAACAGGTAGGGCACGGCCGTCACGACCGACATCCAAAAGGCGGTGGAGATGTGTATGAAGAACGGGGCGGCCAGGTTGATGTTGATGAGCTTCACGTGGAAGTCCTCGGTAAAGAAGTCGCCCTCCAGACCCAGGCTGTCCCCTATTTGGCGGAGCACTTCATAGAACACGAAGTCGTTGCGGCAGGGTGCCAGAATCACGTTGTCGAACAGGTAAGGCATCGCCACGAAGTATCCCGCCGCCAAGACAAACCACACAAGCAGGACGCGTATCAATACACGCCGCAGTTCGTCCAGATGGTCCCAGAAAGATAGTTCCTTGTCTGCCACTTGTCCCCGTTACTTCTTGGCCACAGGTTCGTCTATTTCCTCTTTGGCTTTGTTTATTTCTTCCTTGGCTTCGTTTACGCCTTCCTTGAAACTCTTTACGCCTTTGCCCAGCCCGCGCATCAGTTCGGGGATTTTCTTTCCGCCGAAAAGCAGCAAGATGACGAGCGCGACAATGACCCATTCCCAGCCCTGGATGAACCAGAGGTTGAATAAAAGCAAGTTTGTCATAGTGGTATGTGTTTATTTTTAGATGTTGTTATAACTTAATGTGGCGCAAAGATAGCATTTATATGGAGAATGTCGAACGTCGGGGCGGCTTTTTTAGGGTATTTTCCCGCAACATGTACGGAGCGCGGGCGCAACATGTTGCGGGTGTGCTCGGAACGTGTTGCGTCCGCGCTCGCGACACGTTGCGCTTGCGGCGGTCATATATGGCCTTGAAAACGTATCCGGCTTGGCATGTTATCGGGGTGCGGGTAGAAAGAAAGCGGCCTTCCCGTGCCTGTGGGGGCAGGCGGGGAAGGCCGCTTGGCATTCATAAATGATGATTTCGCTTCGGCCTGTTTGTCAGGCCTTGTTTGCCCGCCTCTACCCGGCACTCCGGCCAACTGAGCGTCCGGACATGCGGTGTGGCGACGGCTTGTTTATTGTGTTATTACAGATTTTTGACTTTGCGTTGGTATTCTGCGATGGCTGCATCCAGACGCTCGTGAGCAGTCGTGTCGCCCGGCACGTTGTGCGACGGGTGGATGTAGAGATGTACACCGCGGTCGGCCAGAATCTCTGCCACGGTCGTGATGGTCATCCATACCATGGTCACGAAGCTCAATGTAGACAACGGGCCCACCTTGTCGAAGTGGTTCTTCAAGGGCACGGAAGCATCTACCAAAGGCACGCAAGAGTCAACCACGATGTCGGCAATCTGGAACAGGTTTTTGCCGCTTGAGTGACGGCTGGGCTTGTCGCCCGTCTCGCCAGCGGAACCGTAAACGATGACTTTCATGCCACGCTTCTTGGCTTCCAATGCCACATCGATGTTCACGGCGTTGATGCCGGTGTGAGAGAATATCCAGATGCAGTCTTTGGAATCGAAGTCGTAGTTCTTCATGATTTCCTGGCCGTAACCTTCAGCTCTTTCCAGGAACAGGAACTGGTGGATACCCATCTGGCCGATGATTTGCGTGAAGAAGGTCAACGGCAACTCGCAAAGCGGGTGGAAACCTACGAAACTTCCGATGCGCGGATACATCTCCTCAACGGGGATAGTGGCGTGACCGCAACCGAACGTGTGTACCCAGCGGCCTGCCTCGATAGAGTCGGCCATAACGGTGGCTGCTTTCTTAATGTTCTCCAGCTGTGTAGCTTCCAGCTTGTCCATAATGCCATGGGCATTCTTTAACCATTCAAGTGCTAACATAATTTGTTGTTGTTTTTAGTTAAACGAATAGATTTATTTAAGTGAACGTTTGAACAGGATGAACATGATGCCTAAGGAGACAATCATGACGTAGGGATAGAATTCGATTCCGACAGCCTTGGAGACAACGCCCAGCACGGCGTTCATCACCGTCTGTCCTATGAGGGCCATGACCAAGGCCACACCGAACACCGTTCCCGACAGCGAGGCATAGCGGTTGCCCAGTATGCCGAACGACACGGGGAAAGTTGAGGCCAGGCCTGCTCCGATAATCGTCATGCCTATGGCGCCCCACGCGAAGCCCGGCAGGAACAATATCATGCAGAAGCCCAGGGCCGTGAGCACGAGGCTCCACGGGAGTATGGTTTCCGGCTTCATCTTTTTGAACAGTACCACCAGCAGAAGGCGTGCCACCGTGAGTCCGGCCACCATGCACGACAGCATGAGTTTGACATCGGATTCGGGCATCTGTGCGGCATCCTTGAAGTAAGAGGTAGACCAGTTGTTGCAAGCCATCTCTATGCCGCTTTGGAAGAACAGGATGATGCTGAACAGCAACACGGTGCTCTCCTTCAGCAGTCCCAGCCCTTCTTTGATGGGGAATCCTTGTGCCTGCTTGGGGGCTGGAAAGCGTACGGGTATGCAGTACAAGATGCCTGCCAACATGATGACTCCGATACCCAACAATACCTCCTGATAAGTGAAGTGCTGTTCCAAGGCGGTCAGCAGGGTAGGGATACACAACGCGCCTATGCCGTAGAACATGCCGAGGAAACTCAGGCGCGAGCCTTTCTCCTCCTCTGTAGATATGTCGGCCACCAATGCGTTGGTCTCGCCGTTCAGTACGCCTCCTCCAAAACCTATGCAGGCAATGGAGAGTTGTAGCAGCGGGATGCTTTTCAGAAAGGCAATGCCTTCCATGCCCAGCAGCACGAGTATGCAGCTTGGCACAAGCAGGATTTTATGTCCGTACTTGTCCACGATGGGGCCGAACACGAGCGAGCCTATCAGCATGCCCAGCGGCAGGAAGGCTACCAGGCTCGTGGACTCCCATTCGGTCAGTTGCAGGTCGGCGGCCAGTTGAGTGCGCAGCGAGCCGAGCGCAATCATCGATACGCCGAAGAAGCACATGCCGATGCAGGCTGCCGTGAATACCAAGTTTTTCCGATAATTGCCCATAGTTTTCTCCTCCTATTCGTACAAGTGGTTTTTAATGGCAAGGAAGGCGGCTCCTGTAAGCCCGGCGTTACCGGACAACTGCGTGGGCACGAACTCCACTTGCTTTATGCTGAGCGGTTGCGCCCATTTGCACGCTTCCTTATAAATATCGTCGATGAACATGCTTGCAGGTCCGAACACGCCTCCGCCCCATATGATCTTCTGCGGGTTGAGCAGGCTGACGATGTTGGCGGCTCCCATGCCCCACATTTCCACGGCTTTGTGCAGCACGCTTACGGCTATGGGGTCTTTCTCCCTGTAGGCGCTGAACACGTCGTGGGCGGTGATGCGGCAAATGGGCTTTTGGCGCAGACGTCCCTTGTAGGCTTTGTCGGCGCGGACGGCGTCGCGTGCCCGGGCACCAATCCCGTTGCCCGAAGCGTAATATTCGAAACATCCGCACGCATCGTACTCTGTGGTGTAGGGAGGCTGCAAGGCCATCCAGCCTGTGGCTCCTATGATGTCGCTTGCCCCGTGCAGCACGTGCCCGTCTATGATGATGCCTGCACCGATGCCCGTGCCTACGGCGATGAACACGGCACTATGGCATTCCTTGGCTGCGCCTTGCCACATTTCGCCGTACATGTAGCACGTACGGTCGCTGTCTATGTAGATTTCTATGTCTTCTGGGGTTACTCGTCGCAAATCTTCGTAGAGCGGGTAGTTTTCCCATTCGGGGATGTTGGGCGCCCACACGCGTTTGGTTTGCGAATATACTATGCCCGGCACGCACACACCCACGCCTTCTATGGGGATGCGGCTTCGGCGGGCGGTGGTCAGCAGTTTTTCAAGGATTTCGGCGGCGAGCTTGCCCACTTCGTGCCCCGTCCGACCCTTCAAGAGCTGCTTGCGGTTGTAGAGCATGCTTCCGTCGGGAAGGTAAATGGCGCTGGCTATTTTGGTGCCGCCGATGTCGAGAGCTATTGTTGCCATGGTATTCGGTAAGTTTTTAAGTTGTTCTTATGAGGTTGTATGCAAAGCTACGCATTTATTCCGGTGCACACTCCGGTTATACGGACTTTTTATGCGTAAAAAGAGTTGCTAATCATGAAATACTGTTTAAACCGAGGCGCGTCCCTTGCGCAATTCCCGAAGCAATGTGTTGCAGATAAGTGCTCGTAACATTTTTTTAGACACCCTTTCTCGTGCTGTTTTTTGTTTGTTAACACAAAGGCCGGTCTCCTGCTTGGCACCCTTGTAGAGCCGTCCCTGTAGGCGTTTTGCTCCCGACGTGTTGCGGAGATGGGGCGTATATGTTATGGGGAAAGATGTGATAGGGAACAGGCAGGGACGGCGAGGGTTTCATACGAATCTTTATAAGCTAACGGACTGTGTTTGATAACATAAGGATGAAGTTTTTTCCTTTTTCTCTTTGTCATTTAAAAATATTTTTAGTATTTTTACGGCGTAACCAAGAAGTTTTTGTCATGAGAAAAGCGTTATTTTTTGTGTCACTCGCTTGTTTGGTGGGTTGCACTAATGATGAATTTCTGGAAAACGGTACGTATGAGGGGATGAGTGTTTCGCAAGAAACAAGAACTTTGGAAGAGGCTATCCAGATAGCCGTTGATGCTGCGAAAATGCTGGATCCTGCTAACACGCGAGCATCCGCAGGGAGGGCGGTAGACCGCGATGGCATATCATTTGTGCTTGCCCCCTCAACGCGGGCAAGCGGAACAAGCGATACCTTGCTGTATGTGGTGAATTATGCGGATGAAAAGGGCTTTGCTGTGGTTTCTGCCAACTCCAATACTACGGGCCTTTTGGCTGTGACGGAAAAAGGCACTTATCGTGTAGGGGATTCGTCCTATGCGGAAAATAAGGGCTTTTCGGACTTCATGGACTGGGCGAAAGAATATGCTCGTTCTTCTTCTGGAGGGATAACGATTGGAGGTGGAGGTATAGGGCTGACGGAGTATAGAACGGAAATTGATACGATTTCAAAAATATATTTGGAGCCAAAAATTGAAGTGCAATGGGGGCAAACAGGTATAGAAGGCAAATACGCTCCTAATGGTGCGGCTGGATGTGCAAATACGGCAATGGCTCAAATCATGTCTTATTTCTGTTACCCCTCTCAAATAGCTATTACCTATTCGGGTGCTTCTGTACAATCGCAGACGTTGAATTGGCAGGCTATGAAGCAACATAAGATTGTTCATTATAAACAATCTTGTACGGCTACGGCAGAAGCGCATGAGGCAATATCTCAGCTTCATCGTCAATTGGGGGAAATAAGCAAAAGCGAATACAAAGGAGAGGGTCTTTTAGATGCTTCTACAGAGACATATATGACTAATACAAGAAATGCCTTTTTGACTTTAGGATATGGTGTGTCAAATATCATGGCCTATAATGATGAAAACTTGTGGGGAGCATTGGCTGGCGAGAAACTGTTGTTTGTATCAGGTGTACGTGAATATACAGAAGATGGTGAGACAAAAAAAGCCGGTCATGCCTGGGTCGTAGATGGGAAGTATGGTTTTACAATAAGGACGATTACCTGGATAAAACCTGCTAACCAGGGTTGGAAGGTACAGAGTGAACGTGATACTTCTTCTAGATATTTGCATATTAATTGGGGTTGGGATGGCTCTTGTAATGGCTTATTCTATTTGGGAAGCTTTGAGCCGGGAAAAGGGTATCGATATGATAATCCCAGCGGTAATACCAACTCAAGGAATTACGAGAAAGAAAACTTCTATTTTTCAGTATATAGATGACAACTTTAAACCTTGAATGTATGAAAAAGAAGATGTTATTAGTAGGGCTTGCCATGATGACTATTCTGGCAGCCTGCCAGAATGATGATGGTCTGTCTGGCGTAAACAATGGGGAGAACAATGAATTTGTGCCTATCCAACTGACCGAGACCGAAACGCGTGCCGCTTCACAGAGCAACGACTTTGCCTTCCGCTTGTTTAAGGCGTTGGAGGCCGCCCCGGCGGTGTCGGCCAGGCCCCAGAACTTCGTATCACCGCTCAGCGCGTCGTTCGCTCTCTCCATGCTGGCTAACGGGGCGGAAGGGCAGACCAAGCAGGAACTGTTGGACGCGCTGGGTTTCGGCAGCCTCACGATGGACGAGATAAACAGCTATAACGAAAAGCTGGCCACCAAGCTGGCCGGGCTGGACAAACGGAGTATAGTACGCATGGCCAACTCCGTTTGGACGAACGAAGGATTTCCGGTGCTTGACACCTACCAGGCAACGCTGGCGCAGTACTACGCCGCCGAGGCATATACTGTGGACATGCGCGCTCCGTCTACCCTCGATGTCATCAACGCGTGGTGTGCAGATAAGACGGAAAATCTTATCCCGAAGTTCCTAGATAAAACGCCTGAGGATTTGCAGGTTCTTTTGCTGAATGCCCTGTACTTCAAGGGCGAGTGGGAAACTCCCTTCGATGCAGCCAAGACCGTGGAGGGCGACTTCCGCAATGCCGACGGCAGCACGTCGCATCCGCAAATGATGAACATGCGGGAGTTTTTTCCTTACGCAAGAGGTGAATCTTTCGGCCTTGCGCGGCTGCCCTTTGGCAACGAGGCATACAGCTTGCAGATACTTTTGCCCGACGAGGATACCACGCTGGAAGAATGTCTATCTTCGCTCGACAAGGCAACGTGGGATGCCTTGCAGAATGGACTTTATGGGGTGGACATGAACCTGCGCTTGCCCAAATTCAAGGTGGAAAGCGAGAACGGATTAATGGAGGTATTAAAAGCATTAGGTGTGAAGCAGGCTTTTATGGAAGACGAGGCAAATTTCAGCAAAATCTCACCGCGGTCCTTGTATGTGGGCATGGTACAGCAGGAAGTCGCTTTCGGCATCGATGAGAAAGGAGCGGAGGCCGCGGCTGTTACGGGTGTAGGACTTGTCGGAGAAATAGCCCTTCCTCGTCCTGAGCCTGAGCAGGTGGACTTCTTTGTAGAACGCCCATTCCTAGCCTTGCTGGTGGAGAAAAGTACGGGCACTATCCTCTTTATGGGGCGCGTGTCGGTGCTATAAACACACATGACGGGCGGGAAACAATGAATCCCGCCCGTCTCATATAGTAAAGCTACATGCTATATCTGTTTAGGGGAAAACAAGGACAAGGCGGCCGGCGGAAAGCGACGCGCGGCATGCAAATCTTTTGTCCGTGGTATCCGGAAATCGGAACTCTTTCCTTACATTTGCCCTTGCAAGACAGATGGAGACCATGGACGAAAGACCTCTTTACTATGACTTCCCCACGTTCCTGAAGCGTTACTTCCCCTTCAAGGTGCAGAAGATTTCGCTGGACGCGGGATTCACTTGCCCCAACCGCGACGGGCGTTGCGGACGGGGCGGTTGCACGTATTGCAACAACCAGACCTTCAATCCCGACTATTGCCGGGGCGACAAGCCGGTGGCGCAGCAGTTGGAGGAGGGCAAGCGGTTCTTTGCCCGTAAATATCCGGAGATGAAGTACCTGGCCTACTTCCAAGCCTACACGAACACCTACGGTGAGCTGTCCAAGCTGGTGCACATGTATGAGGAAGCCTTGTCTGTACCCGATGTGGTGGGGCTGGTGATAGGCACTCGCCCCGACTGTATGCCGCCTGACCTGCTGGACTATCTTGCAGAATTGAACCGTCGTACCTTTCTCATGGTAGAATACGGTATAGAAAGTACGCGCGATGCCACGCTGCGCCGCATAAACCGTGGCCACTTGTGGGCTGATACTGTGGATGCTGTGAACCGTACGGCTGAACGTGGCATCTTGACGGGCGGGCACGTGATACTGGGCTTGCCGGGCGAGACGCATGCCGACATCGTGGCACAGGCGGCCGATATTTCCGCGCTTCCCCTGGTCACGCTGAAGCTTCATCAATTGCAACTGATACGCGGCACACGCATGGCCCGCGAGTATGCCGAATGCCCGGAAGATTTCCACCTGTTCGGCGTGGAGGAGTACATGGAGGTCGTGATGGAGTACGTGGAGCGGTTGCGGCCCGACATCGTGGTGGAGCGTTTCCTTTCGCAGTCGCCCAAGGAACTGCTCATTGCGCCCGACTGGGGGCTGAAAAACTACGAATTTACCAATGCCCTCAGGCGTCGGATGCGTGAGCGTGACGCATATCAGGGAAAGAAATATGAAATGTGAGAAAAAAGAAGTATTTTTGTCCCGTTATTCATGGACTAATTCAACAAAGTAGAAAAGGATATGGCAGCAAATCCCCAAAAAAGTCTGGTGAAAGGAAAAATCCATTACGTGGGCGTGAACGACCGTAACAAATACCTGTTCGAGGGTATGTGGCCGTTGCCCTATGGTGTGTCTTACAATTCTTATCTGATAGACGATGACATTGTGGCGTTGGTCGACACGGTGGATATTTGTTATTTCGAAACTTATCTGCGCAAGATACGTGCCGTCATAGGCGACCGCCCTATACAATATTTAATAATAAACCATATGGAGCCGGATCATTCCGGTTCTATCCGTCTCATCAAGCAACACTATCCTGACGTGGTAATTGTGGGAAACAAACAGACCTTCGGGATGATAGAAGGCTTTTATGGAGTGACGGGCGAACGTTATGAGGTGAAGGACGGCGATTTCCTTGACCTTGGCCGTCATAAACTCCGCTTCTATCTAACTCCCATGGTGCATTGGCCTGAGACGATGATGACTTTTGACGAGACGGACGGCGTGCTCTTTTCGGGTGACGCTTTCGGTTGCTTCGGCACGCTTGACGGAGGTTTCATCGACGCACGTATCAATCTCGACAGGTATTGGGACGAGATGGTGCGTTACTATTCCAATATAGTGGGCAAGTATGGCAATCCTGTGCAGAAGGCACTTGCCAAATTGGGCGGACTTCCCATTACGGCCATCTGTTCTACCCACGGGCCTGTGTGGACGGAACAGATAAGTAAGGTGGTAGGTATCTACGACCGCTTGAGCCGTTACGATGCGGAAGAAGGCGTGGTGATTGTCTACGGTAGTATGTACGGTAACACAGAGCAGATGGCTGAAGCCATTGCCGCGGAACTGTCGGCGCAAGGTATAAAGAACGTCGTGATGCACAATGTGAGCAAGAGTAATCCGTCATACATCCTGATGGATATTTTCAAGTACCGCGGGCTCATTGTGGGTAGTCCTACTTACAGCAACCAGATATACCCGGAAGTGGAGTCGCTGTTGTCCAAGATATTGGTACGTGAAGTCAAGGGACGCTACTTCGGTTATTTTGGTTCGTTCTGTTGGGCCGGTGCCGCCGTGAAACGTATGGCCGAATTTGCTGAAAAGAGCAAGCTCGAACTGGTGGGTGACCCTGTGGAGATGAAGCAGGCCATGAAAGAACTGACTTTTACGCAATGTGAGAATTTGGCCCGTGCCATGGCCGACCGCCTGAAGAAAGACCGGACGGCCGTTAAAGATTGAAACAGCTTAACTTATATTTTTATTAACTAAACACTAATAGCAATGAGACTAATCATTCAACCGGATTATCAATCCGTATCGAAGTGGGCCGCCCATCATGTGGCAGCCAAAATCAGGAAAGCTGAACCTACTCCGGAAAAGCCTTTTGTACTGGGATGTCCTACTGGCTCTTCGCCCCTGGGAATGTACAGAGAACTGATAGAGCTGAACAAGAAAGGCCTTGTGTCGTTTCAGAATGTAGTGACGTTCAATATGGATGAATATGTGGGCTTGCCCAAGGAACACCCTGAAAGTTATTATTCATTTATGTGGAATAACTTTTTCAGCCACATTGACATCAAACCGGAGAATACCAATATATTGAACGGTAACGCTCCTGACCTTGATGCCGAATGTGCACGTTACGAGGAGAAAATCAAGTCGTATGGTGGGATAGACCTCTTCATGGGCGGCATTGGCCCTGATGGGCATATTGCCTTCAATGAGCCGGGTTCTTCCTTGGCTTCCCGCACCCGTCAGAAAACATTGACTACGGACACTATCATAGCTAATTCCCGTTTCTTCGATAACGATGTGAACAAGGTTCCCAAAACGGCACTTACTGTGGGCGTAGGTACCGTGCTTTCTGCCAAGGAAGTGATGATTATTGTGAACGGGCATAACAAAGCTCGTGCTCTTTATCATGCGGTGGAAGGTCCGGTGATGCAAATGTGGACCATTAGTGCCCTGCAAATGCACGAAAAAGGCATTATCGTTTGCGACGATGCTGCTACCGAAGAGTTGAAAGTGGGTACTTACCGTTATTTCAAGGATATAGAAGCCAATAACCTTGAACCGGAGAAGTTATAATGGTAAATGGATGGGAATACCTTTTATATTAAAGTGAGGTAGTCTTAAAATCCAATGGAAATTATATGATGATTCTGCGTGATGAATGAGCTGTTTTGGTCCGTTCATCATGCAGAATCGTTGTTTATATAGCATTCGTTTGCTGGCTCAACGGATTTTCCCAGTTGGCAAGTTTTCTTTTAAGCGTATAGCATAGCCAGCCTGAACAGGAAAAATTTTACATCAGCCACCCCTCTTAACTGGTTTCGAAAAGCTTTTATTTTTGCATTGA
>CALUGY010000090.1 GCA_944320295.1 uncultured Bacteroides sp.
CCTTCCAGTAGAGGTAGGCCAGCGAGGACTTGGTGCCCGCGCCGTCGGCGTGCATGATGTTGCAATACTCCGGGTCTCCGCCCAGTATGTCGGGGATAATCTTGCAGAAAGCCCGCGGGAAGATGCCCTTGTCGATGTTCTTGATGGCGTTGTGAACGTCTTCTTTCGATGCGCTTACGCCGCGCATCATGTATCGTTGGTTGCTCATAACTGATAAGTTTAATGATGAATTATGAACGGAGAATGAAGAATGGCTTCACTCCCTGTTACTTGTCGGCAAAGATACGCTTAATTCTTCATTCTTCATTCTTCATCCTTCATTATCTTGCAACTTCCCCCATTCCGTCAGGGTCACCTTCTCCGTCAGCGGGCGGCGTGTGAACTTGCCCCGGCCCTGGCGTTCGGGCAGGAACTGCACGCGCACGGCCTTCACCTGGCTGCGGTCCACCTCGTCCGGCGAGTCCACCCCGCGCCCGGCGCAGGAGAGCTTGAAGTAGAACGACCCCAGCCCGTCGATGTGCACCGGCCGGCTTTCGTTCATGAACTGCGCCATCACCTTGGGCAGGCACGCCAGCACCAGCTGCACGTCGCCGGGCGAGGCGGTGCTCATCCGGGCGATTTCGGCCGCCAAGTCTTTTGTCGTGGCGGGATACTGGCTTAACACCTTTTCGCGGGGAAACCATTTCACGCTTCCCCCAATCTTCTGTTTGCCTTTCTTGTAGAACATAACTGTATGGTTTATAGGTTGATGTTACGGCCTTTGCACCATTTTGGCTCTGCCTTTGTGCCGCCAAGAGCTCCCCGATGTGCCACCAAGGGCCTGCCTTTGTGCCGCCTCGGCATCTTATATGAGCCTTTTATAATGCAAATATAAGGCTTTTATATAACTTATAAAAGGCTTATATCCATCTTATAAAAGCCTTTTATATATTATTAATAAGCCTTTCATATTATGTCGAGGCGGCACAAAGGCAGGCCCTTGGTGGCACATCGGGGAGCTCTTGGTGGTACCTCGGCATCCTCTTGCCAGTATGCGGGGGAATGCTTACCTTTGCTTCGGCTAAACTTTATCGATAACTGATTGATTATGAAAGTACTCTTAGTGAACGGCAGCCCGCACAAGACGGGTTGCACCCATACGGCATTGGAAGAGGTGGCCTCGACGCTGCGCGAGGCGGGTGTGGAGACGGAGACGGTGTGGCTGGGCGTGCAGCCCCTGGCCGGGTGCATCGGTTGCGGCGTGTGTGCGGAGAAGAAGGCCTGCTTCCGCGACGACCTGGTGAACGAATTCCTCGACAAGGCGGCCGTGGCGGACGGCTTCGTGTTCGGTTCGCCCGTGCACTATGCGGCGGCCAGCGGGGTCATTACCAGCTTCCTGGACCGCGCCTTTTATGCGGGCAACCGCCGGGGCGTCTTTGCCGGCAAGCCCGGGGTAGTGGTGGTCAGTTGCCGCCGGGGTGGTGCTTCCGCCGCTTTCGACCAACTGAACAAATACCTGACCATCAGTTCGATGCCCGTCGTCTCGTCGCAATACTGGAACCAGGTGCATGGCAACACGCCCGACGAAGTGCGCCAGGACTTGGAGGGCATGCAGACGATGCGCACGCTGGGCCGCAACATGGCGTGGCTCCTGCGGTGCATCGAGGCGGGCCGGCGGGCGGGCATCTCCTTCCCCCAGCCGGAGCCGGGGGTGAGGACGAACTTCATCCGTTGAGGCACAAAAAAAGAACCGGAAGCCCTTGGGGGACTTCCGGTTTTCTGTTTTCCTGCCTGCCGATTAGTCGAACAGGTTCTTGAACTTGCGGAATATCTTTTCTTTGATGGAGGTGTTGGGCTTGAAGTTGTCCGACTTCTCCAGCTCTTCCATCGTCCGTTTCTCGTCCTTGCTTAGTGTTTCGGGCACGTAGATGCTGACGTTGACCAGCAGGTCGCCCGTGCCGTAGCCGTTGACGTTGGGCAGGCCCTTGCCCCTCAGGCGGAGCACTTTGCCCGGCTGTGTGCCCGGTTCTATCTTCACTTTCACCTTGCCGTCTATGGTGGGTATCTCTACCGCGCCGCCCAGGGTGGCGGTGGGGAAGCTGAGCAGCAAGTTGTATATCAGGTCGTTCTCGTCGCGGATGAGTTCCTTGTCCGGCTCCTCTTCGATGAGGATTAGCAGGTCGCCGGGGACTCCGTTGTGCTTACCGGCATTTCCCTTGCCGCTCATGGAGAGCTGCATGCCGTCGGCCACGCCTTTGGGTATCTTGACGGTCACCACCTCCTCGTCGTAGACGATGCCTTCGCCGGCGCACTCCTTGCACTTGTTCTTTATGACTTTGCCCTCGCCGCCGCAGGTGGGACAGGTGGTGCGGGTCTGCATGGTGCCCAGTATGGTTTGCTGGTTGCGTATCACCGTGCCGCTTCCCTTGCAGGTGGGACAGGTTTCCGTGCCTCCGTTGCCCTCGGCCCCGGTGCCGTGGCAATGCTGGCAGGTGACGTATTTCTTTAGCTTGAACTTCTTTTCCACGCCGGTGGCAATCTCCTTCAGGTTGAGCTTCACCTTGACGCGCAAGTCCGAACCACGGTATCTTCGCTGCTGGGTGCCTCCGCCTCCGCCGAAACCTCCGAATCCGCTGAAGCCTCCGCTGTGCCCTCCGAATATGTCGCCGAACATGGAGAATATGTCGTCCATGGACATTCCCCCGCTGAATCCTCCGAACGGGCCACCGTTTCCTGCCGCGCCGCTCACGCCGGCATGGCCGAACTGGTCGTAGCGCGAACGCTTTTCGGGGTTACTCAGCACGTCATAGGCTTCAGCTGCTTCTTTGAATTTCTCCTCGGCCTGTTTGTCTCCAGGGTTCTTGTCCGGGTGATATTGTATGGCTTTTTTGCGGTAGGCTTTCTTGATTTCGTCGGCAGTCGCGTTCTTGTCAACGCCCAGCACTTCGTAGTAATCTCTTTTTTCCATGATTCGTGAGCTATGAGTTAGGTTATTCCCCTACAACCACCTTGGCGTGGCGAATCACTTTGTCGTTCAGCAAGTATCCTGTTTGCACGCAGTCCAGAATCTTGCCTTTCAACTCTTCTGCAGGTGCCGGGATTACGGCGATGGCTTCGTGGTAGTCCGTATCGAGAGGCTTCTCTTTTGTTTCGATGACCTTTACGCCGTTTTGTTCCAGAACGGTCATGAACTTGTTGTATATCAGTTCCACGCCTTCCTTTACGGCCCTCACGTCGGTTGCGGTCTCCATGTTCTTCAAGGCGCGTTCCAAGTCGTCCACCACAGGCAGTATGCTACTGATGCATTTCTCGCTGCCGTTGAGTATCAGTTCGGCCTTTTCTTTCATGGTGCGTTTGCGGTAGTTGTCAAACTCAGCCGACAGGCGCAGGAACTTGTCTTTCTGGTCTTCTATTTGTTTGCGGGCCTCTTCCAGTTCGTTTGCAATGTTTTCGGCCTCCTCTTGCGTTGCATCTTCTGTTTGGAAAGCGTTTTCTTCTGCTTCCTCATGCAGGTCTTCAGCAGGGGTCCCCTGCGCTGTCATTTCTTCTTCCTGCAGTCTTTTTCCTTTTGGATTCATATACTTATCCTTGTTATGATACTGGTTAGATGTTTTTGCTTTCATTTTTAACTATAACTTAAAGTCATTTCCACCTATACAAAAACTTTGCCAAAATGGCGGTTCTCCAGTAATCCGCTGAAAAGATAGCGCATTTATGTCAGAATGACAGCATTTCTGTCTGCCGTTTCATGGATTTTGGCTATCTTTGTTTCACGAAGATAGGATGTGGTCCGGCAGAGCCGATATAGAAAACTGCGCTTTCATCTTGTCTCTGCACTCACCTTTCACTATCTTTGCGCCCCTAAAACTTAATACATATCAATATATATAGCATGATTACAGTTTCTAACGTATCGGTACAGTTTGGCAAAAGGGTCTTGTTCAACGACGTGAATCTGAAGTTCACGAGTGGCAACTGCTATGGGATTATCGGGGCGAACGGTGCCGGGAAATCTACGTTCCTCAAGACGATTTCGGGGGAATTGGAGCCCACGACAGGAGCGATAACCTTGGGTCCGGGCGAACGTTTGTCCGTATTGAGTCAAGACCACTTCAAATGGGACAGCTTCACGGTGATGGATACCGTGCTGATGGGGCATACTGTGTTGTGGGACATCATGAAACAGCGCGAGGCACTTTATGCCAAAGAGGACTTCACGGACGAGGACGGCATGAAGGTCTCCGAGTTGGAAGAGAAGTTTGCCGAACTCGACGGCTGGAATGCGGAAAGCGATGCCGCCACCTTATTAAGCGGTTTGGGCATCAAAGAAGATAAACACTACCAACTGATGGGCAACCTGAACAACAAGGAGAAGGTGCGGGTCATGCTGGCACAAGCCCTGTTCGGCAATCCGGACAACCTGTTGCTCGACGAGCCGACCAACGACTTGGACATGGACACGGTGACGTGGCTGGAAGAATACCTCTCCAACTTCGAGCACACGGTGCTGGTCGTGAGCCACGACCGCCACTTCTTGGACTCGGTGTGCACGCATACGGTGGACATCGATTACGGCAAGATAAATTTGTTTGCGGGCAATTACAGCTTCTGGTACGAGTCCAGCCAGCTGGCATTGCGCCAACAGCAAAACCAGAAGGCCAAGGCCGAGGAGAAGCGCAAGGAGCTGGAAGAATTCATCCGTCGTTTCAGCGCCAACGTGGCCAAGAGCAAGCAGACTACAAGCCGCAAGAAGATGCTCGAGAAGCTGAACGTGGAAGAAATCAGGCCCTCGTCACGCAAGTATCCCGGCATAATCTTCACTCCTGAGCGTGAGCCGGGCAACCAGATATTGGAAGTCGCCGGCCTGACAAAGACGTTGGACGATGGCACGGTGCTCTTCCGTGACGTCAACTTCAATGTGGAGAAGGGCGACAAGATAGTCTTCCTGTCGCACGACCCGCGTGCCATGACGGCCCTGTTTGAAATCATCAACGGGAACATGAAGCCCGACGCCGGTCATTACAACTGGGGTGTCACCATTACTACGGCCTATCTGCCCTTGGACAATACGGCCTTCTTCAATACCGACTTGAACTTAGTGGACTGGCTGAGCCAATTCGGCGAAGGGAATGAAGTCTATATGAAAGGATTCCTCGGACGCATGCTTTTCTCCGGGGAGGAAGTACTGAAAAAAGCCAGCGTGCTGTCCGGAGGAGAGAAGATGCGGTGCATGATAGCCCGCATGCAGCTACGCAACGCCAACTGCCTCATTCTGGACACGCCCACCAACCATCTCGACCTGGAGTCCATCCAAGCCTTCAACAACAACTTGAAGACGTACAAGGGCAACATCTTGTTCGCGTCGCACGACCACGAGTTTATCCAGACGGTGGCCAACCGCATTATCGAGCTGACCCCGAACGGCATCATAGACAAGATGATGGAGTATGACGAGTACATCACTTCCGACCACATCAAGTCGTTGCGGGAAAGGATGTGGAGTTGACGGAGGCACCAGATACCACTTTTGTTCAGATGGCCGGCTTATAGACAAGCCGGCTTTCTTTTTCCCCGAACAGTTTGTCGCCTATCGTGGTGATTTTGTCGCCCGTGGCAACCACCTGCCGTAGCCTGTCGCAACCTATGAAGGCGCCATACTCTATGGCCGTCACCGTGGGGGGCAGCATCAGCGTGCCGCACAGCCGGGTGCAGCCACTAAAGGCACGTTGTCCTATGGTTTTCAGTCCTTGGGGGAGCCTTATGGTCAGGAGGTACTTCTTCTGTGTAAAGGCGTACGGAGGGATGGCGGTGGCCTTGCAGTCGTGCAGGTCTATCGAAACCAGGTTGGGCATGTCGTTGCGTATCAGTATGAAGTCTTCATCATTCAGTTCCCCGTCTATTTTCAGGGAGTTGATGTCCTTGGGCTGAACCCCTTGCTTCGACAGCTCTCTGGCAAGGCTTCCCGCACGGGGCATACGCACCCTGACGTTCGTGGCTTCGCCCTCGATGATGGAGAAGTTTTCCCAGCCTTTTTTGTTGCGGTATTTGTCGCTGCTCCCGGCGGGCACGTAGATGGCTGTCAGCGTGTCGGCCAGCGCGTCTTCGTGCAACGTGGGCGGTTCGGTCTTGGTTATCTGGCATGTCCGCAAGTTGCTGCAGCCCCTGAAAGCCCCACGCCCTATGCCTTTTATGTCGTTCGGCAGGATAATCCGGCGCAACGTCTCTTTCCCGCTGAAGGTGCTGTCGGCGGCACCCGTGCAAAATGCGTATTCCGGGATGTTGTTTGCCGGGTAAGTTTGGAAGCGCGTGCCCGTGCCTTTCTTGCCGGCATAAAAGCCGATGGAGGCTTGTGAGATGTCGAGCATGCGCAGTTTTGGGAAGCTGTCGCGCAGCATCCGGAAGTCTATGGCGTTGATTTTCCCGTTCAGTTTCAGGTGGGTTATCTCGTTGGCCTCGGCCTGTGGCACCATTTGTGCCAGCGCGCCGCCTTTGGGCACGTATATCGTCTTTATTGTTTGTGCCAGCATGCCGGGTGTTATCCCGAGGGCAATGGCCGCAACTAACAGCTTTAAAGTCTTCATCATGTGCATTTCGTTTTTGGGGGTTAGGTAGCCTGCTGTCCGGTTGGGCGCGGGCTTTTTTCATGTCTCCAAAGATAGGGAAAAAATCCGTTCTTTGTTAGTGCGCCTCCTTTTTTTGACTTCTTTTATCTCTATGCCCCGTAGCCCTGCGTGTGGCAAAGGTATGGCTTTGCTTTCCCGTTTCCCGTACTTTCCTTTTGCTTCCTCCGTACTTCGATTGGTTACCCACGGCCGTGGGTATATCGTCCCACCAGGGTGGGAATATCGAACCACGAGGGTGGGGATATCGAACCACGGCCGTGGGTAACCAACTTAGTGCGTACTTTGGGCGTAGGAAAGTGCGGCTTTGTGCCTCCCTTTCCCGCGCAAACCGTAAAAGTGGTACATATTTCCCCCTTATCGGTCATGGCCGCGCGGGCGGAAGGCCGTATCTTTGCGACATTCGTTTCATGGTATGATTGATGAGTTATGACAGTAAAAGACTTTAAAGAATATGTGAAGACGGGCCTTGCCCTCGACACGGAAGAGATTCACCGTTTTATGGACGAGATGAGCGACGAGGCGCGCCGTGTCACCTTCCGCCTGAATGCCGCCTATCACACGCCCGACGAGGTGCGCGCGTTGCTTTCCGAGTTGTTTGGCTACGAAGTGCCCCGGTCGTTGCGCGTGTTTCCCCCGTTTTATACCGACTATGGGAAAAACATCACGGTGGGCGAGGGCGTGTTCATCAACGCTTGCTGCCACTTCCAAGACCATGGCGGCGTGACCATAGGCGACGGGTGCCAGATAGGCCACAACGTGGTATTCGCCACGCTGAACCACGGCCTTGCGCCCGCCGACCGCAAGCATACCTATCCCGCGCCCATCACGCTGGGCAGGAATGTGTGGGTAGGCTCCAATTCCACCATCCTGCAAGGTGTGACTGTCGGCGACAACGCCGTCATTGCCGCCGGTGCCGTGGTGACGAAGGACGTGCCTGCCGGTACAGTAGTGGGCGGAGTGCCTGCCAAGTTCATAAAGAAGATTTAGGGTGCTCCGTTTTTACAACATTTTTATACCTTTGCACGTGTATTCCTTTTTTGCGGGGATACCGATAGAAGGAACATTGTAAAGACATAATAAGTATGGGAAGTATCTTTTCTGCATTGAAGAATGTGCTTGGATCCGATCAGGACAAGGGGATGGGTAATATAAAGAAGGCCATGAAGGCCCTCAGTTACAAATGTGAAGACCATGGTAAATACATCATGCACGATTTCGCACCTAGTGATACCTTGCGTTACAAAAGCCGCATCGTGCTGCGCCCGAACGACGAGGACGAGACCATCAATCTGGTCTACACGATTTATGGGAAACGCATCCGCCACGATGAGCCGTTCCAGTCACCTAAGTCACGGGAACTTATCAAAGGCTACCGTTACCAGGCGACACCGGACTATCTGTTGCTCTCTGTTACCCTTGACGGGGAGAGCACAACGCCCGACAGCATTGCCGGGGCCACGAAGCGTATCATATCAACCGGGCTTGCCGTATATACCGATGCCGGGATTCCCGAAGACCCCGAAGAGGGCATCGACTTCAACGGTGTTTCTGCCAAGGCCATCAAAGACGAGCTGGCTGTCTCAGGACTTTTGAATAATATCGTTGCTTCCGAGGAGTGTGTATATGGAGGGTCCAATTATTTCTTCAGCGAGGACAAGACCAAACTTATGACGGTGGGCATCCGTTTTGAAAAGAGTGGCTCGGGTGGTACGTCATGTACCGGCTACTTCCGGATCATGGAACTTCCGCTTGAACAGGTCAAGGAGTTGGCAGAGAAGTTTGCCTCGCAGTTCAAGGCTGCAGGGAAACTGGAATACACAACTACGGGCATATCTTATACGATGACATTCCCTAATGGCTTGGACAAAGAACTTTTGAATAATTGCGTGAACTATGTGGGATACCGTATAGGGGGAGTAATTGAAGATATAAACAATGCCGTCCTTGACGAATACAAACGTAGGATATTGGAGCGTATGGAACAGGAGGAGCAGGCCCGGATACAGCGGGAACAGGAATTGGTCCGTGCCAGGGAGGCTGAACGTGCGCGCGGCTTGAGCCAAAGCTTCACACTTACGCTTTCCGGTGATATGACCGTGCGCAAGGTACAGGAGTATTTTAACGAGGACTACCCGTACCTGAGGCTCGGTTTCTATCTTGTCAAGACCGCAGATGCAGCCAAACGGGACGGGGGAACGATAACGCCGATAGAGTCGGAGTCCACCCTCGGCCAAATCCGTAGTTTTCGTGGCGAGTGTGAGGTATCTATTTCCGGCGACTCCACTCCCCAAAGTTTGGAGAAGGAGTTCCGAAGCAAGTCGGGTCTTGTGATAAAGGTTTGTTATAATGACGAGGACGATCATCGGTATTATATCTCGAACAATTGCGATGAATATAAAACGTGCATATACGACCTGAACAGGGAGTTTAAAGAAAGAGGTTATTATAAGGCTGATATTTCCTGACAGCTTGCTGTTAAATGCTATGACCGATTTCGATAAATATATCCGGCAAGGCGAACCGGACAGCCGTGAAAAAGCCCGGGCCTGGCAAACGGCCATTGGATTACAAGATGTCGATGGCCTTAAACCCTCGGAATACCTGCTCCAAACCGCAGGCCGACATATCGAGGGAGATATTACTATTGATGAGGTAAAGCATTTGATTGATAGTTACTATCAGTCAAAGGCAAACAGGAAAGACTTTGAAGCCGGACGGACAGAAGAGGCGGACAAGGTTTCTGCCCGAATCACCGAGATACTTTATGAGCAGTCTTTCTCATTTACACCCGACTATCTGATACTTATTCATCGGCGGTTGTTTGAAGGCCTATATAAATTTGCCGGAAAATTACGGGACTATGATATCACCAAGAAAGAATGGGTTCTTGGCGGAGATACTGTGCTGTACTCGAACCATGAGCTGATTCGTCAGACACTCGACTATGATTTCGCCCAAGAAAGAGGCGTGGATTATCCGTCGCTTGATGCCAGCCAAGCGCTAAAACATATTTGCAAATTTGTTTCTGGCATTTGGCAGATACATCCTTTTGGAGAAGGTAACACACGCGCTACTGCTGTGTTTACCATGAAATATCTTCATACGTTCGGATTTGTATTTGACAATAGTGTATTTCAGAAGCACTCGTGGTATTTCAGGAATGCCTTGGTGAGGGCCAACTATAATAATTATTCTAAAGGCGTATCTGCCACGACAGAGTTTTTGGAACTGTTCTTTAGAAATCTGTTATTCGGTGAGAAAAACGAACTACATAACCGTGCATTGCACATCGGGTTCCTCCAAAGTGCCACACCAAGCGTTCCAAAGAGCCAAAATGGCACTTTAAATTGCACTTTGGATGAGATAGCCTTACTTAAATTCCTCCAAGCTCATCCGGAAGCTACTCAAACGGAAATAGCCAAGCACATAGGGAAATCACTCCGTACTGTCAAGCGGATGACCCCTTCTTTGATAGAGCGTGGGTTGTTGGAACGGGAGAACGGGAAGAGGAACGGTAAATGGGTCGTGACCTTGTCAGCTAATTCTTAACAAAACAAACTGACTTTTATTGATATGGAAGAGAATACTTGCTGGTATAAGAAACTCATCGAACCCGGAAAAGCGGTACTCGACGTGGTGTTGTTTTTCCTGTTGTGGTTGATTCTTGTCGGCTTCCTGTCGCTCTGTCTTGGCGTGGTGTTCCGTGCTACTGTTGACGAGCTGGATGCCACCGTGTCGGTAATGATGCTGTCCGAGGTGTTGATGCTGGTGGCTGCATTGGTAGCTTCTATGTTGGTGTTGCGCCTGCGTAAGAAGTCGTTTGCTGTGTTGGGGCTTGGTATCCGTTGGCGTGATGCCGGGGCGGGCTTCCTGGTGGCGGCCCTGCTGTATGGCCTGGGATTCGGCATTTCGTTAGCCTTGGGTTGTGTGGAAGTGGATTCGGTGTCTTTCGTACCCTCCTCCTTGTTGCAGACATTGGCGTTGTATTTGTTGGTGGGAGTGTTCGAGGAACTCATGCTGCGTGGATTCGTGTTGAGCCGTTTGCTCGATGGGGGATTCAACCGTTTTCTGGCGTTGTTCCTTTCGTCTTTAGCCTTTTCGGCCATGCATTTGTCCAATCCGGACTTCACGTTCCTGCCGTTCCTTAATCTTGTGTTGGCCGGTATGTTGCTGGGAGCATCGTACATCTATACCCGCAATCTGACGTTCCCCATTGTCCTGCATTGGTTTTGGAACTGGATTCAAGGCCCCGTACTGGGCTATAACGTGAGCGGGAACGATTTTGGCAAAAGCCTCCTGCATCTGCAGCAGTCTGGAAACCCGTTGCTCGATGGTGGTGGATTCGGCTTTGAAGGCTCGCTGGTATGCACCGTGCTTATGGTGGTGGCCATCGGGGCAATTATTTTTTATTATGAAAGGAAGCGGCGATATACGCTGCTTCCTTAGTTATTTAAGTCATTCATCGTCCTTTTTCAAAATATTTTCCATTACGTGCTGTAAAAAGCTATTTCCCTTTTTCACTTCACCCGCCTTTCCGGCAGGTCTTTCTGCTGTTGAATGCGGGATAATCCATTCAGAGCCTTTTCCTGCCTTTTGATAAGCATGTGGCAATTCTCCATTGCGCAACTTATTACGTAATGGAAGTCCCGGCCTTTGGGGATTGTCTTTCAAGACACCCGCTTTATCAAGGAGCGCGTTAGCTTCAACTGTTCCAATGCTTTCCTTGCCTGTCTTACGCAAGTAGTCATCCAAAAAGTTTGTAATTTCGTTCATAGTTTCCACCTTCTTTTATTAGAACTTTGCAGATATAACAGAGATATGACATCTATTTTATTTAAAAGAATTTTATCTCAGAAAGAGCTTCATGCATCAAATTTTGGAATATTTGTTGCTGGCCACATGCTGGAAAAGGAATTCTTTTATCTACCACTTTATGTCCTTTTAATTTTAAATCCTTAAATAAACAATCATAAACGTTCGTCTTTATAAGGATTATATTTGTATTGTCTTTGGCAATACCATCCATTTGTTCCAATCGCTTTATAAAGTCATTTTTATGTAACTTTGCAATAGGAGGATTTGCATATGCCAAAGGCATAAAGCATAGATCCATCAAGAATATTCCACATTGTTTCAACAAGAGAAGAACTTCACCTTTGATTTGCCTTAATTGCTTAATCGACATCGTACAGAATTTTTCACTCAAGGCTTTCATTATACCTAAATACAGATAATCCGCTTCTTTTACATCTTCATAATAGAAGAAGCGTTCTATCTTATTGGGCGGTGCTTCTGCTACGAATAACAAATCTATTTTTTCTGGTTTATATTTCTCTCTTGTAGTTTCTAATCGAATATACAAGTCTTTTTCATTTAAGCTATACATAATAATACATCCTATTTGCTAACATTTACACAAAATAAATTTCTAATAGTCAATTTTCAAATCACCTTTTTTCAAGTGCTTGTTCCACACCTCATCTTATAGCTTCACGCCATAATTCTTCACTTTCAGTCTCCCTGTCCTGCTCTGTAAATATTCTCAATGATTTCAAATCTGTTATATAATATACTTCTGTATTACTTAAACAAAAAATTTTACTATCATTAAAAATGCTCTATAATTTTAACTTTTTCACCAGCATGAAGGCTGACTGGATTGTCATATGCATTTCTCACTATGCAAGTACTATCTACTGCATATACTTCACGCTTTTTATGAACATCTGAATCTACTCCTGAATGCCAATTTACGCTCATAATGAGAAAAAGAGCAATCACAATTGCCCCAAATACAACTATCTTACCAGAATTCTTCATCATGACCATTTATATTAAGAAGGATTTGCTTCTACCATCATAGCTGAAATAAGAGCAAACAAAAATAGACTGACAAAAACATATATCAAGGCTGCCACCATCCAATTATTCTGCACTATCAGAAATCTATGGACATCATTCCATGACTTTGCTCGCCAAGCCCACTCGCTTCCATTAATACCCAGCTTTATGGATATCACAAAATTAGAAATGCCTCCTACAACATATACAACGTCATTAAAACCTGATATGATATATAGGAATAGGAAAGCTAATGTAACCCCAAAAGGCCAATATACACCATTAAAAAACCCCCAAAGTGGATTAAGCAGAAAAGCACCCCAATTCCATTTTTTACTTCCCGGGGCACATCTGCTACAGTTACAAATAATGCATCATTTGAATGACCTTTTTCCATTGCTTCATTTATCTTTTCTTTATCATAAGTTATTAACTCTCTACCACAATCTGGACAATAAAATGTAACATCCGGTTCATTCGGTGCCTGAATCACTTTACGGCAATATGGGCATTCTACCCATTCTGTATGCATATTTTGAGCCATACTTATCTTCTCCTCTTATTTATTTTTGTATTAAACACACCTTATATAATGCCAATCAAATCACAAAATGCCATTAACCAACAAGCGGCAAACAAAACGGCTAAGCCATATAAAATGTAATAATAACCATTATGCCTTTTCACCGCTATTTTCTTCGACAAAACAGGCAGAACACCAATTCTAACCTTTTTCACTTTCCTCGCTCCGAGGAAAACAGGCTTTACGCCTATGGTTGAAGAATTCGTTTGTGCTTCATTCATACCTTTACATTATTTTTCTCGCCCGGACTCCCTTTGGCAAAACCACAAAAAAGAAAGTGTGGAGTCCAACTGTCTATCTTGTCTTAGGCTCTGGTAAAACCCGAATGTAAATAGACAATATCCCCACACTTGAAATGTATATGGCTTAGAGTAAGCATATACAGACAAGTGATGAGCGCGATTGCCATACCTTACATTCACTTTTAGTTTACCAGACTTCAAGACAAAGGTAAAAGCTACACTTTCATCAATTAACCATTATATATCTTTGCCGGCAGACACTACCACCCGACACGGCAAAGATACTCATTTAAAATTGATAAACAAACTCATTGAGGGGATATTGTCATATTTTCAGTCGGCAATGAAATCGTAAAGGTCCGGATCCTCATACTTTAGGTCGTATTCCGTTTGTTCGGCATCCCATGGGTTAATGCCTTCTTCGCCGTCCATTGTCATGTTTTTGCGGTTCCATAGGTCGTATTCTGTTTTTTTAGTCCGATGTGGATTGGGAACCCGTCTGGCTTTTCCCAGTCTGATTGAGTCGTTGCATTGTTCCAAGGTGAGGGGAGCAGCGGAGATTATTTCATAATATACTGTTTTCCTCTGTCCTTGGAACGCGGTACGATGGTTGTCCGCCTTATAATCAAGTTCCGAGGGTTCGGTCGTCACTTCTATTACGTAGCGGTGAAGTACTTGTCCGCAAAGGTTTACTGGGAGTAACATGGATATGGCTAATAGGGCCGCCAATCGGAAAAATGCTTTTGTTTTCATAGACATTCAATTTTTGTTACACTAAGAATTCCTTTTCAACGCGTCTTCGTATATTTTCCGTATCCGTTCGCGTAAGTGTCGTGGAGAAATCACTTCTAATGAGCGGCTACGCGAAAGCAATTCCATGACAAAGTCGTTGGTAATTCGCAGACGTAGGGCGATACGGAACTCTTCCGGCGTGTCGGCCAAGACTTTTTGCGAGGAGTGGAGGGGAAGGGACTTCAAAAACTTGCCATCGAGGGCGTCGTAGCGCAGTTCGATGTCTTCTACCGGGATGTCCGCTTGATTCCAGATGCCATAGCTGTCACGAAAAAGCGAATCCACATCTACTTGTCGGTCGCGGCGGAAATGTTCGTTCTCCAGCACCTGTAACCGCCGGATACGGTCAACTCCAAAAGTTTTCAATACCTCACCCTCATAAGCCAGCAGGTACCATCGCTGGTTGGATTCTTTCAGATAGTAAGGTTGAACCCGTTTTTCCTCCACTTGGTCGTTATGCCGTACCAGCAGATATTGGAACTCTATGGGATGCCTGTTCTTAATGGCGCTTATCAACGGGGGCAGCCATTCGCTGTGTATCGGCCGATGGTGTTCGGCCAACACATAGGAATATAGGTCGGTATCTGATTCTATTGCATTTAACAGGTCGAAGTTCAGCAGCAATTGCTCGTACCGTTCTAACGACATTCCGTCCTGTTCTTTTATGTAATAACCTCCTTGCTTCTTATTGTGTCCTATGTCAATGCCAAACAGTTCGGCTATCTCCTTGAAGTCGCGCTCTAAGGTGCGGATGTCTACAGGTGAATATCCGCGCATTTCCATGCATTGCGCCACATGCCGGATCAATTCGTTTTGGGGGATACCTGTACGGCTCTCCTTAAGTTTGTTCACTATGATCAGCATCCGTTGGATGCCTTCCAATCGTTTTCCCATAGCTTGCTTCGTTTTTGCCGTAAAGATGGCCGCAGCGGACGACAAAACGTGTCGTTCTCCCCAAAAATGGGGTAAAACCTATGAATTTGTGTTGTTGATGTCTTTTCTTTATTCCTTGGCCTCTTGCGGTTCGTTGAATATGAAATTGCAAATCCGCTCGGCAGCTTTCTGGTTCGCGGATTCAATGTCTTTCTTTCCCCATAGGTCGGACGGATAGGAAGACAAGGCTGACGCTATGCCGAAATGGCTGCCGATATAGCCTCTTTTGTCTTGTATATGCGTTCCCTTCTTTGTCTTGAACCAGTTCATCCCGATATGTTTGTTGATGTCTTCTTCAAGCAGGATTTTGTTTCCAAGCAGGTTGACCATGTCGTCAAATTCCTCTTTCGTCATTCCGGCATCGGTGCGGATAGATTCTATATTATGCCCGCTTGCAGGCATGATATGTTCCACATTGACTTTGTCGGGAATGAAATCGAACGACAATCCATGCTCTTTGGCATAGATGTATTCATTGAGATAGACCAGGATGTTTTTGTCATACTCTTTAAGGTCGGCCATTACATCTTCTCTTTCCCAGGTGGATCTGATATGGGCATCGAAGTCCGCAATGATTGATTCTGTCGGATAAGTCGGGTCGACTAACTTGAAATTCTCATTGAAAAGGAAGGTCTTGAAGTAACGCGAAGAGAATCCGAAGTCTCCGACTTCGAGAAGCGCGAACAACCGAAGCAGGCACTCCATGACAGGCGTGACGTTCTGCTCAGACAGTTCATCCTCCGGAACCCTGAAAAGGTACGATATAAGGAACAGCTTGAAGTTCTCGTTAAACTTTAGCAGTAGTTTGGTAATCGGATACTCTTGAATCCTGTTCCATACATTCAGAATCCTGTTGAATTTATCGCACAGTTCAACCGGATTCTCCAAAAGCGACGGATAGAGCACGGTGTAATACTTCCTTACGCCCGGTGTGTTCAGCTGGCCTTCTTCGTACTGATGCTCTTTGGAGCGGTTTATATACATGAATTGCTGAAGCACGCTGTCGATGTTTACAATCTTCTTTTGGCTCAGTTCGTCAGCCTGGCGTATTATGGGTTCCCATATTTCCTTGAAGTCCGTTCTGTTGGGTGCATGAGAAAAGAGATGCGCGGATATAATGTCTGCATCGGACAGCGGCATGCCTGTGGAATTCAGGGAGTTGAACATCGTGATGGCCTGCTCAATCTGCCAGCTTTTGATTTCTATGATTTGGCATTTGTTCAGGAACCCGTTTGCCAATACGTCCAAGTTCGATTCCTGGTAAGCATGAAGCCTTTCGTAGAAAGATTTGAAATTGCGGAAGAAATTGGTGTATTTGTTGTCCTTCTGCTTCCGGGGAAATTTGTAAACTGTTTTCTCCGCTTCGGCAAAGGTACGGGCTTCGATTATATGTTTCAGTTCGTCCTTGTGAAGCTCATTGATGGACACATTCTCCAGAATTTTTATACCCTTGGCTTTGCTCCAGTCTTTTTCTATTTCAATCTGTTTTCTTACATCCGCACGATATAAAATTTCGAATATGGAGTCCAGACTTTGTTGTAGGCTTCTCCTGAGTCCGGCAGCCTCGTCGGTATCGGCCATGTCTCGCAGAATTTCAGTTATCCGCAGGTGCATGGCTTTGAGAAGGAGCAGGAATGTTGTCGTCCTCTGTTGCCCGTCGATTAAGTTCAGATAACCTTCCTTGGAGCAATCGATAATGATTGTGCCGAAAAAATAGGGGTCTTCGGCATCCTGGGCTATGTAAGATTCGATGTCTTGCCATAGCTTGTCGCAATTGGATATCTCCCATGAATAGGCTCTTTGGTATTCAGGGATGCGGAAAATGTCGGATTTCTTAAGATAAACTCCGATGGTTTGAAGTTTCGGTTCTATTTCTTTAGCCATATGGGTTCTGTTTTTAATTATATTGGTTCAATGTTTGGTAACTTTATGTCCGGAGAATAGTATGTCAAAGTTGAATCCCTTTCATCGACAGCTGGATGCGTCTCCGTTCCGTGTCGATGCCTATCACCTTGACACGTACATGCTGGTGGATGGAGACTACTTCGGCAGGGTCGGACACGTAGCGGTCTGCCAGTTGCGAGAGGTGCACCAACCCGTTCTCCTTGATGCC
This sequence comes from uncultured Bacteroides sp., assembly GCA_944320295.1. Lineage (GTDB taxonomy): Bacteria > Bacteroidota > Bacteroidia > Bacteroidales > Bacteroidaceae > Bacteroides. Next base: position 17,107 of record CALUGY010000090.1, read on the forward strand.
GATGTCCACGAAGGCACCGAAGGCCGTGATGTTGGTCACGATGCCGGGCAGTTCCATGCCGATGTGCAGGTCGTCCATGGTACGTACGTTCGGGTCGAATTCGAAGATGCGTATGGGGCCGCGCGGGTCGCGTCCTGGCTTTTCCAGTTCTTGCAGGATGTCTTTTATGGTGGGCATACCCACGGTGGGCGA
>CALUGY010000091.1 GCA_944320295.1 uncultured Bacteroides sp.
CCAGCATCGAGCAAGGCCTCCAGTTCGAGAACGTGGGCGTGGTGAGCGAAGGCTTCACCTTCCCCAGCACCAAGTCCTACCTGAAGTACCTCGAGACCGGCAAGCTCCCCACCCCCGGCGACGATGAGGATGAGGAGGAGGAAGAAGAGGAAGGCGGCGGCACCGAGCCCGGCGGCGGAGAAGGGACGCTTGGGTAAATGAAGAATGAAGAACGAAGAATGAAGAATTGGTCGGCATGACTGCCGCCCTGTCACCCTGAATGAAATGAAGGATCTCCCGGAGGACATGCTCCTTGGGAGACCCTTCTACATTATTATATGTACGCCCCCTGTGGAGATGCTTCGCTGCGCTCAGCATGACAGGCGGGTGTACCAATGACTGGCCTCTCCCGGCCTCTCCCCGTGTTTTTTTGTCCGCCCATGCACGCCATTCCAATACTTTTCGTAACTTTGCGACAGAGCCTACAAAACAGGAGGAATCATCATGGAAAAAGACAAGAAAGAAACCACCACCCAAGAGACAAAACAGGCGGAAAGTTCCAAAGAACAACAACCCAAGAAGAAGACCAACAGGACGTGGGAAGCCTTTGGCAAATCGAAAGGGTGTTTCATCATCAACGACCCCAAGTTCATGCTATAACCATGAGGTACTTGATAGATACAAACATCTTCGTATATGCAGCCACAGACCGCGACTCGTTGAGCTGCGACGTGAAAGCCATATTGGAGGAGCCGGACACGGTGCTGAACATCAGCGCCGAGTCGGTGCGCGAGTTGATAGTGGCTTACAACAATAAAGGCCTATGCTCCAAACGGTGGAGGTCGGCAGAAGAAATGGTCAACGCGATTGAAGACGAGTTCTTCATCCAGATTCTCCCCCTGAAAAGGGAGCACATGAAGACCTATTCCCGCCTGACCATCAACGAGGCGCAAGGCCACAAAGACCCTTCGGACCACATCATCATCGCCCACGCCATTACCGAGCGGATGCCCCTCATATCCAGCGACACCCGCTTCGAGTTCTACCGCAACCAAGGACTCGACCTGATATTCAACAAGAAGTGAGCACCCCTTAAATTTGCCGCAAACTGACCGTGGAAAGGAAACAACGACCTATGGAAGAACAACTGAGCCTCAAGGAAAAGGAGCAGGCCGAACAGGCCATGATACAGCAAGCCTTCAACGAACTGCTCGATGACTACCTGCACACCAAGCACCGCAAGCGGGTGGAAATCATCACCAAAGCATTCAACTTCGCCAACCAGGCGCACCGCGGCATCAAGCGCCGCTCGGGCGAACCCTACATCATGCACCCCATAGCCGTGGCCAAGATAGTGTGCAACGAGATAGGCCTGGGCTCCACCTCCATCTGCGCCGCCCTGCTGCACGACGTGGTGGAGGACACCGACTACACGGTGGAGGACATAGAGAACATCTTCGGCCACAAGATAGCCCAGATTGTCGACGGGCTCACCAAGATATCGGGCGGCATCTTCGGCGACAAGGCATCCGCCCAGGCCGAGAACTTCAAGAAGCTGCTGCTCACCATGAGCGATGACATACGCGTCATCCTCATCAAGATAGCCGACCGCCTGCACAACATGCGCACCCTGGGCTCCATGCTCCCCAACAAGCAGTACAAGATAGCCGGCGAGACGCTCTACATCTACGCCCCCCTGGCCCACCGACTGGGCCTCAACAAGATAAAGACCGAGCTGGAGAACCTCAGCTTCAAATACGAACACCCCGAAGAATACAAGGCCATAGAGGACAAGCTCAAGGCCACCGCCGCCGAACGCGACAAGGTGTTCCAAGAGTTCACCGCCCCCATACGCGTCGAGCTGGACAAGATGGGGCTGAAGTACCACATCCTGGCCCGCGTCAAGTCCATCTACTCCATCTGGAACAAGATACAGACCAAGCACGTGCCCTTCGAGGAGATATACGACATACTGGCCGTGCGCATCATCTTCACCCCCCGCAACATGGACGAGGAGCTGAACGACTGCTTCGACATCTACGTGGCCATCTCCAAGATATACAAGCCCCACCCCGACCGCCTGCGCGACTGGGTGAGCCACCCCAAGAGCAACGGCTACCAGGCCCTGCACGTCACCCTCATGGCCAACAACGGCCAATGGATAGAGGTACAGATACGCAGCCAGCGCATGGACGACGTGGCCGAGCAGGGCTTCGCCGCCCACTGGAAGTACAAGGAAGGCGGCGGCAGCGAGGACGAGGGCGAGCTGGAGAAGTGGCTCCACACCATCAAGGAGATACTGGACGACCCGCAGCCCGACGCCATCGACTTCCTGGACAACATCAAGCTGGGGCTCTTCGCCTCCGAGATATTCGTCTTCACACCCAAGGGCGACCTCAAGACGCTGCCGCAAAATGCCACCGCGCTCGACTTCGCCTTCTCCCTGCACACCGACATAGGCTGCCATTGCATCGGAGCCAAGGTAAACCACAAGCTCGTGCCCATGAGCCACAAGCTGCAGAGCGGCGACCAGGTGGAGATACTCACCTCCAAGTCACAACGCGTGCAACCCGAGTGGGAAAGCTTCGTCACCACCGCCAAGGCCCGCGTCAAGATAGCCGCCATCCTGCGCAAGGAAGCCAAGGCCTACCAGAAGAAAGGCGAGGAGACATTGGCCGAGTTCTTCAAGGCCGAAGGCATCCGCCCCGACGAGGCCGCGGTCAACAAGCTGCGCTGCCTGCACAACTTCCACACCTCCGACGAGCTGCTCATAGCCATAGGCAACGGCAAGCTGGTACTTGGCGAGGCCGACAAAAACGCCTTCAAGGAGAAGCAGGGCAAGAGCTGGAAAAAGCTGCTCACCTTCTCCTTCGGCTCCGGCAAGGACAACAACGAGAAAGACGGCACCGCCTCCGACGACCAGTCCCCCTCTCCCTCAACGGAAAAGATAAACCCCAAGCAGATACTGAAGCTCACGGAGGAAACCATCTCCAAGGACTATGTGATGGCCGACTGTTGCCACCCCATCCCCGGCGACGACGTACTGGGATACATAGACGAGAACAACCGCGTCATCATACACAAGCGCCAATGCCCCGTGGCCGCCAAGCTCAAGAGCAGCTACGGCAACCGCATCATTGCCACCCAGTGGGACACGCACAAGGAACTGAGCTTCCTCGTTACCATCTATATAAAAGGTATCGATGCTGTGGGACTGCTGAACGAAGTAACCCAGGTAATCTCCCGCCAGCTCAACGTCAACATACGCAAGCTGGACATCGAGACCACCGACGGCATCTTCGAGGGCCGCATACAGCTCTACGTGCACGACGTGGACGACGTGCGCACCATCTGCAACAACCTGAAGCAGATACAGAACATCAAGCAAGTGACACGCATAGAGGACTGACCCCATGAATACAAGCACAGGCAACGACACGCTGAAAGAAAGCTACGAGAAGGTGATGGGCGAACTTCCACGCATCTTGCCCATCGGCTACCTGCTGATGGTGCTGACAGGCATGTTGTTCAACTACTTCAAGTTCCACTACTTCGGCATCAACATCTTCCAGTACGCGTCCGTGTTCGACTTCCTCATATCCCCGTTCGAGGACCCAAACATCTTGCTGTTCATCTTCGGATCGCTGCTGGTGGTAATCTTCACCTTTGTGGCAGATAAGCTATGGAAGCAGCACTTCCCGAAGTCGTACAAGCGGTGGACGCTCAACTGGATGAACAAAGGGTGGTACAAGCCGCTGAGCCACATGCTGGTGCTGGTGCTTTACATCTTCTACGGGGCTTACATTTACGGGGCCTACACCTATAGCAGCGTAATGCGCCAGGCCGACATCTCCGTGCGTTATACCGACAACGAAACGGTGCATGGCAAGCCCATAGGCAAGGTGGGCGACACGCTCTTCCTGCTATGCGGCAGCGAAGTGAAAGCCATCCCCCTGAACGCCTACGTCAAAGAAGTAACCACGAAACTGAACGAGGACTGACCCCCTCCTCACAAAAAACATCGTGCCCGCCGCGCCATTCCACGGGAAGAATGCGTATCTTTGCATAAGCATATTGCAAACGTACATGAGCATGATATAACCCGGCTGCGGGCGCAACATGTTCCGGACGCGGACGCAACATGTTCGGAGCACGCTCGCAACACGTTCCGTGCAAGGACGCAACGCGTTCCGCGCAAAGGCCTCATATACAAGGCACGGACACGCCGTTCGTATCAGCCTTATGTCAAACTAAAGTAGAAAATACATGGGAGCAACCAAATGGATAGGGGGCATCATAGGCTTCATGGCCGCAGGCCCCTTGGGAGCCTTGGCGGGATTCGCCCTCGGCTCGCTTTTCGACATGGGCCGTTCCGCACCGGACGCAAGCGGACAGTATCAAAGCACCACAAACAACGCTTACGGCAGGCGCAACAGTTTCCTGTTCTCGCTGCTCGTGCTGGCATCGTACATCATACGGGCCGACGGGCGCATCATGCACAGCGAGATGGAGTTCGTGCGCCGCTTCCTGCGCACACGCTTCGGCGAGCAGGCCGTGACCGAAGGGCAGGATATCTTGCTGAAGCTCTTCGAGCAGGCCAAACGCATGGATGCCCAGAACCCTTATGCCTACGAACAGGCCATACGCGACTGCGGAGCACAGATAGCCGCCAACCTGAGCTACGAGGAACGCCTCCAGCTGCTGGACTTCCTTGCAGCCATTGCCAAGAGCGACGGGCATGTGTGCGACAAGGAAGTGGACGCGCTGCGCAAGGTAGCCACATACATGGGGCTGTCGGCACAAGAAGTAGAGTCGATGCTGAACCTCCGGCAAAACAGTCTGGACGCGGCCTACAAGGTACTCGAAATCACCCCCGACGCCACCGATGCCGAAGTGCGCGCCGCCTACCGCAGGCTGGCGCTGAAGCACCATCCCGACCGCGTAGCCACGCTGGGCGACGACGTGAAGAAGGCCGCCGAAGAGAAGTTCCAAGAGATAAACAACGCCAAGGAACGCATCTACAAGGCCAGAGGCATGAAGTAGCCGTTACGGCTCCTGCCCCCACCCGTGCGAACCGAATACACATTATATAATTAGCATACCCACATCATGAAGAAAAAGTTTCTCTGCATGGCCGCCCTCATCGGCACAACAGCCATGCACGCCGCCACCCCGCTGTGGCTGCGCGACACGCGCATATCTCCCGACGGCAAGGAAATAGCATTCTGCTATAAGGGAGACATATACAAAGTACCCGTCCAAGGAGGCAAAGTCGTACAGCTCACCACGCAGGAGTCCTACGAGTGCAGCCCGGTATGGTCGCCCGACGGGCAATACATCGCCTTTGCCAGCGACCGCGAGGGCAGCTTCGATGTCTACCTGATGCCTTCCGACGGAGGCCCGGCACAACGGCTGACTGCCAACTCGGCCTCCGAACTGCCCACCGCATTCAGTCCCGACGGGCGGCACGTGCTGTTCAACGCCTCCATACAAGACCCTGCAAGCAGCGCCCTGTTCCCCACATCGGCCATGACGGAGTTGTATCAAGTGCCCGTGGAAGGCGGACGTACCACACAACTGCTGGGCACTCCGGCTGAAGCCGTCTGCTTCCATCCGTCCAAGAAATGCTTCTTCTACCAAGACCGCAAAGGTTTCGAGGACGAATGGCGCAAGCACCACACCTCGTCCATCACCCGCGACATATGGCAGTACGACATGGCGACAGGCCGTCACACCAACCTCACCGCACGCGATGGTGAAGACCGCAACCCCGTGGTGTCGCCCGACGGGCAGACGCTCTACTTCCTGAGCGAACGTGGCAACGGCTCGTTCAACGTCTACTCCATGCCTGTCGGCAAGCCGCAAGAAGTCCGGGCTGTTACTTCCTTCAAGACACACCCTGTGCGCTTCTTGTCCATAGGGAACGACGGCACGCTATGCTTCACCTACAACGGGGAAATCTATACGATGGCACGAGGCGGTAAAGCGCAAAAGGTGAACATCGACCTGGTGCGCGACGACAGGCCGCACGTGGCCGTGCGCAACTACACGCAGGGTGCCACCTCGGCCGTCCCGTCGCCCGACGGCAAACAGGTGGCCTTCATCGTGCGCGGCGAGGTGTTCGTCACCTCGGCAGACTATGGCACTACCAAGCAAATTACCCACACACCGGTCAACGAATCGGGACTCACCTTCGGCGCGGACAACCGCACCTTGGCTTATGCCAGCGAGCGCAACGGCAACTGGCAGCTGTACTTGGCCAAGATAACCCGCGAGGAAGACCCCAACTTCCCCAACGCCACGACAATAACAGAGGAAGCCATTCTCCCCTCTTCCGACGTAGAACGCACCTCCCCAAAATTCTCGCCCGACGGCAAGGAGCTGGCCTTCATAGAAGACCGTTGCCGCCTGATGGTGCTCAACCTCGACACCAAGAAGGTGCGCCAGGTAACGGACGGGACAAAGTGGTATGACAACACCACGGGCTTCAACTACGCATGGTCGCCCGACAGCAAATGGTTTACCTTGGAATTCGTAGACCGTCACCACGACCCTTACTATGACATCGGCCTGGTGAGCGCGGCAGGCGGACAGCCCATCCTGAACCTTACCAACAGCGGCTACATGAGCCTCTCGCCCCGCTTTGTCCTCGACGGAAACGCTATTCTCTTCACTACCGAACGCTACGGCATGAGGGCGCACGCCTCCTGGGGGTCGCAAAACGATGCCATGCTTGTATTCCTGAACCAAGACGCGTACGACAAGTTCCGCCTGAGCAAGGAGGACTACGAGCTGTACAAAGAAGCCGAGAAAGCAAACGACAAGAAGGACGACGCTTCCGGCAAAGAGGACAAAGACAAGAAGGATGAACCCGCCAAAGACATCGTGGTGGAGCCGGAAGGCATGGAAGAACGTATGGTGCGCGTCACGCCCAACTCCTCGGACATGGGTGGAAGCATCGTATCGCCCGACGGCGAAAGCCTCTACTACCTGGCCCGCTTCGAAGACGGATATGACCTGTGGAAGATGGACATGCGCAAGAAGGAGACCACATTGCTACACAAGTTGGGTAGCGGCTGGGCCTCTCTCGAAACGGACAAAGATGGCAAATACCTCTACCTGCTGAGCGGCAGAAACATGCAAAAGATGGACCTTGCGTCGAACAAACTCACACCCATCACATACAACGCACGCGTAAAGCTCGACCTGGCCGCCGAGCGTGCGTACATGTTCGACCACATATACAAACAGGAGAAGAAGTGTTTCTACGACGCACGTATGCATGGCGTGGATTGGGAAGCATTGACTGCGGCTTACCGCAAATTCCTGCCACACATAGACAATAACTATGATTTTGCCGAACTGCTCAGCGAATGGCTGGGCGAGTTGAACGTGTCGCACACGGGAGGCCGTTACTACCCGCCAAGCGCGAGCGAGGTTACGTCTCACCTGGGCATCTTGTTCGACTGGAAGTATGACGGGAAAGAAGGCCTGCTCGTGGACGAAGTGATAGAGAACGGCCCCTTCGACAAGGCAAGTTCAAAGGTGAAGCCCGGTACCGTCATCGAAAAGATAGACGGCACGGCCATCACGCCCGAAGCCGACTACAGCCTGCTGCTCAACGGGAAGGCCGGGCGCAAAACCCTCATCTCCCTGTACGACCCGCAGCAGAAGACACGTTGGGAGGAGGTGGTCGTCCCCATAAGCCAAGGCACCCTTTCGGAGTTGATGTACAAGCGATGGGTAAAGCAGCGTGCGGCCGACGTGGCACGGTGGTCGGGCGGACGGCTGGGCTATGTGCACATAGAGTCGATGGACGACGGAAGTTTCCGCAACGTGTATTCCGACGTGCTGGGCAAGTACAACAACTGCGAGGGCATTGTGATAGATACGCGCTTCAACGGGGGTGGACGCCTGCACGAGGACATAGAAGTTCTGTTCAGCGGAGAGAAGTACCTGACGCAAGTGATACGTGGCCGCGAAGCTTGCGACATGCCCAGCCGCCGGTGGAATAAGCCGTCCATCATGCTGACGTGCGAAGCCAACTACTCCAATGCACACGGTACCCCGTGGGTATACAAACACCGGGGCATAGGCCGGCTGGTGGGCATGCCCGTGCCGGGCACCATGACTTCCGTGTCGTGGGAAACGCTGCAAGACCCCACGCTGATATTCGGCATCCCCATCATAGGTTATCGCCTGCCGGATGGTTCGTATCTGGAAAACACGCAACTTGAACCGGACGTGAAAGTGACCAATACGCCCGAAGCCGTCGTGGCCGGGGAAGATACCCAGCTCAAAACCGCAGTAATGGAGCTGTTAAAAGAATTAGATGGCAAATGACACCGGCAAACGACACGAAACAAGAACTCCTTGGTGTGACGACCTGTCACGCCAAGGAGTTCTTCATATAAAAAGGCAGAATTATATCATTCCGACACGGGGGCATCGGCTTCTGTGGCACGGGCATACTTCAACTGCAAGTCGCCACTACGCAAGCACAGACTGTCCGAGGTAAGCTTCTCGATGACCAGCGTGTCCGCAAACGCGATAGTCTGTCCGTTGCCCAAGCTTTTTCCTGTAAGCACCAGCTTGTCGCCCTCTTTCTTCCAGCTCTCATAAGACAACGTGGCCATTCCCACCGACAGGGCCGTGCCGTCGGCATTGAGTGTAAAACCCTGGCTACTGTCCGGCATACCGGGAACCGGTTGCAACCATACGCCCTCCAAGGGTACATTAGTACATGCGGCACAAGCCGTCAATGCAACGACTGCCACCACGCCTTTCAACATTCTTTTCATGTCTCAATCTCCTTTTACCTACATGCTTCCCCGCAGGAAAAACCAATATTTACCCTCTACGGGCGCAACATGTTGCGAGCGCGGACGCAACACATTGCGAGCACGGGCGCAACACGTCGCGGATAAACGCGGAACACGTTGCGAGCAAACGCCGGATTTACAGGCTCTACTCACAGCGGGGAAAGCACGTCTTTTGTTAATAATAATCAAGTTTTCCGGCAAATGCTTCTTTCCGCAAAGATAGAATAAGCCGCCTTACAAGCCAAGGATATGGCGGAAAATTCTTATCTTTGCCTCCGAAACCATTACGCATAAGCCCATGTTTTACGACTTGTTGCAATCGTCTTACTTCGCACTATTCCTCATCGTGGCCTTGGGCTTCATGCTCGGCAAGATAAAAGTCAAGGGGCTGTCGCTCGACGTGTCGGCCGTCATCTTCATCGCCCTGTTGTTCGGACACTTCGGGGTCGTCATCCCCAAAGAGCTGGGTAACTTCGGTCTCGTATTGTTCATCTTCACCATCGGCATACAGGCCGGCCCGGGGTTCTTCGACTCCTTCCGGAGCAAGGGCAAGACGCTCATCCTCATCACGCTGCTCATCATCTGCTCAGCCGCGCTTACTGCCGTGGGACTGAAGTATGCCTGCGGCATCGACACGCCCAGCGTGGTGGGCCTCATGGCCGGGGCACTTACCAGTACGCCCGGTCTGGCCGTGGCCATAGACAGCACCAACTCGCCCGAAGCCTCCATTGCATACGGCATAGCCTACCCGTTCGGGGTCATCGGCGTGATATTGTTCGTCAAGCTGCTGCCGCGCCTGTTGCGGGTCAACCTGGACGAGGAGGCACGCCGACTGGAGAAGGAACGCCGGGGGCAGTATCCCGAACTGGCCAGCTGCATGTTCCGCGTGACGAACCCCATGGTGTGTGGCAAGACGCTGATGCAGGTCAACGTGCGGGCCATGACGGGAGCCATCGTGTCGAGGCTGAAGCACGGTACGGACATCGCCATCCCCACGGCGCAGACCGTGCTGCACGAGGGCGACTACGTGCAGGCCGTGGGCAGCGAGGAGTCGCTCGGCCAACTGGCCAACCTGCTGGGAGAGCGCATGGAGGGAGAACTTCCGCTGCACGAGAGCCAAGACATACAGTCGCTGCTGCTCACCAAGAAGGAGATGATTAACAAGCAGCTGGGCGACCTGAACCTGATGAGGACGTTCCGCTGCACCGTGACGCGCATCCGCCGGAGCGGCATAGACCTCTCGCCCTCGCCCGAACTGGCCCTGAAGTTCGGCGACAAACTGACCGTGGTGGGCGAGAAGGACGGCATACAGGGACTGGCGCGCCTGCTGGGCAACAATGCCAAGCGGCTGTCGGACACGGACTTCTTCCCCATAGCCATGGGCATCGTGCTGGGCGTGCTGTTCGGCAAGCTCAACATCTCGTTCCCCGGGGGCTTCTCGTTCTCGCCGGGGCTGACGGGCGGCATACTCATCGTGGCGCTGGTGCTGAGCGCCGTGGGCAAGACGGGGCCCATCCTGTGGTCGATGTCCGGCCCGGCCAACCAGCTGCTGCGCCAGCTGGGACTGCTGCTCTTCCTGGCCGAGGTGGGCACGTCGGCCGGACGCACGCTGGTGGCCACGTTCCAAGAGAGCGGATGGCTGCTGTTCGGCGTGGGGGCGGCCATCACGGTAGTGCCCATGCTGGTGGCCGTCGTGGCGGGGAGGCTGCTGTTCAAGATTAGCCTGCTCGACCTGCTGGGCACCATTACCGGAGGCATGACGAGCACGCCGGGACTGGCCGCCGCCGACTCGATGACGGACAGCAACATACCCGGAGTGGCCTACGCCACGGTATACCCCATCGCCATGGTGCTGCTCATACTGGCCATCCAGTTCATCGCCATGCTGGTGGTGTGACACCCTATATATAATGTAACGACACAAGCCATGCAATACCTCATCACCGCCCCGCAGGAACTGAGCGCGTCGCTCCGCCTGCCCGCATCGAAAAGCATAAGCAACCGCGCACTCGTGCTGCACGCCCTGGCAGGGGGAAGCCCCAGGCCGGAGAACCTGAGCGACTGCGACGACACGCGGGTCATGATACACGCCCTCGACAAGAGGCCACCCCTGATAGACATCAAGGCCGCCGGCACGGCCATGCGCTTCCTCACCGCCTACCTGAGCGTGACGCCGGGCCGCCACGCCATCACCGGCACCGAGAGGATGAAGCAACGCCCCATACGCCTGCTGGTGGACGCCCTGCGCACCCTGGGCGCCAGCATCGCCTACCTGGAAGCGGAGGGTTTCCCCCCGCTGCGCATCGACGGCGGGCAGCTGCAAGGAGGCGGCGTCGAGCTGGAGGGAAGCGTCAGCTCGCAGTACATCTCCGCCCTGCTCATGATAGGCCCCGTGCTGCCCCAAGGCCTGCGGCTGAGGCTGACGGGCAACATCGTCTCCCGCCCCTACATCGAACTGACGCTGTGGCTGATGCGCGACTTCGGCGCACGGGCGGACTGGACGTCGGAGCGCGAGATTGCGGTGCAACCCGGCGGCTACCACCGCAGCGAGCCCTTCCGCGTGGAGAGCGACTGGAGCGCGGCTTCCTACTGGTACGAGATGGCCCTGCTGGCCGCCGGCAGGACGGGGACCATCGAATTGCAGGGCCTGCTGCCCCACAGCTGCCAGGGCGACAGCCGGGGTGCCGGACTCTTCGCCCGCCTCGGCGTGCGGACGGACTATGCGCAGGAGGGCGTCCGCCTCTCCTACCATGCCGCCGACGCCCTGCCCGCCGGGCAACGCCTGGAGGCCGACCTGGTGGACATGCCCGACCTGGCCCAGACGTTCGTGGTGGCCTGCTGCCTGTCGGGCCGCCCCTTCCGCTTCGGCGGACTGCAAAGCCTCAAGATAAAGGAGACCGACCGCCTGACGGCCCTCACCACGGAGCTGCGCAAGCTGGGATACGTGCTGCACTGCGAGGACGACCGCGTGCTCTCGTGGGACGGAACCCGCTGCCCCGGCCTGCCCCAGCCCGTCGTCCACACCTATGAAGACCACCGCATGGCCATGGCCTTTGCCCCGGCCTGCCTCGTGCTGCCCGGCATCCGCGTGGCCGAGCCGCAGGTGGTGTCCAAATCCTACCCACACTTCTGGCAAGACCTCCGCGAGGCCGGCTTCTCCGTCACGGAGGAGTGAAAAACGGCATCATGATGTCACCCGAAACGGCATCATGATGTCTACCCCGTCGAGCCCAAGATGTCTCTCCCGCCGAAATCATGATGTCGTTTCCGGTGGCACCTTGGTGTGCCCTTCGGCGACACCCGTGTGTCGTTAAAACCTCGACTGCAGTCGACCCTTTACCTCGAGTGCACTCGACCCATCGCCTCGACAGTAGTCGACATATTGTCTCGACAGTAGTCGACGCCTTCCCTCGACAGTAGTCGACCCTTTGCCTCGACCGAGGTCGACCCATTTCCTCGACCGAGGCCGACCCATTGCTTCGACCGAGGTCGACAACCCGCCTCGACCGAGGTCGACATTTCACCCCCTCCGGGACAGGCCGTTTTCCGCCCCCAAAGCCCCCTTCCCCGCCCCCCGCGTTTGTATGTGAGAAAGAGACATGTATCTTCATCTTCATGAAGACAAGACGCGGGCGGACGGGGCAAACGGATGAAAAACTGCGCCTTCATCTTGTCTCTGCGCTCACCTTTCGCTATCTTTGCAAGCTGAACAAGCATGGAAAGGAACCAACGAAGATGTGGATACTCATCATCAGCCTCATAGCCCTCGCGCTCGTGGCCGCCGCCCTGGGGGCCGCGCGCTACCACAGGCTGCAACAGCGGGTGGACCGGGGCGAACTGGATGCCCTGCCCCAGGTGAAGGAGGTGGACTCGGAGTGCTGCGGGCAGCACGAAGTGTGTGAGAAAGAGAGCCTGCTGGCCGCCGTCAGCCGCCAGATTGAATACTACGACGACGAGGAGCTGGACCGGTACATAGGCACCGCCCCCGACGCGTACACGGCGGAACAGGAGGACGAGTTCCGCGACGTGTTCTACACCATGCGCTCGGAGGACGTGGCCGGGTGGGTGCGCAGCCTGCAACTGCGCGGCATCGCCCTGCCGGACAACCTGAAGGACGAGGTGTTCCTCATTGTGGGCGAAAGGAGGGGACTGTGACCGGGGCGCCCGTCCGCCACCATCAAGCAAAGCACGCCAACGTATGGAACTGTTAGACTACATCTTTTTCCAACACGCCCTGGTGGGCAGCCTGCTGGCCAGCATCGTCTGCGGGATGATAGGCACGTACATCGTGACGCGGCGGCTGGTGTTCATCAGCGGGGGGCTGACGCACGCCTCGTTCGGGGGCATCGGCATAGGGCTTTACGCCGGGGTGCCTCCGCTGCTCACGGCGGCGGCGTTCGCCGTGCTGTCGGCCTTCGGCGTGGAGTGGCTCAGCAAGCGCAAGGACGTGCGCGAGGACTCGGCCATCGCCGTGTTCTGGACGCTGGGCATGGCCGTGGGCGTCATCTTCACCTTCCTGTCGCCGGGCTATGCGCCCGACCTCTCGGCCTACCTGTTCGGCAACATCCTCACCATCACCCTGACCGACATCGCGCTGCTCGGTGCTCTGGCCTTGCTGCTGGGCGTGTTCTTCGCCCTGTGCCTCAACCCCATAGTCTACATCGCGTTCGACCGCGAGTTCGCCCGTTCGCAGGGCATCCGGGTGCGGACGTTCGAATACCTGCTCATGATGTTCACCGCGCTCACCATCGTGGCCTGCCTGCGCATGGTGGGCATCGTGCTGGTCATCTCGCTTCTCACCGTGCCTCAGATGACGGCCAACCTGTTCACCTCCCGGTTCCGCGACATCATCTGGCTCTCCATGCTCATCGGCTACCTGGGGTGCCTGGGCGGGCTGTGGTTCTCGTTCAGCAAGAACATCCCGTCGGGGGCGTCCATCATCTTCTTCTCCATCGTCATCTACGCCCTGTGCAAGGCCGGCAAGAGCTTGTACATATGGATAGTGAGAAAGACAGGCCCTTCCCACGAAATATCCGGACCACGGTGAAACCTCGTGCCACATATGCCGCCGCGAACGTCCTGCTGCTGCTCCTGACGGTGCTCTCCGCCGGATGTTCCACCCGCAAGAACACGGCGGGCACGCGCTTCTACCACGCCATGACCACCCGCTACAACGTCTACCACAACGGGCAGGAAGCCTACCGCGCCGGCCTGGAAGAGCAGCGCAAGGGCAACCATGACAACTACATGGAGCTGCTCCCCCTCTACCCCGAAGGCAACAAGGAGACCACCGCCCTGGGCGGAAGCCAGTTCGACCGCGCCATAGAGAAAGCCCAGAAGGCCATACGCCGCCACTCCATCAAGCGGAAGCCCCGGCGCACACCGGGCAAAGCTTATACGTCCCAGTACCGCCAATGGCTGCAGCGCAAGGAGTTCAACCCGTTCCTCCACCGGGCATGGATGCTACTCGGCAAAGCTCAGTACCAGAAGGGCGACTATGAGGATGCGGCCGGCACCTTTGCCTACATCGCCCGGCTCTACGACGGCCAGCCGGACATCGTGTCCGAGGCGCTGATACGCCTTTCGCGCTGCTACGCCGCCCTGGGATGGCAGTACGATGCCGAAGACGCGCTGAAGCGCATACCCGCCGACAGCCTCTCCCGCCAACTCACCACGGAATACGCCTCGTCCGCCGGAGCCACGATGCTGACAGGGAAGCGCTACCGCGAGGCCATCCCCTACATAGAACGCACCGCCCGGGACGAGCGGGACAAGCATCTGAAGGCCCGTCACTACTATCTGTTGGGCCAGCTCTACCAGCAAACGGAGCAGCCCGGCATGGCCTATGCGGCCTTCGACAAGGTGATTCAACTGAACCCGCCTTACGAACTGTCACTCAACGCCCGCATCCGCCAGTCGGAAGTCATGCCCCCTTCGGAGACGGACAAAGCCCTGAGAAGGCTGCAACGCCTCGCCAAGGAAGAGAAGAACAAGGACTACCTCACCCAGATATACTACGCCGCAGGCAACGTCCACCTGGCCCGTCAAGACACCGCCCGCGCCCTCGAAGCCTACCGGAACGGTGCCGCAAAGAGTAGCAATAACGGAGTGGAGAAAAGCATACTGCTGCTCGCCATGGGCGACTTGTACTGGCAGAAAGGCATGTTCCCCGAAGCGCAACAGGCATATGCCGAAGCCATCGGCCTGCTGGACAAGGAACACAAGGCTTACGGCACAACCATGAAACGTTCGGAAGCCCTGGACCAGATTGTTCCCCACATCAAGACCATCCAACTACAGGACAGCCTGCAACACCTGGCCTCGCTGACCGAAGCCGAACGCCAAACCGTAATAGAAGGTATCATAGGGGAACTCAAAGCACGCGAAGAAGCCGAACGGAAAGCCCAGGAAGAGGCCGAACTGGAAGCCCGCAAGCAAGAAGCCATGGGCAGGGCGACCATCCTGACTCCTCCCTCCAGAGCCACGCAACCCAACGCGAACACCAATTTAGGGAGCAGCATAGGCCGGGCCAACCAGAAGCAGGCGTGGTATTTCTACAACCCGCAACTGGTGGAGCAAGGCAAGGCCGAGTTTATCCGCACATGGGGCAACCGCAAGTTGGAGGACAACTGGAGGCGGCGCAACAAGACCGTGGTATCGCTCGATGCCCCCAATGAGACGGATGATGACGAAGGAAGCGGCCTGGCAACAGACAGTATCCCGGCGCCACAAAGCCAGGAAAGCGGAAGTGTTACAACAGGGCAGCAGCCTGCAAGCGAAGAAACCGATACTGCTACCGACGACCCGCACCTGCCAGAATACTATCTCAAGCAAATCCCATTGACAGAGGAAGCCATGGCAGAATCCAATGTGCTCCTGGCGGAAGCATTATTACAGGCCGGTGTGATGTACAAAGAGTTGCTACAAGACTTCCCCCGCTCGGAAGCCACACTTCAACGGCTCGTGACGCAGTTCCCCGACTATGCCAAGGCGGACGAAGCCTACTATCACCTGTTCCTGACAGAGCTGGCCATCGATTACTATCAGAAAAAAGGCGGCATGGCAGACCGGCGTACTCCCACAGCCCTGCAACGTGCCGAAGAATACCGCAAGACCATTGTCTCCCGTTTCTCCGAAAGCCACTACGCACGCATCGTGTCCGACCCCGACTATGTGGCCAACGCCATGTATGGCAGACAACGCGAAGACTCGCTCTATGTACGTGCCTATTCCGCTTACCGCCAAGGCGACCAAGCCGCGCTGAAAGAAGCCGTACGCATATCCGCAGAACGGTATCCTCAAGGCAGGCACCGCGCGAAGTTCCTCTTCCTCGAAGCGGCCTCGCAGTTGTACGAGGGCAAACAGAAGGCATTCCTTGAAACGCTGGAATCGTTGGTACGCCAATACCCCGAAAACGAAATAACGGACATTGCCGCCCGTGTGCTGAAAGGCGTGCAAGAAGGCCGTCTGCTGACCGGAAACGCTCCATCGTTCGGCAACATCTGGCAACGGCGGGGTAATGGCGCCGCCACAGACAGCATACAGGCCAACGACAGCACGGCACGCACAGCAGCCGGAGCTTTCAGCACGGCGCGCGATGTGCCTTTCCTTTTCATCCTCGCCTACGAAGAGGGAAAGGCCGACGAAAACGCACTACTCTACGAAGTGGCCCGCTACAACTTCTCCACCTTCCTTGTGAAGAACTTCGACCTGGCCTTTACGCACGAACGCGGTATCGGCATGTTGCAGGTAAGCCCGTTTGCCAACTACGATGAAGCCCGGCAGTATCAGAACCGCTTGTATGCCAACCCCCACATGGCGGAACGGCTGGAAGGCATGCGCGCCCTCCTCATCTCGGAAGACAACTACCGGCTGCTCATGCAACAATACAGCTTCGACGACTACGACGCATTCTACCGCGAACACTTCGCCCCCATCCCACCCTCCGAACTGAAAGGGTACACGCTGGACGAACCATTACAGAACCTGCCCGAGGAAAACGAGGAGGAAGAAGAGGGCGACATGCAAGAAAATGAGCCTGCCTACGAGGATATCCCGGAGAATGGCGTTATATTTGAGGACTGAAAGAAAGCAAGATATGAAGAAAGACAAGCTTCTCTGGATAGACGACGAAATCGGCCTGCTGCGCCCCCACATCCTCTTCCTGCAAGGCAAGGGCTACGAAGTGGAGACCGCGACCAACGGTGTGGATGCCTTGGAATTGTGCCGCAACACGGCCTACGACCTGATATTCCTCGACGAAAACATGCCCGGACTGAACGGGCTGGAGACACTTGAACGCATCAAAGACCTGCGCCCCGCCGTGCCCGTGGTGATGATAACCAAAAGCGAGGAAGAAAACATCATGGACATGGCCATCGGGCAGAAGATAGCAGACTACCTCATCAAGCCCGTCAACCCCAACCAGATACTGCTCTCGCTCAAGAAGAACCTGCACCGGCAGGACATCGTGAACGAAACGGCACAAGAGCGTTACCGACAAGACTTCGGAAAAATCGGAATGCAAATCAACGACTCGCTCACGCCCGACGAGTGGGCCGAGCTGTACCGCCGCCTGGTATACTGGGAACTGGAACTGGAAAGCAGCGACAGCCCCATGGAAGAGATGCTGACCATGCAGAAAACGGAAGCCAATGCCGCCTTTGCCAAGTTCGTGAAGCGCAACTACCTGCAATGGGCGGCCGCCACCTCGCCACAGGCGCCACAGGCACGACAGGATGAACGTCCCATGATGAGCCTCGACGTGATGAAACGCACCATATTCCCCCTGCTCGACCGCAAGGAGAAAGTGTTTTTCATCATCATAGACAACTTCCGCTACGACCAATGGCGCGTGCTGGCCAACGAGCTGTCCGGCCTGTACGACATCGACGAACGGCTCTACTTCAGCATCCTGCCCACGACCACCCAGTATGCGCGGAATGCCCTCTTTGCCGGACTGATGCCCGACCGCATCGCGTCCCTGTTCCCCGACCTGTGGGTGGACGAGGACGAGGAGGAGAGCAAGAACCTGAACGAAGACGTGCTGATAGAGAACACCATACACCGCTTCCGCCGGAACGACACCTTCAGCTACCACAAGCTGAACGATGCCGCCGGGGTGGAGAAACTGGTGGCGCAGCTGCCCTCACTCATCGCCCAAAACGACCTGAACGTGGCCGTGCTGAACTTCATAGACATGTTGAGCCACAGCCGCACAGAAAGCAAGATGCTCCGCGAACTGGCATCCACCGAGGCCGCCTACCGTAGCATCACCCTGTCGTGGTATCGCCACTCGCCCCTGCGCGACCTGTTCCGCGAACTCACGGCCAGACAATGCAAGGTGGTGGTGACCACCGACCACGGCAGCATCCGAGTGGACAATCCCGTGAAGGTGCAGAGCCTCAACGGTGACATCAACTCCAACCTGCGCTACAAACTGTCGCGCAACATGACTTACAATGCAAAACAGGTATTCGAAGTGAGCCGCCCGGCCGAAGCGTGCCTGCCTGCCCCCAATGTCAGCACACGCTACATCTTCGCCACGGGCAAGGACTTCTTTGTTTACCCAAACAACCTGAACCATTACGCCGCATACTACACCGACACCTTCCAGCACGGGGGAATCTCCATGGAAGAAATGATAGTACCCCTCGCCGTGCTGAGCGGAAAGAAATGACATCCATAAAACAACCACATACCGATATGAAAGAAATAAAGATTCAAACGCTGGAACAAATCCACGAAGCTGCTCGCCAATTTATCGACTGCATGGGCGAAAATACCGTCTTTGCATTCTACGGCAAGATGGGAGCCGGGAAAACCACTTTCATCAAAGCCGTGTGCGAGGAGCTGGGAGTGACGGACACCATCACTTCGCCCACCTTCGCCATTGTCAACGAATACCGTTCCGACACCACAGGCGAACTGATTTATCACTTCGACTTCTACCGCATCAAACGGCTCGAGGAGGTGTACGACATGGGATATGAAGACTATTTCTACAGCGGAGCCATCTGCTTCATAGAGTGGCCCGAACTGGTGGAAGAGCTGCTGCCCGAAGACGCAGTAAAAGTATCCATTGCCGAAACCGAAGGCGGCGAACGCCTCATCACCCTGGACTAACCTGCCGAAACGACTACGCTTATGGTCAGTCAATACATCATACAAGGCATATTCCTGCTGTCGGGACTCGTGGCGTTGCTGGCGGCCTTGCTGGACTGGGAATGGTTCTTCACGGCGAGAAACACGCAGTTCGTGGTGCGCAATGTGGGCCGTCGGCAGGCACGCCTGTTCTACGGCGTGCTGGGACTTATCCTAATGGCCACGGCCGTCTTCTTCTTCCTGCAAACGCCGAGGGGCTGACTTCCTTGCACTTTGTGCAGGGAAAGGTACGCCCTCGTACGCACTTTCCTTGCTTACCCACCCGGGTGGGACGATATACCCACGGCCGTGGGTAAGTAATGGAAGTACGGCATAGACCGAACCGATGCCGTACTTCGGCACGACCAAAGCCGCACCTCGGCACAGGCAAGGCACACAAAAAGCGGAGCCGCACCGAACAGCCTGTCGGTGCGGCCCCGCCTGCACATATCCTTCCCCTATGCCACGGGACGGTGTTCAATCATTCATCCAGCGAGTCGGCATACTCCATCTCGCCCTGCACGATGAACAAGATGTCCTCCGGGCTATAATCGCCCATCTCGTCCTTGCGGGCTTCCTTCACGATGTAGTCCACCACCTTGTCCAGGTCGATATCGACGTAGCCGTCGGCGTCGGGCTTTGCGTCGAGCACGCCGCTCTGCGTGTAGTACTCGTCTATCAGGTCGAGGAAATAGTAGAACTCGTCATCGCTGAACTTTCCCTTGAGTTCCTGTGGCAAGTAGTTCTTGATGAACTCGATGGTCTTCTCGTCATCGAGGTCTTCCAGCATGAAATCGTCGTTTTGCTTCATGGCATACCTCCTTTCGTCCTTACTTCAGCAGGGCTTCAATCTTGGCCGCATAGACCGACTTCGGCGCGGAGCCTACCTGCCTGTCCACCACTTCGCCGTTCTTGAAGAAGAGCACCGTGGGCACGCTGTTGATGTTATAGTCGGAGGTCACTTCCACGTTGTCCTCGATGTCGCACTTGCCTATCAGCACTTTTCCCTCATACTCATCGGCCAGTTCCTCTATGATGGGCCCCACCATCTTGCAGGGTCCGCACCAGGTTGCCCAAAAGTCTATCACCAGCGGCTTTCCTTCCGCCAAAAGTTCCTTGTAGTTTTTCTCTGTAATTTCTAGAGCCATTGTTTTAAAGTATTATGTGATTGATAAATGTCGTCAGGAAACGGGACAAAGGTAGTCAATTAATACGAAACTCCAACTCGGGCCGCCCCTTGAAAAACGCGAGGACATCCCTGCCTACCGAGACTTTCACAGGACGCGACACCAAGTCCAGCGTCATGCGGCTCTCCTCATCGGCCACCTTGAAACAGAGTTCCGTGGTACCCGGATGTCCTTTAGCCAGATCGGTCAATTCCCACACCAGTTCCTTGTCCAGCACGCTAAGCGGAATCAGCACGGTAAGCCTTTCCACCAGCCTGTCCTTCACGTCGGGCAGCAGTTCGATGGAGGTTACCCTCACCTCCAGCTCATCCTGCTTCCATTGCTTGGGCTGGCAACGGGCTTTGATGAAAAGGAACATGCCCTCGGCCAGATAGCCTTGGAAGTTGACGCAATCATTACCGAAGAAAGGCAGCTCCGCCGAACCGGAGAAGTCTTCTATCTTGACTATGCTGAAAGGCTTGTTGTTCTTGCTGTATCCACTACGCACAGCCGTGACGATGCCCCCCATCGTGATTTCGCGCCCGGCAAGCGAATCTTTGTCGTCCAGTTCGCTCATGTGCGTGTTGCACACATGCTCCAACACCACGGAATATTCATCGAGCGGATGAGCCGACAGGTAGATGCCCACCAGTTCCCGCTCTTTGGTCAAACGTTCAAGGTCGCTCCAAGGTGCGGCCGGCGGTACATCGGGCGTGGCTATCTCCACCATGTTCTCCCCTCCGAACAGGGAGTTGGCTGCCGTGGCTTTGTCCATCTGGTAGCGGCCGCCATATCGCACCAGCACGTCGGTAAAAGTCTCATTCTTGGCGTTTACCGCGAAATACTGTTCCCGTTTCAGTTCCGTGAAGTTGTCGAACGCACCGGCCAAAGCCAGGCACTCTATGTTCTTCTTGTTGCAAGAGTTCAGGTTGACACGTTGCACAAAGTCAAATATGCCTTTGAAGGAGCCGTTCTTGTCGCGTTCAGTCATAATGGCTTGCACGGCCGACTCGCCCACCCCTTTCACGGCACCCAGCCCGAAGCGGATGTTACCTTCCTTATTGACAGTAAAGCGCAGGTTACTCTCGTTCACGTCTGGCCCCAACACTTTTATACCCATCGCCTTGCACTCGTCCATGAACTTCGTTATGTCCGTAATGTTGTCCTTACTCCGGCTCATCACGGCGGCCATGTACTCGGCGGGGTAGTTGGCCTTGAGGTAGGCCGTTTGGTATGCCACCCACGAATAGCACGTGGCGTGCGATTTGTTGAAAGCGTATGAAGCGAACTTCTCCCAGTCGGTCCAGATTTTTTCCAGCACCTTGGGGTCGTGGCCGTTCTTCTTTCCGCCCTCGATGAACTTAGGCTTCATGTGGTCCAGCTTGTCGCGTAGCTTCTTTCCCATGGCCTTGCGCAGGGCATCCGATTCACCACGGGTAAAGTTGGCCAGCAGGCGCGAAAGCAACATGACCTGCTCTTGGTAGACGGTGATGCCATACGTGTCCTTCAAGTACTTCTCCATGATAGGGATGTCGTACTCTATGGGCTTTCGGCCCCATTTACGGTCGATGAAATCAGGGATATAGTCCATTGGTCCCGGACGGTAGAGGGCGTTCATGGCTATGAGGTCCTCGAAAGTACTAGGTTGCAGTTCGCGCAGATACTTTTGCATGCCTCCGGACTCGAACTGGAAGGTCCCGACGGTACGTCCCTCGCAATAGAGTTTATAGGTAGCCGGGTCATCGATGGGGATGCTGTCGATATCCAACCCTATCCCACGATGCAGGCGCACGTTCTCCACGGCTTCCTTGATGATGGAGAGTGTCTTCAGCCCGAGGAAGTCCATCTTGATGAGCCCCGTGTCTTCTATCACCGAGCCTTCATACTGGGTGACGAGCATCTTCTCACCCGTCTCCTTGTCGTCGGCCGTACTGACGGGTACCCAGTCGGTAATGTCGTCCCGGCAGATGATGGTGCCGCAAGCGTGCACACCGGTGCCACGTACATTGCCTTCGAGCATCTTGGCATACTTTATCGTGTCGCGCAGCAAAGGGTCAGGCGAAGCTTCCGCTGCCCTCAACTCCGGAACATACTCTATGGCATTTGCCAAGTTAAGCTTTTTATCGGGTATCTTATCCGGGACAAGTTTGCACAAGCGGTCGGAATCAGACAAGGGAAGGCCTTGCACGCGAGCCACATCTTTTATGGCCATCTTTGTGGCCATAGTACCATAGGTAATAATGTGTGCCACCTTTTCCTGCCCGTACTTCTCCGTCACCCAGCGAAGCACGTCGCCACGGCCGTCATCGTCGAAGTCCACGTCGATATCGGGCAGCGAGATACGGTCGGGGTTGAGGAATCGCTCGAACAGCAGGTCGTATTGTATGGGGTCTATCTTCGTAATGCCCAAGCAGTAGGCTACTGCCGAACCGGCAGCCGAGCCACGTCCCGGGCCGACGGACACGCCCAACTTGGTGCGGGCGGCGTTGATGAAGTCCTGCACGATGAGGAAGTAACCGGGAAAGCCCATAGTCTTCATGATGTACAGCTCGAAGGTAAGACGTTCCTTTACTTCGTCGGAGAGCGGGTCGCCATATAGCCGCTTGGCCCCGTCGAAAGTCAGTTTGGCCAGATAGTCGGCCTCCAGTTTGATGCGATAGAGCTTGTCGTAACCGCCCAGACGTTTTATCTTGGCGTTGGCGGCAGCCTCGTCGAGTACCACTTGGCCGTTCTCGTCTTGCGTGAACTCATCGAACAGGTCCTTCTCCGTGTACTTCTTGCGGTATTCTTCCTCCGTGCCGAAGTCTTCAGGGATAGCGAAGGTAGGCATGATGGGAGCATGGTCTATGGAGTAGTACTCTACCTTATCCAGAATTTCCAGAGTGTTGGAGAGTGCCTCCGGCACATCTTCGAACAGGGTGTTCATCTCCGCTTTGGTCTTCATCCACTCCTGCTTGGTGTAGAGCATGCGCGTAGGGTCGTTCAGCTCCTTATTTGTGCTGAGACAAATGAGACGGTCGTGCGCCTCGGCGTTCTCCTCGTCCACAAAGTGCACGTCGTTTGTGCAGATTACTTTTATATTATATTTCTTGGCATACTCCAGCAACTTGGCGTTCACCTTCTGTTGCAAAGGGTAGGCTTCGTGGTTGGCCCGCTCTACGGTGGCCTTGTGGCGCTGTAGTTCCAGGTAGTAGTCGTCGCCGAACAGGTTCTTGTACCAGCGGATAGCTTCTTCAGCCTCGTCGTAGTGTTCGGCCACTATCTTCTTCGGCACCTCGCCACCCAGGCAGGCAGAGCAGACTATCAGCCCCTAGTGGTACGTCTCAAGCTCGTTGCGGTCGGTACGGGGGCGCATATAATATCCTTTCGTCCAAGCACGCGACACGAGTTTTATCAGATTATGATATCCCTTCTCGTTCTTGGCCAAGACGATGAGGTGCCAGCCACTTTGGTCGGGCTTTCCCTCTTTCTTGTCCATGGTGCGGTGGGCCACATACATCTCGCAGCCTATGATGGGCTTGAACAGTTTGCCTTCGGCCTCGACCAGCGCGGCACGGCATTCGGCCAGCGCGGCTTCGCGGTCGTCACATGTTTCCTGGCCGCTCTCAATGGCAGAGATACGTTTTTTCAAGTCCTTTATTTCTCCATTCGGACCGCTGTTCTTCTTATTGACATAGTTGTAGAACTCCTTGATGCCGAACATGTTGCCGTGGTCGGTGACGGCTATGCCTTTCATGCCGTCCTTCATGGCCTTGTCCACCAGGCGTGCCACGCTGGCCTGTCCGTCGAGCAAAGAATATTGGGTATGTACGTGTAAATGAACGAAGTCTTGCATACAGTTTTTACCTTTCCGATTGAGCGCATAAAGGTACGGGCAAATCCGTAATCGGGCAAAACATTTCCCGCAAAGTTATCAACAAGATTTCAGCATGCTTTCCCACCAGAAAAGCAGGAAAAGGGAACAAATACCCCCTCGCTTCGCAACATGTACGGAGCGCGGGCGTAACATGTTGGAAGCACGGACGCAACGCGTACGGAGCACAAGCGCGACATACTGGAAGCAAAGGCCAGATATATGCAGCACATCCATGCCTTCCAAACGGTGTCAAAATGCAGCAGGAACACGCATTTCTACATGCTTTATTTGTGTTTCTTTCAAAATAAGCCTATTTTTGCACACAAAATATGATACATCACATCAGCACATACATTGCTCATGGTTCGTTTGAAAAGACTGAAAAAAATACATATACACCGTGAAGGGACACATACGCTGGCCATCAGTTTCCTGATTCTGCTGGCTATCAATGCGGCACTCTATTTCGGGTTCGATTCACGCCTCCCGTTCTACATCGTGGCCATCGTGAGCCTTGTAGTCTATGGCATACAGGTCAACTTTTTCCGTTGTCCCATCCGGCTTTTCGGCAAGGATACGGAAAAGGTCGTTGTGGCGCCGGCCGACGGGAAAGTGGTCGTAGTGGAGGAAGTGGAAGAGAACGAATATTTCCACGACAAGCGCATCATGGTGTCCATATTCATGAGCCTGGTCAACGTGCACGCCAACTGGTATCCGGTGGACGGTACCATCAAACTGGTGAAACACCAGAACGGCAAGTTCATGAAAGCCTGGCTGCCCAAAGCCAGCACGGACAACGAACGCTCTACCGTGGTGATAGAGACGCCCGAAGGGGTGGAAATCCTGGTACGGCAGATAGCCGGTGCCATGGCAAGACGTATCGTGACCTATGCCGAACCGGGCGAAGAATGTTACATCGACGAACACATGGGATTCATCAAGTTCGGATCGCGAGTGGATGTATTCCTGCCCATAGGTACCCAAGTGCTGGTCAAACTGGGACAGGCCACTACAGGCAACCAGACCATCATAGCCAAACTTTAAAAACCGCACGCACATGGCAAACCACATCACACGCCACATACCGAACACGCTAACCAGCCTGAACCTGTTTTCGGGTTGCATGGCTGCTGTATTTGCGTTCGAGGGGCATTATCACTTGGCGCTTCTGTTCATTATCGTCGGGGCGGCGTTCGACTTCTTCGACGGGTTAGCCGCCCGTGCCCTGCACGCCTACTCCCCCATCGGCAAGGACTTGGACTCGCTGGCCGACATGGTGAGCTTCGGCGTGGCACCTTCGACAGTAGTTTTTTCACTATTGCGTGAAATGCCCTATCCGCCTTCCATGGAAATGATGGAATCCTACTTCCCGATGGCGGGTTTCTTGATTGCCGTATTTTCCGGCTTGCGCCTGGCCAAGTTCAATAACGATACGCGCCAAACCACCTCTTTCATCGGCTTGCCCGTGCCGGCCCATGCGCTGTTTTGGGCTTCGACCGTGGCGGGGTTCCACCCGCTACTGACGGACGGTTCGGTACATCCGTTGGTGGTGGTGGCAGTAGTATGTCTTTCTTCTTGGCTGCTGGTGTCCGAGGTGCCGATGTTCTCACTAAAGTTCAAGGATCTGTCGTGGAAGGGCAGCGGTAACAAGCTGCGCTTCCTATTCCTGGCAGTATGTGGAGTGCTGCTGGCTTGTCTGCAGGTCAAGGGACTGGCCGCCTGTATCGTATGGTATGTGTTGCTCTCGACCATGACGGCCAGGCATACTGGAGACAGGCATTGAACAAAGGCACAACCCCGTTTGTTATGGACGGGAGGGAGGAAGGGTGCCATACCGGATTTACTCACACTAACATACGCATGTCATGATATTCAAGCTTACTGGGATATTGTTCCTGATTCCCGTGATACTGCTGGTCATCGGGGCGGTAGTCATAACGGGGGTGGTACGTGGATTGCTCCGCATGGGAAAGGGGGGTGCGGACCGGAACCGTACGTGGCACACGGATGGAGAAGGCCGTGGGACACGCGCGCATGACACCGGAAACTCCCGCCCACCCAAGCGCAAGAAACTCTTCGACCCGGACGAGGGAGAGTACGTGGACTACGAGGAAGTCAAGGACTGACACCCACGCGAAACACACATTATATATATAGCACCACAACGGGCTTGCCACACGCACCTACGGGCACGTGAGGCAAGCCCGTTTCGCATCCAGACACACGGGACGGGGGTCAGAAGTCTACCCGGAGCATGGCGGAGCCATACGCGGGAAGGGACACCGTGGTGGGACGGTAGGGTGTGAAGCTGATGTCCGCATGGGTGCTGGAGAGGAGGTCTACGGAGTGGACCTGCTCCAGCTGGGGGATGCCAAGGAAGCTGAACGCATGTGCCGGCAGGTTGATGTCGACTGTCACGGGTGAATAGTCGAAGTTGGCAACGATGAGCAGAGCCGTGCGATCGTGCTTGCGGATAAAGGCGAACTGACGGTGGTCGTTAAACCGCCAGTTGCTGTGGTTCACGTACATCAGGTCGTAGAACATGCCTTGCTGTAGCGCGGGCTCGGCGTTACAGAGGGTGAGCACGCGACGGTAGTATGACTGGAGATCGCGCTCGTCGATGGTGAGGCGTCCCCCGTCGTACCGGCCGCCGTTGCGCCAGCGACGCAGGGTGTCGAGTGCCCAATAGTCGAAGATGGTGGTACGTCCGTCGCAGCCGCTGAATCCCTCGGAGTCCATGCCCCTCTCCCCAAGCTCCTGGCCCATGTAAAGCATGAAAGGGTTGGTGCCCATGCAGGCCGATACGACCAGGGCAGGCAGGGCACGCCGGGGGTCGGAGGCGAAGAAGTCCGAGGCAATGCGCTGTTCGTCATGGTTCTCCAGGAAGTTCAACATCCGCTGACCGATACTTGGGAGTGACTGCCAGCAATGCGTGATGTCCGATGCCGACCGCGCGCCTGCCACCACGCCGCGAAGCGTGTCATACAGCCCTACCTTGTCGTATAGGTAGTCGAAATGCCCACGGAACAGGTAGTCGGTGTAAGCCGCCGGATTGTATATCTCTGCCACGAACAGCAGCTTGGGATAGTCACGGCGGACACGCGGGATGGCCCACGCCCAAAACTCGACTGGCACCATTTCCACCATGTCGCACCGAAACCCGTCTATCCCCTTCGATGCCCAGTATATTAGTATCTTATACATCTTTGTCCATGTCGATGGCACAGGCCGGAAATGTTGGCTGTGACCGTGTAGGTAGTCCACCCCATAGTTCAGCTTCACCGTGTCGTACCAGTCCGTCTCGCACGGCGCCGCGTCAAAGTGGTCATTGCCCGTGGCCTTCGCCGGACACTCGCGGTAGGGTGCGGCCGCCCCTGCCTGCCAGTCATGTGTTCCGCCGAGGCGCGTGTGGGGAATGTAGTAGAAGTTGTTCCGTGGGGAGAAGGCCACGTTGTCCGTGTCCTCGAAGCCTAGCGGTTCGGGGTCTGTGTCGGTGGGAGACGTGCGGTACTGTCTGGCCACGTGGTTCGGCACGAAGTCGATGATTACTTTCAGTCCTGCCCGGTGTGTCCGCTCTATCAACTGGTGGAACTCGTCCATGCGCCGTGGTACCACCCGTGCCAGGTCGGGGTCTAAGTCGTAATAGTCCGTAATGGCGTACGGTGACCCAGCTTGCCCTTTGACCGTGGCAGGGTGGCAGCGGTGCACGCCATAGCGGGCATAGTCCGTGCGTGTAGCATGTTGCAGGATGCCCGTGTACCATACATGCGTGGCGCCCAGGTCTCGGATGGCCTGCAACGCCTCTATGGTGAAGTCATCGAACTTTCCCACCCCGTTGGTCTTTAGTCCGGCACCCGGTACGTTGGCCGTGCAATCGTTGCCGAATAATCGGGTGAACACTTGGTAAATGATAGGTTTCTGTTGCATATATATATATAAATATGTGTATCGGTGTCATGCGTGCCTACCTGGTTGTGTTGCACGCCTTATTCACCCACAAATATACGTGTCTCCGGTAAGAAATGCAACGTATCTTAGGAATTTTTTCCAAGTATCTATAAAAAAAAGTCGAAAGTATTTGTCAGTATATAAAATATGTGTATATTTGTACCTGTTACACGGGAGGTACTCCCGGTGAGAGACCTTTGAGAAAATGGCTTACATGCGGGACTATCCGTCGGACACCTTCGAAAGTGTGCCTGTGACACATACGTAAGTGTCAGCTCGACACATACGTAAGTGTCCGCCCCACACATACGTAAGTGTCCGCGCCACACATACGTAAGTGTCCGAGCCACCCGCAAGCAGCCATCCGGAGGAGAGATAAGAAACTATAGACATATGTTGTTAAACACTTAAAAATCAAAGAGACATGGGAACACCCTACACACTTCAGCAGAGAAAGAACCCCCAGAAAAGGGACGAACCGGCCAAGTGGTACGCCGTGCCCAAGAGCGGCACCCCGGTGAGTGAAAAAGTCATGACAAAGCTTGCCACCGAGGATACCACGGTTGCCGACTTCGAGTTGGGCGCATCGTCGCAGCTCCTATCCAAGTGGATATACAACCAGCTCATACAGGGGAAACGGGCCAAGATACCCGGGGTAGGCACCTTCCGCCTCACGTTTGGCAGCGAAGGTGTGGACAGTATCGAAGAGTTCCACACAGGCTTGATACGCAATGTCAAGATTATGTTCATCCCAGACCGTGACCTACGGGAGAGTCTGGTCAACAATGTCTCATTTGAGAACGCCGGAGTTATTGATGGCGACGTCTATTACGGTTCGCTGGATAACTACAAGAAGGTAAAGGGACTCACCGGCGAAGGCACGGGTGACACCGGCGGTGGGTCAGGCACAACCCCGGGAGGGGGAGAAGGACAAGGCGGCGGCGAAGGCACGCTTGGCTGAGCCGCGCCAACGGTACTTGGCTGTTAAAGGGAAATATATGGCAGTCCAAGTTATGCAAGTCGCGCTGCTATGGGGGACAAGGCGTTGTCAACCGGTGTGATGAGCATGTGTGTTTTTCATGGTATAAAAACTGAAAGGCCCCGGCATATGTGAATATCCCGGGGCCTGCCTTGTATGTGTCCGACGGACACGTATGTCTAAAGGGTCATCTGCCAGTCCAAGCACGGAGCAGGAGCCACCCGCCCAACCATTGGAGCATCATGCCTGGAACACCGATGCGGAAGTCCTGGAGTGCCGTCCACAGACTGCCGTACCACGCCCACTCGAAGAGCGTACCGGCAAGCTGGTAGGACAAGACCGTCAGGAGCACCATCCCCAGGGTGACGCGGCCCGACTTGCGCGCCAGCCACCCTGCGACAAGGGCGAGCAACACGGACTTGACAAGCATGGGTGTGAGCACCGCTGCCGCGGGCATGCCGAACAGACAGTGATTGGCGACGGGCGAGAGGAGCGCGGTCAACAGGCCCACCCTGACACCGTACTTGTAGGCGCCCACCAACGTGAAGAAGTAGATGGGTAACAGGGTCGGCCCGCCGGCGGGAAACAGGTGGCACAGCTGGGGTAACACGAGGTTCCCGGCCGCGAAGAGCAGGGCGAAAAGATAGGTCCGCACGTTGGTGAACGGCAGAGAGTAGAGTTTGGCAGTTGTTTCCATATACATATATTATATTAAGAGTGATACGTCAGATTTTGATGAGCTGGTAGTGCGACGTGCCCAGTCCGAGGCGTTCGGCATGGGCGATGCCAGCCCGCCAATCGGTGTCGGGATGTACCATGGTGAACTTGTCAGTCCCGCAGAGGTCTTCGTGGGGGTGCGCCGTGGAAAGGACGTTGTTTCCCTCGATGGTGGGGGCAGCGGTGACAAGGTCGGCACATGCCATGTCGAGCGCGACGGGGTCGGCCGAGGCAAGTATGCCAAGGTTGGGGACTATGGGGGCATCGTTGTGGTTCCAGCAGTCACACTCGGGCGATATGTCCATTAGGAAACTGACGTGGAAGTGGGGTTTGTCCTTGAGTACCGCCAGGGAGTATTCGGCAATCTTGCAGTTGAGGCGGGCCGACGTGTCCCATTCGGCAATGACGGCGGCACTATGCTGGCACAGGGCGACACATTGGCCGCATCCCACGCACTTGGAGTAATCTATCACGGCCTTCCTCCCGCTGTCCAGGTGTATCGCGTCATGTGCGCAATGGCGGACACAGACGTTGCACCCCACGCAGTTGTCCCGTTCCACCTTGGGTTGGGCAGACGCGTGTAACTCGAGCTTACCCCCCACACTCGCGCATCCCATTCCCAGGTTCTTGAGCGTGCCTCCGAAGCCTGACTGCTCGTGACCCTTGAAGTGCGTCATGCTGACAATCACGTCTGCGTCGGCAATGGCCGCGCCTATCTTCGGGGCGGGGCAATACGTGGCACCGTCGATGGGTATCTCGTGGAAGTCGGTCCCCTTGACCCCGTCTCCGATGATCACTTGGCAGCGTGCCGAGATGGGATTGAAGCCGTTCTCCATGGCGCTTTCCAAGTGATCCACCGCGTTAGACCTGCGTCCGGAGTAGAGCGTGTTGCAGTCAGTCAGGAACGGTTTGGCACCGGCGGCACGTAGCATGTCGGCCATGCGTGCCGCGTAGTTGGGACGTATGTATGCCAGGTTGCCCGGCTCGCCGAAGTGTATCTTCAATGCGACAAAGTTGTCCTGTAACGGTAGTGACAGTAGCCCTGCCCTCCTAAGCAGACGCTCCATCTTATCCAAGAGGTTCGATGTGGGCGACGTGCGTAAATCAGTAAAATAGACTTTAGCTTGTTCCATGTTCCTGTCTCCTTATCAGATGAATCTACAGCAAAGGTAGTGATAATTCCTGTTGCACGTGCGGCACCCATGGTACAAAAAGCGACTCTCCCTCCCTGAAAGCGTAAGAATGGTAGCAATATCCGTAAAATGTATCATGCCCCTCCTCCCCGGCAACAAAAAGGGGAAGACACGTGGATGTGCCCTCCCCTTGCAAGTATCTTGGCTGCGGTGTGCCCGGCGTGGCGTCAGGCTATGCCATGTGCCGTTGCCGTGGAGTCTATCTTCTTGATGAGCCCCTGTAGCACGGCTCCCGGACCGCACTCGGTAAAGTCTGTGGCCCCGTCTGCTACCATGTTCTTCACCGTCTGTGTCCAACGTACCGATGCCGTGAGCTGTGCCACAAGGTTACGCTTTATCTCGGCAGGGTCGGTGTGAGGCATGGCATCCACATTCTGATATACCGGGCACTTGGGCGTGTGGAACTCCGTGGCGTTGATGGCTGCCTCCAGTTCCACCTTGGCAGGCTGCATCAACGGTGAGTGGAAGGCTCCGCCCACTTTCAGAGGCAAGGCGCGTTTGGCACCGGCGGCTTTCATCAACTCACAAGCCTTTGCAATGCCTTCCATCGAGCCGGAGATTACAATCTGTCCGGGACAGTTGTAGTTGGCAGCCACGCACACGTCGCCACCGTCGTTCACCTGGCGGCAAATCTCTTCCACCTTCTCGTCGGGCAGGGCTATGATGGCTGCCATGGTAGAGGGCTGTGCCTCGCAAGCCTTCTGCATGGCCATGGCGCGGGCATATACCAGTTTCAAGCCGTCCTCGAAACTCAAAGCCCCGGCTGCCACCAATGCGGAAAATTCGCCCAGCGAGTGGCCGGCCGTCATTTCGGGCTTGAAAGCCTCACCCATGCACAAGGCCGAAATCACCGAGTGCAGGAATACGGCAGGCTGCGTCACCTTGGTTTGGCGCAGGTCTTCGTCTGTACCTTCGAACATGATGTCCGTGATGCGATATCCTAAAATGTCGTTTGCCTTCTCAAACAGTTCCTTGGCCAGCGGCGAGTTCTCATACAAGTCCTTACCCATTCCTACAAACTGGGCACCTTGACCCGGAAATACAAATGCTTTCATAATCTTTACTTTCTATTTGTTTAATCCATTAAAAGTGGCGCAAAGGTACGGGTTTTTCTAATAACAGCCGCACAAATCATACTTTTTTGTGCAACCTGCGCGACTCATCGGAATATCCCATAAGACAATTTGGCAGTTTTCATGCAATAATATACAGACAAAACGGCAGCATACAGCCATTGGCAAGTCATTTGCCACCCAATAAGTGCGATGCAAAGCAAAGCGCAAGCGGCCATATTTCCCGCCTGAATCCGCAACGTGTTGCGCCCGCAAGCGCAACATGTTCGGAGCAGGAGCGCAACACGTTCGGAGCGCGCTCGCAACGTGTCGGAAGCAACAGCCCAAAATACATACTGGAAATCAGCAACTTGCTTTGCACCAAAATAAAATATAAAAGAAAAAAACAGAAAGGAGAACAAGATATGAATTTCAACAACTTTACCATCAAAGCGCAAGAGGCCGTGCAAGAGGCCGTGAACCTGGCGCAAGCCAAGGGGCAGCAGGCCATCGAACCCGTGCACTTGCTGGCAGGAGTGATGAAGGTGAGCGAGAACATCACCCGCTTCATCTTCCAAAAGTTGGGCATCAATGAGCAACAAGTATCCTTGGTGCTCGACCGTCAGATCGATTCGCTCCCCAAGGTGTCCGGCGCGGAGCCTTACCTGAGCCGCGAGTCGAACGAAGTATTCCAGAAAGCTATGGACTACTCCAAGCAGATGGGCGATGAGTTCGTCTCCATCGAACCCGTCATGCTGGCCATCTTGAATGTCAAGAGCACGGCTTCCTCCATCTTGAAAGATGCGGGGATGACGGAGAGCGAACTGCGCAAAGCCATCGAGGAGCTGCGCAAGGGCGACAAGGTGACTTCCCAGTCGAGCGAGGACACGTACCAGGCATTGGAGAAGTATGCCATCAACCTGAACGAGGCCGCCCGCACCGGCAAGCTCGACCCGGTCATCGGACGTGACGAGGAAATCCGCCGGGTGCTCCAAATCCTGAGCCGGCGTACGAAGAACAACCCTATCCTGATAGGCGAGCCGGGTACTGGCAAGACAGCCATTGTCGAAGGATTGGCCCACCGAATCCTCCGCGGAGACGTACCCGAAAATCTGCGGAACAAACAGGTGTATTCCTTGGATATGGGCGCGTTGGTGGCCGGAGCCAAATACAAGGGCGAGTTCGAGGAACGTCTGAAAGCCGTCATCAACGAGGTGAAAAAGTCCGAGGGTAACATCATCCTCTTCATTGACGAGATCCACACTCTGGTAGGTGCCGGCAAGGGCGAGGGTGCCATGGATGCCGCCAACATCCTGAAGCCGGCCTTGGCGCGTGGCGAACTGCGGAGCATCGGTGCCACCACGCTGGACGAGTATCAGAAGTACTTCGAGAAGGACAAGGCCCTGGAGCGTCGTTTCCAGGTGGTCATGGTCAACGAGCCGGACACACTAAGCACCATCTCCATCCTGCGTGGGTTGAAGGAACGTTACGAGAACCATCACCACGTGCGCATCAAGGACGATGCCATCATCGCCGCCGTGGAACTGAGCAACCGTTACATCACCGACCGTTTCCTGCCGGACAAGGCCATCGACCTGATGGACGAGGCTGCAGCCAAGCTCCGTATGGAAGTGGACTCCGTGCCTGAGGAACTGGATGAAATTACGCGTAAAATCAAACAGTTGGAGATTGAGCGCGAAGCCATCAAGCGTGAGAACGACACCGCCAAGCTGGAGCAAATAGGCAAGGAACTCTCAGAGCT
>CALUGY010000092.1 GCA_944320295.1 uncultured Bacteroides sp.
GTATTTCAGCACGGCGAAGCAAAAGGACAAGAACAGCTTCTCCCGCCAGACGTGGGGCTGGCTCACCTTCGGCTGCCTGGCATTGGCGGCGGTATTGGCTTGGCTGCTGGAGGGGAGGCTGTGGTAATAGTAGTAAAGTAAACAGATAGAACATACAATGGCGTGGAGCAAAATAAGCATCACAAAGGCCGATGGCGAAAGGGTGGAAGCACAGGCACCGGTCATCGTTTCGGCCAGCCGGGCAACGGACATTCCCGCTTTCTATCCCGATTGGTTGGTGGAACGCGTAAAAGCCGGGTATGTCCGGTGGACCAACCCGTTCAACGGGAGGCCTTTGTATGTTTCTTTTGCCCGGACACGGGTCTTCGTCTTTTGGTCGAAGAATCCAGCTCCATTGCTGAAGCATCTGGACTGGTTCGACGAGCACGGTTATGGGTATTACTTCCAGTTCACGCTGAATGATTATGAGACGGAAAGGCTGGAGCCTAACGTACCTCCCCTGGCCGAACGGATAGACACCTTCATCCGGCTGTCCGAACGGGTGGGCAAAGAGAAAGTCATCTGGCGCTTTGACCCGCTGATACTGACTGAAACGATAGGCGTAGATGAGCTGTTGCGTAAAATAGAGCGCATCGGGCAACGACTGAAGGACTATACCGACAAGCTGGTATTCAGCTTTGCCGACATCGGGGCATATACCAGGGTAAGGAACAACTTAGTCAAAGAAGCCGTCCCTTATCGGGAGTTTGATGAGCAGGCGATGAACGAGTTGGCATCCGGCATCAGCCGGTTGAACACAGACTGGAAGTTGCAGTTGGCCACTTGTGCCGAAGCCATTCCGTTGGAAGCATACGGCATCGCCCACAACAAATGCATTGATGACGATTTGCTGATAAGACTGTTTCCTGAGGACCAAGCGCTGATGGACTATTTGGGAGTACGGATAATCAATCCCGACTTATTTCACTCCGAGCGAATCATAGAAAGACAGGGAACAAACCGCAAGGACCCAGGGCAACGTGAAGCCTGCCAATGCATTGCAAGCAAGGATATAGGTGAGTACAATACCTGCCCCCACCTCTGCAAATATTGTTATGCCAACGCCTCACCGGAAAGGGCCTTACGCCATTGGCAACAACATCTGCGGAATCCACATGCGGAAACAATCAGAGAAACATCATCAAATACATAACCAATTCATATAAGATATAAGGAATGGCAGAATACCACTTTCAGTTACCACAGATAACAGAGCTTACCTTGCCTCAACAAGCGGCACTGAACGAGACGCGGCCCATCGCCCTCTCCGGTGGTCCCGGTACGGGCAAAAGCGTAGTGTCCTTATGGCGGCATATATCCAATTGCCAGAATCAAAAAAGAAGTTTTCTGCTGACTTATACCAGCTCTCTGTCAACCTACCTGACCGCATGCTGTTCCACACAAAACCCTGATGCGGCGGCCAACATTGACCGTTTCCACAAAGGAAGAGAACGCGCCGATAATGAAACATGGGACGAAATCATCATTGATGAAGCCCAGGATTTACCGGTGGATTATTACCAGGGGCTTTCTTCTTGTGTATCCTACGGTGTGGACGATTCACAAATGCTGTACCCGGAATACGGTTCTTCATGCGAAGAGCTAAAAGCATTGTTTCCCGACAATGCAGACTACGTGCTCGACCGCAACTTCAGAAGCACCCAGCGCATCATGTCATTCGCGCAGGTTGCTTTTCCCGATGCATATATCCCGCAAAATATCATTGCCGGGCTTTCTGACAATGTCGGCCAATGGCCAGTGTTACTTATCACCCATTGTCCGGACTTATGGTGCGAAGGAGAGGAAAGGTATGCCTCTTCGAACTACAAACAGACGAAAGCCGTATTGCGAATCATCCAAGAATTTCGGACGGGCTCGCACAACATCGCCATCCTCCTGCCATTCAGGAAAGACGTAGAGACGTTTGGAGATATTCTTCAGGCAAACGGCATTACCGACTTCAGCATCTACTGCGACAACAATGAACGCTTCCCTGACGGATGCAAAACCATCAAGGACCTTCACATCACGACATTCAAGTCCGCCAAAGGGCTGGAGTTTGACACCGTCATACTCCCCAACTTTCATAAGTTCAAGGAAATTTGCGGTTCATACAATGCGGAATGGAAAGACTATTACGTGGCTGTCACCCGGGCACGCAGCAACCTTTATCTCATTTCCAGTTATGATATGCCGGAATTTGAATCAGTAACCGAATACTCAGACTTATAACCATGGAAAGCCGACTATATTACCTACCTGTCAACTCGCAATCACTGGCCCACTATATGGGGAGCGCTTGCATAAAACCGGGCAATTATTTCACCAACAAGCCGAAAGATTTGCAGGACCGTTATGCCAATTATCTGCTTTTAACGACCCACTTCGGCACCATCCACACGGACTGTTGTCTGGAACTAGTCCTTACTTTACAGGAATCAGAAGAGTTAATTGACATTCATGATGGTTTCTTCTTATACGGAAGGCCCTTACCCATATCACGCATTAAAGGAATCTATTTCACCAGTCAGGAACAGGCTGAACGGACCATCACCAATATCTGCATGAGTACGGCCTTTGTCCCGAAGCAACTTGTCCATGTCGCTGAACGTTTTGAGCCAGCAGATATGGAACAGACTGCGCTTCCCGATGTTCTTCCTTCATTTGAGCCATACATGGATGAAACAAAACGTTTCGACCAATATTTGGGCGGATTTGCCTTGCTACGATTGGCCGGAGAGTCTTATATGAACTATTCGGAAAACTATTTTTCCGTTTTGGCTTTCTTCAGCGAAGTGATAGAACAGGAACTGGAAGCGGCCGGCCATATTGTCGACAAGAGGTTTTGGGGAGTCTTCACCGGCGGATATGGTTTCCACAAGATATACCCCATTTTGAATAAGGAGGTCACGGAAGAAGATGTGAACGCCTTAGCACAGGAAGAGCATCTGACCATAAGGAAAAATCCCATAACCAAAGTAATCGATTTAAATGCGTTGGATAAGAATACATATCTTGCCGCTGTCCTATACACGTACGGAACAGGCATTGAATCGAAAAAAAAGAAAATTGACGAACTTATTCTCTCCCACTTCAGGAACGGTATCAAAACTGAAAAAGCCGAAGGAATAGCCCTCTGCTACGGACTTAACCGTGGCTATACGGTTCTGCAAAACCAATATACTGCGGGCAATCAATGCGAAACAGTCAAGTTCTTGTTGAACAGTCGGTTGGATTACTACACCATTGAGAGCATATACCAATACGCATTCTATTCCCGGCGTAGTAAAAGTATTTTCGACTATATAGACAATTGGTGCCCCAAGGTCTTCCAACCCGCTCCAAGCCATGAGAATGAATACCGGATATTAGACGTTACAGCCGTAGGTAAGCGAAAATGCCACACGGCATCCATGCTTGCCGAGACACAAGCCGCCTACCGCAGCAAGAATGAAATCCGCAAGATTGTAAACAATACATTAAGATACAGCACCAAAGATTTGGAGACGCTGAAGAATGAAGCTCAGTCCAAAGGCATATCAATACCTTCGGACATCACGCGAGAGGAGTTAATCGTTTTATTAGTAACCACCCCCATTCAACGTTAGAATAACATGAGCCACTTGTTCGACATACTTTTTGAGGCATCTTCTTCGGTTTCATCCTTATCAGACTTCTTATGCAAGAACATGCAGACCGTCTACGACTTTCATCAGTCTACGCATAAACATCTTGTCCAAAGTCAAGCGTCTATAGACTCCTATATACAGAAGAAGCATAGCATCATTTCCCAACTGGATTTCACAAACGGGTATGCCAAAGCATTTGCACTCATGCTATTGGATGATTGCGAACGGCTTAATCTTATTGCGTCCGCCATCCGGATACACGAGATTTTGAAGAACAACAACATAGAAATGAACAGCAGGCAACAAGCCGCCTTGCTGCCCCTATACCCTAAAGTCAATCGCAACTCCGAATTCATCGGGCGTTTTGACGCGGTTTGCCAGAAATTGCAATATGCCATCGACATGGAAGAGGATGATGACAAATTGTCTATTGCAGCATTCCTCAACTATCTTGCCATCGTGGCACTCAACACTCCGACATCATGCGCCGAGCAAATATGGGAAAAACTGACACTGGCAGTGAACAGCCAACAATACCCGTTTCTGCGCAATGCCTACATCGTGCTATTACTGGGCATCGACCTGCAAAACGGGCAAGAAGTCCATTCTTACATTCAAAAATCAATCGACCGTCTGCTGGAGAAACAGGATGAACCGACTGAGCTTCTCCCGGAGACTGAACTATTGATTGAAGCCGACACCGATTACGCACATACGTTGCAGGATACTCCCCCTG
Source organism: uncultured Bacteroides sp. (assembly GCA_944320295.1). Classification (GTDB taxonomy): domain Bacteria; phylum Bacteroidota; class Bacteroidia; order Bacteroidales; family Bacteroidaceae; genus Bacteroides. The sequence goes on from CALUGY010000092.1 coordinate 4,405, forward strand.
TCTTTACCGCTATCCGTTCGCTTTCATTGGCAAACACGTCCTCTACCGACCTGACAAACCGTGGAGTGAAGATTTTGGAATCGGAAGCCGAACTGGCCGACTATATGAAACGATTCGGGAATATGCACCGGGCGAAACTGGAAGTGGCCTATAATGCATTGCCGCCCGCCATCCCTGCTCCGATACACATTATCGACTGGGGATGCGGACAAGGTTTTGCCGGCATGTTGTTCATCGAGCGATTCGGACGTCAAGGCATCCGGGACGTCACGCTGATTGAACCGTCAGAAATCGCCATCAGACGGGCGGCATTGCACGTCAGACGATACGCTCCCGACCTGACATTGAAAACCGTATGCAAGAAACTGGATGACGTGACGCATAATGACTTGCCTGTCCGGCCAGAAGGGAGCGTTGTCCACCTGTTCTCCAATATTCTGGATATAGACGATTATTTGCCAAGCCATTTGATTGAAACAATCACATCCTCTCTAACCGGAATGAATTACTTTGTCTGCGTCAGCCCTTATGTGGACGACATCAAAGCCGAACGGTTAGAGTCTTTCCGGAGATATTTCGAACAACATTATGACACCTACCGCCTGTGGACAGACCTCCAGACCACCAAAGGGCCGGAAGACGGATTTTGGAGCTGCAACAATGTCTATAGCAGCCAACCGGTTTGCCGGGCGCATCCCGTCAACGGCTGTTACAGCAAATGGACAAGAGTCATCAAAGTATTTGAAACAAAATTACCAACACCGATAATAACATAAAACGATATGGCAGAAAACAACACCCTACTCGAAAAACTCGACACCCTCGTGGCTCGCTACGAGGAAGTGTCCACCCTGATAACCGACCCGGCCGTCATCGCCGACCAGAAGCGCTACGTCAAGCTGACGAAGGAATACAAGGAACTGGGCGACCTGATGGAGGCACGGCGGGAATACGTCCAGGTGCTGGCCGGCATCGACGAGGCAAAAGATATCATCGCCAACGAGAGCGACCCGGAGATGCGCGACATGGCCCGCGAGGAACTGGACAAGTGCGAGGCACGCCGGCCGCAACTGGAGGAGGAAATCAAACTCCTGCTCATCCCCGCCGACCCGCAGGACAGCCGCAACGCCATCCTCGAAATACGCGGCGGCACGGGCGGCGACGAGGCAGCTCTCTTTGCGGGCGACCTCTTCCGCATGTACTCCAAATACTGCGAGCGCAAGGGCTGGCGGCTCGAAGTCTCCAGCGCCAACGAAGGCGCGGCCGGAGGCTTCAAGGAAATCATCTGCTCGGTGACGGGCGACAATGT
>CALUGY010000093.1 GCA_944320295.1 uncultured Bacteroides sp.
GTTAAATCTGCACTTTCATCGGGTAATGAATAGGAAACCGTTCTTCTGCTTTAATCCGCTTAGAAACGGTTTTCAGCACTCTTTCCAACTTCCGTGATTTTCTCCCAACTACTTAATTCACAGATTACATTGCGTTAATCTGCCGAATTTTGGAGGTTTTTCCATAGATTTTGCGTAAGTCTTTTTATATACGTCTACTGTGGGAATAAAGCGTTGGCCGGACAGTTTTGCCCCCCAGCGTACATCGTGTTTAGACGAGGGGCGTGTGTAACGGAAGTCCAAGGCCAAAGCCAAGTCTTCTATATCCGAATGGTAAGTGGAGTATGAATTTTCACGGTACAAGTCTGCCAGTTGGCTGTTGCCGGAAAGGTTGCTTGTTCCGGTTTGGTGTTCTTGTCGTTTCTCCATGTCTGTGCCCATTTCCAGACGGTAACGGTAGCGGCTATAAGTCAAGTTGGTGTTCATGTTGAACGTTTCGTTCTTGCGGTGCGTCCAGTAGAGGCTTGATACGATGTTACCCCATGTGTTATCCGTGTAGCTGGACTTTCGGTTGTCGTATCGTAATATGTCGTTGCTTCCATCAGTATAGGCGTTGTAGCGTTGCCTGCTGTCGGTCGGCGCGGAGTTGTTCACGTCTTTTCCCCAGTAGAAGGTGGCGGATAGTTTGTCTTGTTCCGAGAATCTGTGTACCAGTTTGGCGTTGATGTCATAATAGTTCATGTCCGCATACGGTTGCAGCGACTCCGGCTTGTCGTACACTTTCTCCAGCAACGGTTGCACAATGGCATCGAAATACGAGGCACGTATCCCCACGTTGAACGAGGTGCTTCCCCGCCGGATGGGGCCTTCTACCTGCACGCGGGCGGCAAGCATCCCTGCCGTCAGCGAGCCGTGGTAGTCCTGGTAGTCACCCTCGCGCATGCCTACGTCTACCATGCTGGACAAGCGCGAACCATAACGGGCCGGAAATGCACCTTTGTAGAACAACACGTTATCTACCATGTCGGCGTTCAGCGCGGAGACAAAGCCGTCCAGGTGTTCGGCGTTGTATAGCGTGGCGCCGTCCACGGTAATCAGGTTCTCGTCGTAGTTGCCGCCGCGCACGTGTATGCCCGCTTTGCCGTCGCCCGCTTCTTGCACGCCGGGCAGGCGTTGCAGGGCTTTCATCACGTCCGTCTCGCCGAACAGGGCAGGCAGGCTTCGCACCTGGGTCATGGGAAGTTCCATCGCGCTCATCTGCACGTGCTCCACGCCGAAGTCGTGGCGCGGAGCGTAGACTTGTACGTCCGGCAGGTGGTAGCCGGGTTTAAGCGATACAAATATCACAGTATCGCGAAGTGTGCTTACGACGAACTTCTGCGGTACGTAGCCCACGTAACTTATGTCTACTTCGCATGTGCTTTCCCTGGCAGAAAGCTGCAATGCAAATGCACCCTGGCTGTCCGTTATCTGGCGGTGACGGTCGACGCGCACGTGCGCGTTCGTTAGCGGTTTGCCGTTCTGCTCGTCCGTCACGCGGCCGCTTACCGTCACCGTCTGCGCTCCGGCATGGAGGGCGCCTGCCAGCAACAAGACGCACAGCATGATGACTTTCATAAGGACAGGGAACTTGTTGTTAGAAACGTACTTTCACACCGGCCATGCCGCAGCCTGTCACGCCTATGCCGCCCTCCGCAAAGAGTGCCAGCGGGCCGGCGAAACGCCACTCCACGCCTACGGGCATCACCTGCCAAGCAAAGCTTTTCTGGTTTTCCAAATCTCCTTCAGAAATGCCGGAGGCAAGATGGCCGTCTGACAACTCCAAGTTTCCTTTCTTCAGCGACATGATCCCTAATCCCGCACGGGAATAGAATGTGAAGCGTTTCAACCGCAGCCATTCATATTTGCCGGTTACCATGATGATGTGGCAGTTGTTTTCCAAATGTGCCAGAGGGGTAGAACTGCCTATCACGATATCCCGGTCTGCCGTGTTGTAGGCATACTGCAGACCGATGGCCAGCGAGCGGGAAATATGGAACAAGTAGCCCGCGTTGATGGTGCCACCCTTGTTCTCGCCTGTCGTGGAATATACGGTATTGGCTCCAGCAGGAGTACCCATGGGAAACTCCGGCTCCGGCAAAGAGCCTACCGGCGCAAAGCCATAGGACACGAAGATTTCATGCTTGGAGTAACGGTTCACGTTTTCTTGCGCAAAAGCAGAGAAAGAATACAGCAGCAAAGCGGTAGCAATAATACACGGTTTCATAAGGCATCAGATTGTTCTTGTTGTAATAATAGGTATTCACCATATAAAAGACAAATATCTATTGCGTTTTAACACTATATGGAAAAGGACGGAAAAAGGTTCTTCTTGTTTTGGGAAAAGAAGGGGAGAAAAGAGCAATATAATAGGCCGTTTCCCCGCAACGTGTTCCGAGCGCGCCCGCAACATGTTCCGAGCACGGACGCAACACGTTGCGAGCGCACTCGCAATGCGTTGCGGACAAATGCCTTAAATACAATGCGTTTTCTCGGGGAGAAACATGCGGATTTTCCCGATACGGTTGCCGGGAATTCTGGCTTCATTTCCTATACCTCTTGATTGCTCTTCTTTTTTGCGGATTGCACTTTCGGCCTTTACTTTTTCCTCTTTCCTTTTGATATTAATGCGGGAAAAACACTACTTTTGTACCAACTTGCCGTAGGATGCACCTGCTTCCCGTCCCCGTTTCGCATGGGGAAGGAAAAGGTTAGGCTCCTGTTTCCCGGTAAGAATGCGTATGGCGGAAGTGTCGAAGAAAAGAATCTGGCTTAAGGTCTCGCTGTGGGTGGTGTTCACCCCGGTGATGCTGTTCGTGCTGCTCATGGCCTTGCTCTATGTGCCGCCCGTGCAGGACTTCATTCGCCGGAAAGCTACTGCCATGGCTTCGGAGGCCACCGGGATGCAGATAGGTGTGGAGCGCATAGACCTGCGTTTTCCCCTGAACCTGCTGGTGCGCGGCGTCAGCGTGGTGCAGCCGGCCGACAGCACGTCGCTCCCTGTGGCACCGTCGGACACGCTCCTGGCTCTCGGCAGTCTGAACGTACATGTGCAGGCGTGGCCCCTGTTGCGTGGGCAGGTTGAGGTAGACGGCATTGCGGTGAACAACGTGGCCGTCAACTCGGTCGGCCTGATAGACGGCATGAGCCTGAAAGGCACGTTGGGCAGTTTCTTCCTGCAAAGCCATGGCATAGACCTGGCCCGCGAGACCGTGGTGCTGAACAACGTGGAGCTGGCCGACACGCACCTGCAAGTGGCCTTGGCCGACACCACGACGGCTCCGCCCGACACGACCTCCACCGCCTTGGCATGGAAGGTGAGGTTGCATTCGTTGCGCCTGCGCAATGTTTCCGTGGGCTTGGACATGCCCCTCGACACGCTTCACCTGGCTGCCCGCGTAGGGCAGGCGGACGTGGACGGGGCGTTTGCCGACCTGGGGCGGCAGGACTATCGTCTGGACAAATTCCTCTTGACAAAAACGTCCGTGGCCTACGACGTAGGGGTGGCGACACCCTCCGCATCCGGTTTCGACCCGTCGCACCTGTTGTTGCGCGACGTGCACGTGGCCGTCGACTCCGTACGCTACTGCGGGCGCGACATGAATGCCGTCATCCGCGAACTCACCCTGAACGAACACTCCGGCCTGAGCGTCGTTTCACTCACGGGGCAGCTGTCGTCGGACAGCACGCTGATACGCGTGCCTTCCTTGCGTCTGCTCACCCCGCACAGCGAGCTGAACCTCACCGCGCAAACCTATTGGGAACTGGTGGAGATGCCCACCACGGGCCGTCTCACGGCACGCCTTGATGCCCGCATAGGTAAGCAGGACGTGCTGCTCTTCGCCTCCGGCTTGCCGGACAGTTTCAAGGAGGCTTACCCCCCGCATCCTTTCGTGTTGCGCGCCGGGACGGAGGGAAACCTGCGGCAAATGCAGTTGAGCGGTTTCTCGGCCCAGTTGCCAGGCGCTTTCTCCATGCGTGGTACGGGCAACTTCTATAATGTGGACGACAGTCTGAAGCGTAGCGGCAACATGGATTTGGAGATGCGTACCTATGACCTGAACTTCCTGACCGCCCTCACGGGCGATAAGCCGGGTTCGTGGCTTGCCGTGCCGGACAGCATGGATCTTATGGCACACATGGGGCTGAAAGGTTCGGAATGCACCGCCACGCTCAACGTGCGCGAACAGGACGGCACGCTGGACTTGGCTGCCTTATACGACCTGTCGAAAGAGCGTTACCACGCCAAGCTTGACATAAACGACTTGCAGTTGCACCGCTTCTTGCCGCACGATTCCATCTATGCGCTTACTGCCGCCTTGTCGTTGAAAGGCGAGGGGACGGACTTCGCTTCGCCGCATACCCGGGCCGAGGCGCATCTTTCGCTCGGCAAGCTGCAATATGCCCGTTGGATGGTGACGGACGTGGGGCTTGATGCAAACCTGAAATCGTCCACGGCTACCGTGGACTTGCGTAGCGACAACTACCTGCTCAAGATGGACGGCTCGGCTTCGCTCCGCCTTGACCGCCCGTATACGGATGCAAAAGCCGTGCTCCATGTGGACGAAGTGGCGTTGCACGAACTGGGACTTCTTTCCCAGCCCTTGCAGGAGCCTTTGGCTTTTACGCTCAATGCCGAGGCACGGCACAACGCGGTGGATGTGAAGTTGCTTGCCGGCGACATGGACTTGGACTTCCATGCACGGGGAGCATTGGAGCGGCTCATGGAACGCTCGGAACACTTTGCCACCCTGCTCGCCGGGCAGATGGAAGCACGTCGTTTCGACCATGCCGCCTTGCGGCGCGCACTTCCCACGGCCAATATGCGCCTTACGGCGGGCAAGCGTAATCCGGCCAATTACTACTTGGCCACACAAGGCATGGCCTTTGAGGGGATGCGGGTGGACTTCGGCTTTTCTCCCCGTCGGGGTATCAACGGACGTGCCGCCATCCACACGTTGAGGTCGGATTCGTTGCAGCTCGACACGGTGTTCTTTGCCGTTAGGCAAGACACCACGGGCATGCGCTTGCAGGGCGGAGTGGTGAACGGACCTGCCAACCCGCAGTTCGTGTTCCGTAGTACCGTGACGGGGGAAATACGTAATAAGGATGCCGAACTCACGTTGAACTTCGTCGACGGGCAGGGGCGTACCGGTTTGTTGCTGGGTGTCAATGCCACGCCGTTGACCGAAGGTCATGGCAAGGGAAAGGGCCTCTTGGTGCAGATGATACCGGAGAATCCGGTCATCGCCTTCCGTAACTTCCACTTTGCCGACAAGCGTAATTGGATTTATTTGCATGACAACATGCGCGTGTATGCCGGCATCGACATGGTGGGAGAAGACGGCATGGCTTTCCGTATGAATTCCAACCGCGCCGACACCGTGTCGTTGCAGAACATAAACGTGGAGCTGAGCCGCTTCCGGCTGGACGAGCTGGGCGAGATAATGCCTTACCTTCCGCGTCTTACAGGTCTCTTTTCTGCTGAGGCCAATTATGTGCAGACGGCCTCGTCCCTCCAGCTTTCGGCGGATGTGGGTGTGGAACAACTGACGTATGAGCGCAAGCTGGTGGGCGACATCGGTCTGGGTTTGTCTTGGTTGCCCGAAGGGGAAAAGTCGCATTATGTGGGTGCTTACCTTTCTTATAATGATAATGAAGTGGTGACGGTGGACGGCCTGTTTTCGCAGCGTGGGGAAAAGAACCTCCTTGACCTGGAAGCCGCAATCGCTCACTTGCCGTTGGAGATGGCGAATGCCTTTGTTCCCGACGGGATGGTCACATTGTCCGGTGACATGGACGGTACGCTGGCTTTGAAAGGCTCGTCGGAGAAGCCGGACGTCCGGGGTGAAGTAAGGCTGGACACCGTGTCTGTCTTTGTGCGGCAAATGGGGGCACGTTATTGGCTGGACAGTAGGCCGTTGGTGCTGGAAGACGGGCGTTTGCTTTTCAACAAGTTCTCCATTTACACCACGAGTAGAAACCCCTTTGTCATAGATGGCTATGTGGACTATTCGGACATAAACCGCATGATGGCCGACTTGACGTTGCATGCAAGTCGCTATACTTTGCTCGATGCGCCCCGTACCCGCGAAAGCCTTGTCTATGGCAAGGTGGACGTGGATATCAACGCTGCCGTACGAGGACCGCTCGATGCCTTGACCATGAGGGGAAGCATGTCCCTGTTGGGCACCACCAATGTGACGTATGTGCTCACCGATTCGCCTTTGACCGTAGAAGACCGTCTGAGCGGGCTCGTGACATTCACCTCGTTTGCCGACACCCTGAACACAGACACCATGGAGATTGCTGCCATGCCGCTCGGAGGTATGGAGATGTACCTCTCCGTACACATAGACGATGCCGTGCGCTTGCGTGCCGATCTCAGTCCGGACCGCAGCAAGTTCATTGAGCTGGAGGGCGGGGGCGACCTTAATTTGCAATATACCCGCCAAGGAGACATGAACCTTACCGGGCGTTACACCCTTTCGGGTGGAGTGATGAAGTACTCGCTCCCCATCATCCCGCTAAAGGAGTTTACCATCAATAGCGGCAGCTACGTGGACTGGAGGGGCGACATCATGAATCCCATGCTGAACCTGAAGGCCACGGAACGTATGCGGGCTTCGGTGGCAGAGGGTGACGGCGATGGTTCGCGCATGGTGAACTTCGATGTGTCCATTGCCATAAAGAACCGTTTGGAGGCTCCCGACCTGGTGTTTGATATCACGGCACCTGAAGATGCTACCGTTGAGAACGAACTTCAAAGCATGGGAGCCGAAGAACGCAGCAAACAAGCCATCGCCATGCTGGCCACAGGCATCTACCTGAATAGTGGTGCGAAAGGCGGGGGATTGACCATGGGAGCTGCCCTGAACAGCGTGTTGCAAAGTCAAATCAACGCATTGGCCGGATCGGTGAAAGGGGCAAGCATCAGCGTGGGAGTGGAAGACCGTACTTCTTCGGAGACCGGCGACAAGCAGACCGACTATAGTTTCCGCTACTCGCAACGCTTTTTCAACGACCGCTTCCAGATAGTCATTGGAGGGAAGGTGTCTACCGGAGCCAATGCCACGAACGATGCCGAGTCGTTTATCGACAATATCTCGTTGGAGTACCGGCTTGATACGTCGGGCACGCGTTACGTCCGCGTGTTCCATAACAAGAACTACGAGAGCGTGCTCGACGGGGAGATAACGGAGACGGGCGTGGGCCTTGTACTCCGCCGCAAGATGGACCGCTTGGGTGAGTTGTTCATCTTCAAGAGAAAGAGAAAGCAAGAACCGCAGGCAGGTGGCTCGTCGCATGCCGAAACAAAACAGGTCGGGGATAAGGAAAAAGAATTATGAAAGTTGTAACCGATAGCAAATACCTTGCATGGAGTGTGCGGACTGTATGTTGTCTGCTGGGCATGGGGCTGCTTGCGGCATGTTCTACCACGAAACATCTGCCCGAAGGGGAGATTCTTTACACGGGGCAGAAACCCATGATAGTGGAGAACCGCTGCGAGACATCCGTGGGTGAAACGGCCATGGAGGAGGTAGAAGCCGCTCTGGCCAAGGCTCCGAACAACTCCTTGCTGGGCAGTTCCACGGTACGTATACCTTTCCCGCTTGGATTGTGGGTATATAATGGGTTCAAGAAGTATGAGAAGGGGCTGGGACGTTGGATCTTCAACCGCTTTGCCGCCGACCCCGTGCTGCTCTCGTCCGTGAACCCCGACATCCGCCAGAAGGCTGCGGAGAACCTGCTGCGTGACTATGGTTTCTTCAACGGCACAGTAGACTACCGCATACTGCCCGACCCGAAAGATTCGCTGAAGGCTAAAGTGCAGTACATGGTGAACATGCGTAATCCTTATTATATCGACACGTTGGTTTATATGGGCTTTTCCGAACGCACGCAGAAGCTTATGCACCTGAGCCGCCGCCGTTCGCTCATCCGGCCCGGCGTGCAGTTCAATGTGACCGACCTCGACGGGGAACGCACGCGCATCAGCACTTTGTTGCGCAATGTGGGTTGTTATTATTTCCGTCCGGACTATCTGACTTACCAGGCCGATACCACGCTGGTGCCGGGAGGCCATGTATCCATGCGTATGGTACCTGTGGCAGGTATGCCTGCCGTGGCCGACAAACCGTTCCATGTGGGGAAGAAGTCTTTCTATTTGCTTGGGAAGAACGGCGAGGAACCGAACGACACCCTCGTCTATAAAGACCTGTCCATTTACTATCACGACAAACTGCGTGTGCGCCCCAACATGCTGTACCGCTGGCTGGATTACGGGAATTACCGGTATAAACGGCGTGTGGAAGACAGCACGGGCATCAGCCGCCAGCGTTCGGCCATGACGCTTTACAGCCTTAACCGCCAGACGCGTGTGCAGGAACGTGTGGCCAATATAGGAATCTTCCGCTATATGGAGATGCAGTACGTGCCGCGCGACACGGCTTTTGTGAGCGACACGCTGGACGTGCACATACGTGCTGCCTTGGACAAACCTTATGACGCGGAACTGGATTTCAACGTGAAGATGAAAAGCAACAACCAGACAGGTCCCGGCGCGGCTTTCACGGTAACGAAAAAAAATGTTTTCGGAGGTGGCGAGAGTTGGAACGTGGAGCTGAAAGGCTCGTATGAATGGCAGACGGGAAAGAACCGTTCAAGCCTGATGAACAGTTACGAACTGGGTGTGTCCACGGCGCTGACGTTTCCCCGCGTGGTATTCCCCCGCATGGGCGACCGTGAGTATGACTTCCCCGCCACCACCACCTTCCGCCTGTACGTGGACCAGATGAACCGCGCCAAGTACTATAAGCTCCTGGCCTTTGGCGGGAATGCCACTTACGACTTCCAGCCCAAGCGTACGGTGAAACATAGTTTTACGCCTTTCCGCTTGACGTTTAACGTGCTGCGCAATCCTACTGAGGCTTTCGAGCAGCTACAGGCCGATAATCCTGCCCTTTACGTCAGTCTGCGCGACCAGTTCATACCGGCTGTGGAGTATACTTTCACTTACGACAACACGTCGTTGCCGCGCAAGCGCAACCCCATCTGGTGGCAGACCACGGTGGCTTCGGCGGGCAACGTGACATCCATGGTGTATCAAATCTTCGGCCAGCCTTTCAGCAAGCAGGAAAAGAAGCTTATGGGCGTGCCTTTCGCGCAGTTCCTCAAACTGAACACCGAGTTCCGCTACCATTACCGCATCAACCGCCACCAGATGATTGCCTCGCGTTTGGCGGGCGGCGTCATCTGGTCGTATGGCAACATGACCACCGCGCCCTACACCGAGCAGTTCTACATAGGCGGTGCCAACAGCGTGCGTGCCTTTTCCGCGCGCAATATCGGTCCGGGAGGTTACCCGCCTGACGAAGACAACAAGTACTCCTTTATCAATCACGTGGGCGACATACGCTTTGAGGCCAACGTGGAGTACCGCTTCCGCATTATCAGCGACTTGCACGGGGCGTTGTTCCTCGACGCGGGCAACGTGTGGCTCATGCGCGAGGACAAGGACCGCCCCGGCGGCGTGTTCTCGCTGAAGGACGTTCCCAACCAGATAGCGCTCGGCACGGGATTCGGCCTGCGTTACGACCTCGATTTCCTCGTGTTCCGCCTCGATTGGGGTGTGGCCTTGCACGATCCTTACGACACGGGCAAGTCGGGATACTACAACATTCCGAAGTTCAAGGATGGCATGGCCCTGCATTTTGCCATCGGCTATCCGTTCTAAGCTTTGCCATTCAGAAAAAATGCGTATATTTGCCGCGTCTGGACGGGGTGTGTTTCAGGCGTTTGGTCGCAACGTGTTGCGACCGTGCTTCCGACGTGTTGCGGGCACGCTCCGAACATGTTGCGTCCGCGCTCGCAACGCGTTGCGCTTCCGGGCACAGAAAACACGGCATTTCGACATGACAGATTGAATGATTTGACACATATAAAAACACAGTAACATGAAACCTACATTGTTTTTGCTGGCTGCCGGCATGGGCAGCCGTTATGGCGGATTGAAGCAACTCGACGGTCTCGGTCCGCACGGAGAGACGATAATGGACTATTCCATTTACGACGCGATACACGCCGGGTTTGGCAAGCTTGTCTTCGTCATCCGGAAGGATTTCGAACAGGATTTCCGCGATAAGATACTTTCCAAGTACGAGGGTCACATCCCCTGCGAACTGGTATTCCAGTCGCTCGACGCGCTGCCCGAAGGCTTCACTTGTCCCGAAGGGCGCACCAAGCCCTGGGGCACGAACCATGCCTTGATGATGGGCGAGAGCGTTATCCATGAGCCCTTCGCCGTCATCAACTGCGACGATTTCTACGGCCGCGACTCGTATCAGGTGATGGGCCGGTTCCTTTCCTCCTTGCCCGAAGGCTCGAAGAACACCTACGCCATGGTAGGCTTCCGCGTGGGGAACACGTTGAGTGAGAGCGGCACCGTGTCGCGCGGCATCTGCGCCACGGACGAGCGGCGCATGTTGACTTCGGTGGTGGAGCGTACCAAAATACAGCGCATGGACGGCGAAGTGAAGTATCTGGACGATGACGGCGAAACATGGACAGCCACGCCTGACACCACGCCCGTCAGCATGAACTTCTGGGGATTCACTCCCGACTATTTTGCTTACAGCACGGATTATTTCCGCAATTTCCTTTCCGACCCCAAGAACATGGAGAATCTTAAGAGCGAGTTTTTCATCCCGCTCATGGTGGATAAGCTCATCAAGGACCATACCGCCACTTGCGAGGTGCTGGACACCACGAGCAAGTGGTTCGGCGTGACCTATCCCGAAGACCGCCCTGCCGTGGTGGCAAAGATCAAGGCGCTGGTCGAGGCCGGCGAGTATCCGGACAAACTGTTCTGAAAAGGAGGCCTGAACCCCTATATTCCACAGCCTCTCCCCCTTTGGGGAGGGGCTTTTTTGTAATTCCCTAAAATTCCGCTACCTTTGCGCCCTTGAAACAAAACGTTCATATATGATATCGGTAGAAGGACTGAAAGTGGAGTTCAACGCCACGCCGTTGTTCGAAGATGTGTCCTACGTCATCAACAAGAAGGACCGCATTGCCCTCGTAGGCAAGAACGGGGCCGGAAAGTCTACCATGCTCAAAATCTTGGCGGGCCTCCAGCAGCCCACGGCAGGCTCCGTGGCCGTGCCGCGCGACTGTAGCATAGGTTACCTTCCGCAGGTCATGGTCTTGAGCGACACACATACCGTGATGCAAGAGGCCGAGACCGCCTTTGCCCACATACACGAGCTGCAGGCCGACATAGAGCGCATGAACAACGAACTGGCCGTACGCACCGACTACGAGAGCGATGACTACCAGAAACTGATAGAACGCTTCACGCGAGAGAACGACCGCTTCCTGATGATGGGCGGTACCAACTACCGTGCCGAGATAGAGCGCACGCTGCAAGGCTTGGGCTTCACACGCGAAGATTTCGACCGTCCTACCTCCGAGTTCTCCGGCGGTTGGCGCATGCGCATCGAGCTGGCCAAACTGCTGCTCCAACGGCCCGACGTGCTGCTGCTGGACGAACCGACCAACCATCTCGACATAGAGAGCATCCAATGGCTGGAGAACTTCCTTGCCACCCGGGCGAATGCCGTGGTGCTGGTGAGCCACGACCGGGCTTTCCTGAACAATGTCACCACCCGAACCATAGAGATATCCTGCGGACATATCTACGACTACAAAGTGAAGTACGACGAGTTCGTGGAATTGCGCCGAGAGCGTCGCGAACAACAACTCCGTGCGTACGAAAACCAGCAGAAACAGATAGAAGACACCGAAGCCTTCATAGAGCGCTTCCGCTACAAGGCCACCAAAGCCGTGCAGGTGCAGAGCCGCATCAAACAGCTGGCCAAGTTGGAACGCATTGAGGTGGACGAGGAAGACACGTCTGCCTTGCGCTTGAAGTTTACGTGCAGCAGCCGCAGCGGAAGCTATCCGGTGGTTTGCGAGAATGTGGCCAAGGCTTACGGCGACCACGTGGTATTCCACGACGTGAACCTCACCATCAACCGGGGCGAGAAGGTGGCCTTCGTGGGCAAAAACGGCGAGGGTAAATCCACGTTGGTGAAGTGCATCATGGGCGAGATTTCGGACTACACCGGCCGCCTCACGTTGGGGCACAATGTACAGATAGGATATTTCGCGCAGAACCAGGCGCAACTGTTGGACGAAAACCTCACCGTGTTCGACACCATAGACCGTGTGGCCGTGGGCGATATCCGTACCCGCATACGCGACATCCTCGGCGCGTTCATGTTCGGCGGCGAAGCCTCCGACAAGAAGGTAAAAGTGCTTAGCGGCGGCGAACGCACCCGCCTGGCCATGATAAAGCTGTTGCTCGAACCCGTGAACTTCCTGATACTGGACGAACCGACCAACCACCTGGACATGCGTTCCAAAGATGTGCTGAAGGAAGCCATCGCCTCTTTCGAGGGGACGGCAATTATTGTGAGCCACGACCGTGACTTTCTCGACGGTCTTGCGACTAAGGTCTATGAGTTTGGCGGAGGGCTGGTGAAAGAGCACCTCGGAGGCATATACGACTTCCTGCGCAGCCATTCCCAGAATCTTGCTTCGGATGTGCGGGGCGATGGCGAACGCTTGGACGCGTTGTTCGTGGACAAAAGCAAGAAGAAAACGCAACAAGCTTCCCCTGTCGAAGGAAAAAATGCGGAGGAAAAATCCGGCCGCCTGTCTTACGAGGAGCAGAAGGAACTGAACAAACGTCTGAAGAAGCTGGAACGCCGTGTGGCCGACTGCGAAACCGAGATAGGAGAGACGGAAAGCGCCATCGCCATGCTCGAAGAACGCATGTCCACCCCCGAGGGATCCGCCGACATGTTGCTTTACGAGCGGCACCAAAAGCTGAAGCGGCAACTGGACCGTGCGATGGAAGAATGGGACGCTGCAACCACGGAATTGGAGGCTGTGCGTGGCCGCTAAATGCGCAACATGTTGCGGCCGTGCTCGCGACATGTTCCGTCCGCGCCCGCAACACGTTGCGTCCGCGCTCCGTACACGTTGCGCCTGAAGCTTGAAAATGAACCGAATATACTTTTAACCAAATAACAAAGAATCATGAACTTGAAAGCTTATTTTCCCGTAGCGGCCCTCTGCCTTCTGGCAACGGCTTGCAACGGCGGCAAGCAGGCCGCGTTGACCACCGGCATAGACCTTGCCAACCTCGATACCACGGCTCTGCCGGGTACCGATTTCTACCAGTACGCCTGTGGCGGATGGATGAAGAACAATCCGCTGACAGACGAGTATTCACAATATGCCACGTTCACCGTGCTTGCCGAGAACAACCGCAAGCAGATGCAGGGACTCATCGAGGAGCTGGCCGCCGGGCAGCACAAAGCCGGCAGCGTGGCCCAGAAAGTGGGCGACCTCTACAACATCGCCATGGACAGCGCGAAGCTGAATGCCGACGGGGCTGTTCCCATCAAGGCCGAACTGGCCGAGATAGCCGCCCTGAAGGACAAGAAAGACGTGTACGCATTGCTTGGGTCGCTGGAGCGCAGAGGCATAACCAGTTATCTGGGCACAGGCGTGGGTGCCGACCAAAAGAACAGCACCATGAACGCCGTGTATACCAGCCAGGCCGGCTTGAGCATGGGCGAACGTGACTACTATCTGGCCACCGATGAGGCTACGGTCAAGATACGCGAAGCCTTCAAGGTGCACGTGCAGAAGATGTACCAATTGGCCGGGTTCGACGAGGCCACGGCCAAGAAGGGCGTGGGCATCGTGATGGACGTGGAGACCCGCTTGGCCAAGGCTTTCCGCAGCATGGTGGAACTCCGCGACCCGCAGGCCAACTACAACAAGATGGCCCTGGACGACATCAAGAAGCAGTACGCCACCTTCGGCTGGGACGCATACCTGACCAACCTGGGGCTGAAGGACGTGAAGGAAATCATCGTGGGACAACCTGCCTCTCTGGCCGAAGCCGCCAAGATATTGGATACGCTGCCGGTCGAAGACCAGTCGCTCTACCTGCAATGGAAGCTCATAGACCATGCCGCATCGTTCCTGAGCGACGAGATTGTAGAGCAGAACTTCGACTTCTACGGCCGCACCATGAGCGGCGCACAGGAGATGCAGGCCCGCTGGAAGCGTTCTGTGTCCACCGTGAGCGGTGTGTTGGTCGAGGCCGTGGGACAGATGTACGTGGAGAAGTACTTCCCCGCTGCCGCCAAGGAGCGCATGGTGACGTTGGTGAAGAACCTGCAAGACGCGCTGGGTGAACGTATCCAGAACTTGGAGTGGATGGGCGACTCAACCAAGGTGAAGGCTTTGGAGAAATTGGCCGCATTCCGAGTGAAAATCGGCTATCCCGACAAGTGGAAGGACTACTCTGCGCTGAAGATTGACAAGGCAGACTCCTTCTGGGCCAACATCGAGCGCGCCACCATCTGGGCAAGCGACGAAAACATGGCCAAGGCAGGCAAGCCCGTCGACCGCGACGAGTGGCATATGACGCCTCAAACAGTCAACGCATACTATAATCCTACAACGAACGAAATCTGCTTCCCTGCTGGAATACTGCAACCTCCCTTCTTCGACATGAATGCCGACGATGCTTTCAACTATGGTGCCATAGGTGTGGTAATCGGTCATGAGATGACGCACGGTTTCGACGACCAAGGCCGCCAGTATGACAAGGACGGTAACCTGAAAGACTGGTGGACTGAAGAAGACGCAGCCCGTTTCAACGAACGCGCACAGGTGATGGTCAACTTCTTCGACAGCATACAAGTGGCACCGGGCGTACACGCCAACGGCAAGTTGACGCTGGGCGAGAACATTGCCGACCATGGCGGCATGCAAGTGTCTTTCCAAGCCTTCAAGAAGGCCACGGCACAGAACCCGCTGCCCGTAGTGGACGGCTTCACGCCCGAACAACGCTTCTTCCTGGCCTATGCCGGCGTATGGGCCAACAACATCCGTCCCGAGTTCGTGCTCTACTTGACGAAGATGGACGTCCACTCCCTGGGCGAATGGCGCGTGAACGGTGCCCTGCCGCACATCGGTGCATGGTATGAGGCATTCGGCGTCACGGAGAACGACCCGATGTTCGTGCCCGAGGCCGAGCGCGTTTCCATCTGGTAACGGCGCGGCACCGCGATAGGCAGACAACATATTCCGGCGGCAACGGGGCCTCTTGTTTGGGAGACCCGGTTGCCGCCTTTTTTGTGTCTTGAATGAATCTTCCGCCATCCTCCCGAATCATGCTGTTACATGGCGGGTTTCTTTACAATATATCCCCTCCGGGAGCGCAACGTGTACGGAGCGTGCTCGCAACATGTCGCGTCCGTGCTCCGAACATGTTCGGCTCCTGCTCGGAACGTGTTGCGCCCGAAGCCGCCATATGATGCCTCTGTAAGCCCTGCGTGGCTGGCTTCTCTCTCTTGAAAAGTCCTTGCAAAATGCTTGTTTGTATTGCTTGTTGGCGATTCGCATTTCGTAACACTTCCGCCTTCTTTGTGCGCTCCGTCCGGAGCGGGTTTTTTCTTTTTTTCGTGCACACGAAAGGAGGACACGGATACTCCCGTCGTCTCTTGTGCCGTGGCGTTCAAAATCGGAAGAAGAAATAATGCGTAATTTCTTGCACACGTTTATACGCTCAACGGAACAAAATTCGTAACTTTGCGAAGTCATTGTTAAACACGAGTATAATAATCTACAAGAACATGTCCGATACAAAAAGAATCAAGACGGCTTTGGTGTCCGTCTATCACAAAGAAGGCTTGAACGAAATCATCACCAAGCTTCACGAGGAAGGCGTGCAGTTCCTCTCCACCGGCGGCACGCGCCAGTTCATCGAGTCATTGGGCTACCCCTGCCAGGCGGTAGAAGACCTCACCACTTATCCTTCCATCTTGGGCGGACGGGTGAAGACGTTGCATCCCAAAGTGTTCGGCGGTATACTCTGCCGCCGCGACCTTGAGCAAGACCGCCAACAGATAGAGAAATACCAGATTCCGGAGATAGACCTCGTCATCGTAGACCTCTACCCGTTCGAGGCCACCGTGGCCAGCGGGGCTCCTGAAGCAGACATCATCGAGAAGATAGACATAGGCGGCATTTCGCTGATACGCGCTGCGGCCAAGAACTATAACGACGTGGTCATCGTGGCCTCGCAGGCACAGTACCAGCCCTTGCGCGACATGCTCATGGAGCACGGAGCCACCACTTCGCTCGAAGAGCGCCGCTGGTTTGCCAAGGAAGCTTTTGCCGTGTCGTCGCACTACGATTCGGCCATCTTCAACTACTTCGACGGTGAAGAAGGCTCGGCCTTCCGCTGCTCCGCCGGAAACCAAAAGGCGTTGCGCTACGGCGAGAACCCGCATCAGAAGGGTTACTTCTACGGCAACCTGGAACAGATGTTCGACCAAATCCATGGCAAAGAAATATCTTACAACAACCTGTTGGACATAAACGCCGCAGTCGACCTCATCGACGAGTTCGCGCACGAGCAGGGCGTCACCTTCGCCATCCTGAAACATAACAACGCGTGCGGACTGGCCACGCGGCCCTCTGTGCTCGAAGCTTGGACCGATGCATTGGCAGGCGACCCCGTGTCGGCCTTCGGAGGCGTGCTCATCACCAATGCCGTGGTGGACAAAGCCGCTGCCGAGGAGATTACGAAGATATTCTTCGAAGTTATCATTGCGCCGGACTACGATGTGGATGCCCTTGAAATCCTGGGGCAGAAGAAGAACCGCATCATACTCGTGCGCAAGCCGTGCGAACTGCCCAAGAAGCAATTCCGCTCGCTGCTGAATGGTGTGCTGGCACAAGAACGTGACCTGAAGGTGGAGACTCCCGAAGACCTGAAGACCGTTACCGAGAAGGAGCCGACCGCACAAGAAGTGGAAGACATGCTCTTTGCCAACAAGATTGTGAAGAACTCCAAGTCGAACGCCATCGTATTGGCCAGAGGCAAACAATTGTTGGCCAGCGGTGTGGGACAAACCAGCCGTGTGGACGCATTGAAACAGGCCATCGAAAAGGCCAAGAACTTCGGTTTCGACCTGCACGGTGCGGTCATGGCCAGCGATGCTTTCTTCCCCTTCCCCGACTGTGTGGAGATTGCCGGCAACGAGGGTATCACCGCTGTCATACAGCCCGGCGGAAGTATCAAGGACCAGTTGTCGTTCGACTACTGCAATGAGCACGGCATTGCCATGGTCATCACAGGATTCCGCCACTTCAAACACTAAGGAAATGAAGAACAGATGGTGAAGAATGGAGAATACATGTCCGGAGCGCGGAGGCTATAGGCCGTAGGCAAATTCTTCATTCTTCATTCATCCTTCTTCATTAAACAAGATTCTTCATTCTTAATTATTATCTTTTCATTTTCAATGGGTTTGTTTTCTTTTACACAAGAAATAGCGATGGACCTCGGTACGGCCAACACCATCATCACGACAAATGGCAAGATTGTGGTGGATGAGCCATCGGTAGTGGCCTTGGATCGTCGTACCGACAAGATGATAGCCGTGGGCGAAAAGGCAAAGATGATGCACGAAAAGACCCACGAGAACATACGTACCATCCGTCCCCTTCGCGATGGCGTGATTGCCGACTTCTACGCTTGCGAGCAGATGATTCGCGGTCTCATCAAGATGGTGAACAGCCGTCATCGCCTGTTCTCGCCGTCGCTGCGCATGGTCATCGGCGTGCCGTCGGGCAGTACCGAGGTGGAACTTCGCGCCGTACGTGACTCTGCCGAGCATGCTGGCGGACGCGACGTCTATCTTATCTTCGAGCCGATGGCTGCCGCAATAGGTATCGGCCTCGACGTGGAAGCGCCTGAGGGCAACATGATAGTCGACATAGGCGGCGGTAGTACCGAGATTGCGGTAATATCGCTGGGAGGTATCGTAAGCAACAACTCCATCCGCATTGCCGGCGATGAACTGACGGCCGACATACAGGAGTACATGAGCCGCCAGCACAACGTCAAGGTGAGTGAGCGTATGGCCGAACGTATCAAGATAAACGTGGGCGCCGCGCTGACCGACTTGGGCAGCGATGCTCCCGAGGACTACATTGTCCACGGCCCGAACCGTATCACTTTTCTTCCGATGGAGGTGCCGGTTTGCTATCAGGAAGTGGCGCATTGCCTGGAGAAGTCTATCTCTAAGATCGAGACCGCCATCTTGAGCGCCTTGGAGAACACGCCGCCCGAGCTTTATGCCGATATCGTGCACAACGGCATCTATCTGGCCGGAGGCGGTGCTTTGCTCCGTGGCTTGGACAAACGTCTTACTGACAAGATCAACATCCCCTTCCATATAGCTGAAGACCCGTTGCATGCCGTGGCCAAAGGTACAGGCATCGCGTTGAAGAATGTCGACAGATTCTCTTTCCTGATGCGGTAAGTATAACGGAGTGGGGATATGCGCAATCTGCTGAACTTCTTGCAGAAATACAATTACTGGTTCCTCTTTCTTTTGTTAGAGGTAGCCAGTTTTGTTTTATTGTTCCGCTTCAACCGTTACCAGCAGAGCGTATTCTTTACTTCGGCCGGCGGGTTGGCGGGCAAGGTATATGAGATGGCGGACGGGATAACTTCGTACTTCCATTTGAAAGCGGAAAACAGCACCCTGCTCGACCGTAACCTTTATTTGGAAAGCCAAGTGGCACGTCTGGAAGAGGCTTTACGCCGTGTCACTTCTGATTCGTTGCGAATGACTTCCTTGGCCGGAGTGCCCGCAGCGGACTATCGCCTGTACAAGGCTTCTGTCATAAAGAACAGTTTGAGCCGAATGGACAATTACATCACGCTGAACCGTGGGGAACAAGATGGTATCTGCCCGGAAATGGGGGTGGTGGGTACAAACGGCGTGGTAGGTATCGTTTATAAAACTTCTCCGCACTATTCGCTGGTTATCCCGTTGCTCAACAGCAAGTCCAGCATCAGCTGTAAGATACAGGGTAGCGGCTACTTTGGTTATTTGAAGTGGGAGGGTGGAGACACCCGTTACGCCTATTTGCGTGACTTGCCCCGGCATGCCGAGTTCGCTGTGGGCGATACGGTGCTTACCAGCGGATACTCGGCCGTGTTTCCCGCCGGAGTCATGGTGGGGACTATCAGCGAGATTGCCGATTCACACGATGGATTGTCCTACCTGTTGACTGTACGCCTCGCTACAGACTTCGGACGGCTGGGCGAAGTACGTGTTATCTCCCGCAACGGGCAGGATGAGCGCAGGGAACTGGAGTCGGGTACTGAATGACGTATATTGTTATTGTAAAAGAAAGCAGGAGGTAAGGGTGTTTCTCGATAGTTTGCATAAGATAGGATGGTTTGCGGGACTGGTGCTGCTGCAAGTGCTGGTGCTCAACCACGTGCATGTGGGTGGTTATGCCACGCCGTTCCTCTATGTCTATTTTGTACTGGCGTTGCGCTCGGACATGCCGCGCAATGCGGCCATGTTGTGGGCCTTTGCCTTAGGCTTGACGGTAGATGTGTTCTCGGATACGGCGGGGATGAATGCGGCGGCGACTGTGTTGTTGGCTTTCGTGCGGCCTGTGTTCTTGCGCCTGTTCGTGCCGCGTGAGTTCCTTGAAGGCTTTTCACCTACTATCCGCGTCATGGGAATGCTTCCTTTCGTGAAGTATATGGCGGCCTGTGTGTTCCTGCACCATGCTTTCTTGATAGGTCTTGAATATTTCTCGACGGCTCACATCGGGTCGCTGCTGTTGAGCGTGGTGTCCAGCGCGTTGCTTACCATGTTTTGCATCGTGGGTGTGGAATGGTTAAGGCGCGGAGCGGCGGATAAAGGACGATAAACGATGATAGCTTAAGTGTCGGCAGGTATATGGCAAAGGATTTCAGGTATGAGAAGCGGAAATATGTGATAGGTGGCGTGGCGGTGTTCATCGTCCTTGTCTACCTTGTCCGCCTGTTCGACTTGCAGGTCTTGACGGAGGAATACAAGAAGTATGCCGATAACAATGCCTTCCTCAACAAGACACAGTACCCTTCGCGTGGTGCCATATACGACCGCAACGGTGAACTGCTTGTCTTCAACCAGCCATCATATGACGTGATGTTCGTGCCGAGGGAGGTGACGCAGCTCGACACGCTTGACTTCTGTCGCACATTGGGTCTCACGCTCCAACAGTTTAAGGAACGCATGGCCGATGTGAAGAACCGACGTAAGAACCCCGGCTATTCGCGTTACACGCAGCAGATGTTCATGGCCCAGCTCTCGGCTGAGGAGTGCGGGGAGTTTCAAGAGAAGCTGTTCAAGTTCCCCGGCTTCTCCATCCAACGGCGTACCATACGCCAGTATGCTTATAATGCCGCCGCCCATGCTTTGGGCGATCTCGGTGAGGTCTCGCAACGTGACATAGAGAACGACGATTACTATACACGGGGAGACTACATAGGCAAGCAAGGCATAGAGAAAGCCTATGAAAAATACCTGCGTGGCGAAAAAGGCGTGGAGGTGCTGTTGCGCGACGCCCACGGTCGCATACAGGGGCACTATATGGATGGCATGTACGATGTTCCTTCCGTGCCCGGCAAAAACCTGACCCTTGGCCTCGACATCAAACTACAGATGCTGGGTGAACGGTTGATGAAAAATAAGATAGGTTCCATCGTGGCCATCGAGCCGTCTACGGGCGAGATACTCTGCATGGTGTCGTCACCCACTTTCGACCCGCACCTGATGATAGGCCGCCAACGTGGCAAGAACCACACGGCTTTGCAGAAAGACAAGAACAAGCCGCTTCTGAACCGTGCCGTGATGGGAACCTACCCGCCCGGCTCCACCTTCAAGACCGCGCAGGCCCTGACCTTCTTGCAAGAGGGCATCGTCACGGAGGAAGCCCCGGCCTATCCCTGTTCGCATGGATTCCTGCACCGGGGGCTCCGCGTGGGCTGCCACGGGCATGCCTCGCCCATTACATTGGTACCGGCCATTGCCACTTCGTGCAACTCGTATTTCTGCTGGGGCTTGTACCAGATGTTCGGAAGCAAGAAGTACGGTTCGCCGCAAAACGCCATCACCGTGTGGAAAGACCACATGGTGGCGCAGGGCTTCGGCTACCGCCTGGGGACTGACCTGCCCGGCGAGCAACGCGGACTGATTCCCAACGCGCAGTTCTACGACAATATATATCGCGGCTCGTGGAACGGGCTGACGGTGATAAGCATCGCCATAGGCCAGGGCGAGGTGCTGACCACTCCTTTGCAGATAGCCAACCTGGGAGCCACGATAGCAAACCGGGGATATTTCATCACGCCGCACATCGTGAAGGACATTGAGGACAACGAACTGGACAGCCTCTACCGCACGCCCCGCCATACGGGCATAGACCCCGCCTATTACGAGGAGGTGGTGAAGGGTATGCGTGCCTCGGTGACGGGCAGTACGGGCAGCGGGACATGCCGGCTTGTGGGCACGATACTGCCCGACGTGGAGGCTTGCGGAAAGACGGGCACGGCACAGAATCCGCATGGTAAAGACCACTCCGTATTTATGGGCTTCGCGCCGATGGACGACCCGAAGATTGCCATCGTGGTGTATGTGGAAAACGGTGGTTGGGGGGCCACTTACGGTGTCCCCATCGGTGCATTGATGATGGACCAGTACCTCCACGGGGAACTGTCGCCCGCTAACGAGGCGTTGGCCGAGGATTTCAGCAAGCGGATAGTGATGTACGGCGAACAAGAACGGTAAAGATGGCAAGAAGGGACAATATATGGAAGTCGTTGGACTGGGTGACCATTGGCATTTACGTGCTGTTGGTGACGTTCGGATGGTTCAGCATTTGCGGGGCAAGCTACGATTACAACGATTATGATTTGCTCGACTTTTCCACCCGTGCGGGCAAGCAGTTCGTGTGGATTATTTGTTCGTTCGGACTGGGTTTCGTGTTGCTTATGCTCGACGACCTTTTTTATGACACATTCTCCTACCTTATATATGCCGCTCTGTTGGTGTTGCTGGCCGTCACCATATTCATTGCGCCGGACACAAAGGGGTCACGCTCGTGGCTCATCCTGGGCCCAGTAAGCCTCCAGCCGGCGGAGTTCGCCAAGTTTGCCACGGCGTTGGCCTTGGCCAAGTACATGAGCGCGTACAACTTCACCATGAAGCATTGGCGCGATGCCCTTACGGTGGCCTTCTTGGTGCTGTGCCCCATGGGACTTATCGTCATGCAGAAGGAAACCGGCTCCGCGCTGGTTTACCTGTCGTTCTCGCTGATGCTCTACCGCGAGGGCATGCCGGGCGTGCTGCTCTTTTCCGGCGTATGCGCCGTGCTTTACTTCGTGCTGGGCATCCGTTTCGGGCAAACCATGCTGGGCGATACGCCGACCCCTCTGGGCGAGTATCTTGTGTTGGCCTTGGTGCTGCTGTTTGCTGCGGGCATGGTGTGGGTGTATACCCGGCAACGTTCGGCGGCCCGTTACATGGCGGGCATTACGGTCGGCGTGTTGCTCGCGGCCTATGCGGTGTCTGTGTGGGTGGTGCCATTTAATATGGTGTGGGTATTGTGGGGACTTTGCGCCCTGCTGTTGGGCTATCTCTGCTATTTGTTCCTGCGTACGCGACGGGCTTCTTACCTGCTCATCGCGCTCTTCTCGCTCGGTTCCGTGGCGTTCCTCTACTCCAGCGATTATGCCTTCAACCGCATCCTCCAGCCGCACCAGCAGGTGCGTATCAAGGTGCTGCTGGGTTTGGAGGAAGACCCTACGGGAGCAGGTTACAACGTAAACCAGTCGAAGATAGCCATCGGTTCGGGTGGCTTCACGGGGAAAGGCTTCCTGAACGGCACGCAGACCAAGCTGAAGTACGTGCCCGAACAAGACACGGACTTCATCTTTTGCACCGTGGGTGAGGAGGAAGGCTTTCTGGGAGCGTCGGCTGTCCTGCTGTTGTTTTTGGCACTTGTGTTGAGGCTCATCCACCTGTCCGAGCGGCAACCCGGTGCGTTCGGTCGTGTGTATGGCTATTCGGTGGCCGGCATCTTCCTGTTCCACCTGTTCATCAACATTGGCATGGTGCTGGGGCTTACGCCTGTCATCGGCATTCCATTGCCGTTCTTCAGCTATGGCGGGTCGTCGTTGTGGGGTTTCACCATCCTGCTGTTCATCTTCCTTCGCATCGATGCCAGCCGCAACGCCAGGTTGTGATGCCCCGGCACGTTGTGGCAAACAAGCAACTTGCTGATTCATAGAGGAAAATTCTGCATTGTATTTGCCCTTTGTCCGCAACGTGTTGCGCTCTTGCTCGGAACATGTTGCGGTCGTGCTCCGTACATGTTCGGGCTACGCTTCCGACATGTCCGGCGTTTTGCCCGTATAGGTATAAAAAAAACGGGCGGGGAACTTGGCTGTTCCTCGCCCGCCGTACGGACTTTTCTGCTCTTCGTCTTGGACTTGAACCAAGGACCCTCTGATTAACAGTCAGATGCTCTAACCGACTGAGCTAACGAA
>CALUGY010000094.1 GCA_944320295.1 uncultured Bacteroides sp.
GACTTTAATAAATTCGGCTGCAAAGTAAGATTGCGTTTGTTTCACTTTTATTACACAATTTAATCTTCAAGGAAATGTAACCCGCCCGCAACAGGTTTGTCACACGGGCGCGCTTCTTTTGTAAACAGAAATCGCAAGACACACGCCGCGTCGCGGCACGGAAGGCGTTGCGGATGTCGTGCACATTATTAATATGAGTAACCAATACACGTAAGAAAATGAAACGAATCATCATGCTGGGCCTGCTGGGACTTTCACTCTGCGCGCAGGCAAAAGAAATCGCGGGAAAAGTGACCTCGGAGAAAAAGGGCCTCCCCTCCGTGGTCGTGACCGACGGCTACCGCTTCACCACCACCGACTCCTTGGGCAACTACCGCTTCGAGGCCGACGACAAGGCACACTTTGTCTACATCGTCACTCCTTCGGGCTACATGGCCGATTGCCGCAGCGGTTCCCCGGCCTTCTACAAACCGATAGACGGCACGGACTTCAACTTCGACCTCATAGAATGGGGATTCCCCACGGGTAACTACGCCCTCTTTGCCGTGGCCGACACGCAACCGCGCGACAGCGCCACCTTCAGTCGCCTGAAAACGGAGGCATTCAGCGACATGGGGATGCTGGCCCGCAAGTACATCCGCCAGAAGAGCACGCCCGTGCTGGGTTTGTTCCTCGGCGACATCGTGTTCGACAGGCTGGACTTCTACCCGCAAATGAAGGAGGAGATGCGCAAGCTGGGCTTCCCCGTCTATCCGGTCATAGGAAACCATGACCACGACCAGCGAGTGGGCGACGACGATGCCTCCGCACACGCCTACCGCCAGTATTTCGGCCCCACCTACTATGCCTTCCGCGCCGGACAGGACTACTTCATCGTGCTGGACGACATCCTCTACAAAGGGCGCAGGAAATACGATGTGGGCATCTCCGAGGAACAAAGGCAATGGGTGAAGGAGTACCTGCAATACGTGCCCAAAGGCTCACACATCTTCCTGGCCATGCATGCCCCCGCCAAATTCTATAGCGAGAGCTACAAGATTCTCTACATAGACGAGCTGCTCGGCCTGTTCGACGGGTACAGGGTGGACATCGTGAGCGGCCACACCCATGTGCAATGCAACTCGCAGGTGCGCCCCAACATACGCGAGTACAACATATCGTGCGTGGGAGGCCCCATCTGGCTGTGGGACAGCCCGCTCTGCAAGGACGGCACGCCAAACGGCTACCAGGTGTTCGAGCTGTCGCAAGAAGCCGTGACCAACTACTTCAAGGCGTCGGGCTATCCCGAAGACTACCAGTTCAAGGCGTTCCCCATGGGCACGGTGCGGGGACACGAGGACGAAATCTGCATCAAATGTTGGAACTACGACGAACGTTGGACGGTGGAATGGGAAGAAGACGGCAAAAAGAAAGGCCGCATGACCCAACTGCAAGGCGTGGCCGACCCAGACTACACCAACTACCTGAACAGCAAATACCTGCAAGGCTACAAACGCGTGGGCCAAGGCACACGGCCCTCTACCCTGCCCTACTTCTTCTTCTCGCTGAAGCCGTCGGACAAGGCCAAAGAAGTGCTGATAAAGGTGACCGACCCGTATGGCAAGACTTACGAGCAAAAGATAGAACTGTAACCCCCACATATACAAGCTTTAGGCGCAACGTGTTGCGAGCGCGCCCGCAACGTGTACGGAGCGCGGACGGAACACGTTCGGAGCACGCCCGCAACACGTTGCGGACAAACAGCCCATATGTGAGGGAAGCGGTTCTCACATAAAGCACATTCTATCAGCATATTAACAAGGAATCCGCCACAGCCGGAAAAACACCCGGGCCCGCAGCCGCAAAGCAACGGAGCAACATGCTCACGCCTTGCACGGCTGCGGGCCCGGACATTTCCGCGCGTTGCACGGAACTACATCATCAGGTTCTTGCGGATGGAGAACTTTACGATGGCCATGGCGTTTATCTGCTCCAGCGGCAAGTCCATAGGGTCGTGGTGCGGATTGTAGCTTACAAGCTTGATGCACCCCTTGACCTCCGAACGGTTGACGTATTTGACCGTCAAGTATTCGTCGCCTCCACGCTCGAAGGAAACGATATACATCTCGCCGAAAATCACGTCGCTAAAGCTGTTTATGGAGCGGAAGCCCACAATGTCGCCCGACTTCAATATGGGATACATGCTGTCACCGCTCACATAGACCGCGCCGTCGCACACCGGGATGTTCGGTATCACTATCTTCCCCAGCGCATACTGCGGACGGTCGGCCAAGAGCGTCTTCAGGTTGGCGGCGGCAGATATGTCGTACAACGTCACGCTGCGCTCGTCCAGCGGTTCGGCCGATTTGGAGTTTTGCACCACCTCCACCTCGCCTTTGGCCAGCTCGTTGTCGCAATACGACGTGCGCGGCACCGGGCTTCCCTTGCCGGTCAGCAGCCAATTGTAATCCACCTCCGCAAAGTGCGACAACAACAGGGGAAAGTCTATGCTGTTGCGTGTCACCCAGTTGGACAGAGTGGAACGCGAAACACCCAGAAACCTTGCCAGTTGGGTGTCGGTCTTGAATGCCATCACAATCTTGGCACGCTTCACAATGTCGCCGACATTGAACATCTGGTACTTGTTACGGTCTGTATCCATAAGGCAATAAGTTTATGATTCTTCGTTTATTATGACAAATATAAGGTTCTTGCGTCAGGCTTGCAAGCTTTTGCGGCCTTTTCCTGCCAGCGCGGACAGCAGCAAGGCCAACAGTCCCGCACCCAGCAATCCCAAGCCTGCATAAGCTATCCCCTCGGTAACATGCAGGCTGCGCGGGTCGAAACGCATCTCCACCACATGCTGTCCTGCCGGGATGCGCATGGCACGCAACACGTAGTTCACCCGCGCCAGCCCGGCCGGTTGCCCGTCTATGGTGGCGTACCACCCGTCGGGATAATAGATTTCGGAGAAGACGGCAATGCCGTCACACTCATTGTCCGTTTCGTACACCAGACGGTTGGGTTCGTACTCTTTCAGACGGATGTAAGACAGGCTGTCGCCGGATGCAGGCTCCGCCTCGCCCAAGGTTTGGGAGAAACGGCGGTCGGCCACGGCCACGTGGCGCGGGTCTGCCTGGCCCAGTTGCTCAATCTCTTCGTTGGCATTGTCCACGTAGTGCAACTCGTCCACGAACCAGGCATTGCCCAAAGCGTAAGGGTTCTGCACGGGCACCATGCCGCCCTGCCGGTCGGTAGCGAATAAGAAATACTTCGTGTTCAGCATATTCAGCACGGGGAATTTGGATGCGTCCACGCTATCCATCTGTCCGCCTGCCGCAGCCACCTCGCCATACACGGCCTGCATTTCCGGCATGATATGATGGTCTATCAGCTCTTGATAGCGACGCAGCTTGGCCGCATGGTAGCCGCCCACGCTCTTGTGCCAGTAGGCGGCGGTGTTATCGTTGAAGGTGTTCCGGGCAAAGTCCAGCACACGGTAGTCCAGGCTTTGGTCTTGAAGAATCAGCTCGTCGGCGGATGTTTTGGTGAAGGTAGTGGTCTGCACGGACGGCTGCACGAACTGGCTGTCGTTCAGGTAACGCTTGTTCACGCTCCACATGTCTACCAAGCACAGCAAGGCCACGCCTCCCAATGCGAACACCTTGTGCAGCTTGCCCTTGGCATAGAGCCACAACAGCGCGAAACCTGCCAGGATGACAAGCAAGCTGCGGCGGGCATCCGTCGTTACCAAAGCGCGGCGCATGTCCTCCAAACAGGTGATAGCCGGAGACAAGTCTTCGGCAGGAAGGTACTGCTCCAGCATCTGCATCTCCTGCTGCGGCACATAGCCTGACGACAGCGCACCGGGCCACAACATAACCAACAGGGCTACGCCAGCGGTATTCAACAAAGCCACACCGGCCATGCCGCCTTTCCAGCGGGTGGCCACGTAGTGCATCAGCACGAAGTATGCCCCGCCCGCCACGAACGACAGGAGCAGATAGAAGAAACGGAGGAAACCACCTGCCCCTCCGGCATCGAGGGCCAGGCAAAGTATCAACCCGCAACATCCGCCCAGCATGGCCGCCGGCCAGCGTCCCACCATGCCTTGTGCTTTCTCAAGCAGCAGTCCCGGCTTTCGCACAAGTTCCACCAAGGCCAGCACGGCCAACAACGGGATAGTGAACTCAGCCACTACCAAGATGGACGACACGGCGCGGAACTTGTTGTACATAGGCACATAATCTATGAAGAAGTCGGTAAGCGGCATGAAGTTCTTTCCCCATGACAGCAGGACAGACAACACGGTAACTCCCAACAAGGCCCACTTCAACGGCCCTTCCACCACGAAACATCCCACAAGGAACAGGAACAACACGAACGCGCCCACATAGACAGGGCCCGCAGTCCATGGCTGGTCGCCGAAGTATTGCGACAAGCCAAACAAATTACCGTACATCGGGTTGCCCTTTGCCATGGCCACTTCGCTCTGCGACAGGGACGCGGCCGACGACCCGCCTTTGAAATTAGGCACCAGGAGTGTCAGCGTCTCGCCTACACCATAGCTCCATTGGGTAATGTAGTCCCTGTCCAGTCCGCTGCTGGTCTGTTTGGCGGCATCACCCGTATAGGTCAGTTCGCTCTTGCCGCGCATGGTCTCCTTACTGTATGTATAGGTGTGATAAAGGTTCGACAGGTTGACGGCCACACCCACACAGGCTGCCACCGCCAGAACAGCCGTTGCCTTGAAGTATTGCGGCAGCGTCCGCTTGCGCCACGCATCGGCCAGATAGGCCACGGCGACAAATAGCATGACAAACAGGAAGTAGTAGGACATCTGCACGTGGTTGGACACAATCTGCATGGCAAGGAACAAGGCAGTAACCACCCCGCCAGCCAACAGCTTACCGCGATAGGCCAGCACCATGCCTGCTATCGTAGGCGGGATGTAGGCCAACGTGATGAACTTCCAGATGTGGCCTGCCGAAATAAGGATGAAGAAGTATGACGAAAAGGCCCACAACACACCCCCTATGCCCGCATACCACGCCGGAATGCCGAACGCACGCAACAGGATGTAAAAGCCCAACATCATGATGAACGTCAGGTAGACGTAGTTGGGCAAGAACAGTCGATACACCTGCTGCGCCCACGACAATGGTTTGGTGGAGTCATACGAAGGGGAAATCTGGTACGTGGGCATTCCGCCGAAAATGGAGTTGGTCCAGCGGGTACGTTCGCCGGTGCGCTCGTAGTACTGTTTGGCTTCCTGGCCTGCACCTACACCGGCTTCCGTGTCATGCTGGAACAGAATGCGTCCTTCCGTGTCGGCCGGGAAGAAGTAAACGAAAGAGAGTATCACAAATGCCGCGATGGCAATCACATCGGGAAGGAGTCGTTTCATCATCGTTGTCTTTATTCAATTCGTAATGGAGCGGCACGGGCAAACGGCGGAATCCCCTCTGCACCAAGCCACCCTGCAAGACGGTTCAAACGGAAAGTCGCTCATTTTCACGCTCCGTTTTCCGCGCAAAGATAGTCCAAAGACAGCGCAATGCGAAATAAAATGCAGCCAATTACGCCGAAATGTCGTACATTTGCGCAAAATATCTCCAAAACAGACAAGATGAAAATAGGTATTATCAGCGCAATGGACAGCGAACATGCCCTGCTGGCAGAACGCCTGCAAGAGGCAGGACAGCAAGAGACAGAAGGCTGGTTGTTTCCCTATCTTACAGGAAAAATCGGCAGCAACCAAGCCGTACTGGCACGTTGCGGCATCGGGAAGGTGAACGCCGCCATCGGTGCTGCGGAACTGATACGGCGTGAAGCGCCCGACTGTATCATCAGCACCGGAGTGGCCGGAGGGACAGGCGACGACCTGCAAGTGATGGACGTAGTGGCCGGTGCCCGCGTGGTTTATCACGACGTGTGGTGCGGCGACGGCAATGCCTACGGACAGATACAAGGCCTGCCCGCCGTGTTCGAGGCGCATCCCGCCCTGGTGGACTGTGCACGCCGACTGGCCACGTCGGGGACTGAAAGCCGCGTGCGCTGCGGCCTCATCTGTACGGGCGACCAGTTCATTACTGACCGCGAACGCCTGGACGAAATCAAAGGCCACTTCCCCGAAGTACAAGCCGTGGACATGGAATCGGCAGCCATAGCCCAGACCTGCCACCTTTACGGCATACCGTTCATAAGTTTCCGCATCGTAAGCGACACGCCGGGAGTGGAAGAGCATTGGCAACAGTACGAGAACTTCTGGGGTACCATGGCGCAACGCTCGTTCCAGACAACATGGCACTTCCTCACCGCCCTGCCCGGCAGACTTTCGTAACAACAGACAAACCATTCATCCACCACTAAAACCAGAAGATTATGGAAAAGATACCCAGCTTTACCATCGACCACATCCGCCTGCTGCGCGGCATATACGTATCGCGCCAGGACAATGTGAACGGCGAGACCGTCACCACCTTCGACATCCGCATGAAGGAACCCAACCGCGAACCGGCATTGGGCCAAGGCGCGTTGCACACCATAGAGCACTTGGCCGCCACCTACCTGCGCAACGACCCGGAGTGGAAAGACCGCATCATCTATTGGGGTCCCATGGGATGCCTCACGGGCAACTACCTGCTGATGAAGGGTAACCTCACCCCCAGCGACATACTCCCGCTGATGCAAGCCACCTTCCGCTTCATCGCCTCCTACGAGGGCGAAGTGCCGGGCGCGGCACCCGCCGACTGCGGCAACTACCTGTTGCACGACCTCCCCATGGCCCGTTGGGAGGCAGCCAAGTACCTGCACGAAGTGCTGGAGCACATGACCGAAGCCAACATGCGCTATCCCGAAAAGGCATGACGCACCTTGCGCCGACATGTTTTTACAATAGCAAAGGCAACTTCCCGATACGGAAAGCTGCCTTTGCTTATATATAATATAAATGTGTACGACTCACACTATCTCTATGCCTTTTTCCTTGCAGAGCTGCAATCCCAAATCCTTCAGCTTGAACTTCTGTATCTTCCCGCTGCCGGTCATGGGGAATTCGTCGATGAAGAAGACATACTTCGGAATCTTATAGCGCGATATCTTGCCCATGCAGAACTCGCGCACGTCCATCTCGTCCATCGTGACGCCCTCGTGCAGTATGATGAAAGCTCCCACCGCCTCGCCATACTTCTTGGACGGGATGCCTGCCACCTGCACGTCTTTCACACCCGGCAGCTGGTAGAGGAACTCCTCAATCTCGCGCGGGTAAATGTTCTCGCCCCCGCGTATAATCATATCCTTGATGCGCCCGGTAATGCGGTAGAAACCCTGCTCGTCCTTCACGCCAAGGTCTCCTGAGTGCAGGAAGCCATCCTTGTCTATCACCTCGGCTGTGGCTTCGGGGTTCTTGTAGTAGCCCTTCATGGTGTTGTAGCCGCGGTTGCACATCTCTCCCTGCACGCCCACGGGGCATTCCAGCCCGGTCGCCGGGTCGATGACACGCACCTCGGTGTGCTCAAACTCGCGGCCCACGGTATTGTAGCGTGCCTCGGCGGGGTCGTCTATACGGCTGTGCGTCATGCCCGGCGAGGCTTCCGTGAGGCCGTAGACGCTGGTCACCTTCATGTACATCTTTTCCTCCACCTGCTTCATCAGTTCCACGGGACAAAGCGAGCCGGCCATGATGCCCGTGCGCAAGCTGCTCATGTCGAACATGCTGAACATGGGGTGGTTCAACTCGGCGATGAACATGGTGGGCACGCCGTAGAGCGCCGTGCAGCGTTCCTTGTGCACCGAAGCCAGCACCACCAGCGGGTCGAACCGCTCCACCATCACCTCCGTGCAGCCGTGCGTCAGGCAGTTCATGGTGGCCAGCACCACGCCGAAGCAATGGAACAGCGGCACGCAGACGCAGAGCTTGTCGTCTGCCGTGAACTTCATGTGCTCTCCCGTCAAGTAGCCGTTGTTGGCAATGTTGTAGTGCGTCAGCATCACACCCTTCGGGAAGCCGGTGGTGCCGCTGGTGTACTGCATGTTCACCACGTCGTGGCACGTCACCTGCGCCTTCAGCTCCTCCAGCCTGGAGGGGTCTACATTGTCGCCCAGCACCAGCAACTCGTTGGTGTTGTACATACCCCGGTACTTCTCCTGCCCCACGTAGACCACATTGCGCATGTAGGGGAATCGCTCGCTACGCAGATGGCCGCGCTGGCAGGTGCGCAGCTCGGGCAGCATGGCATATGTCATCTGCACGAAGTCGCTGTCTTTCTCCCCGTTCACGATGCACAGGGTGTGCATGTCCGAGTTCTTGCAGAGGTATTCCAGTTCCGACTGCTTGTAGTTGGTGTTGACCGTCACGTAAACGGCGCCTATCTTGGCGCAAGCGTAGAGCAGCGTGAGCCAGTCGGGCACATTGGCCGCCCAGATGCCCACATGCGTGCCACGGGTGACGCCGATGGCTATAAGGCCGCGCGCCATGTTGTCCACGCGGTGGTTGAACTGGCTCCAGGTGAAGCGCAGGTTACGGTCGGAGTAAACGATGTATTCTTTGTCGGGTGTCGTTTCGGCCCAATGCTCAAGCCATTGGCCGAGGGTGCGTTCGTACAGCATATTATAATGAAGAATGAAGAATGAAGAATCTTTGGCTGATGAAGAACGAAGAATGAGGAATCGTACTGCGCATGCGATGGAAACGGCCTCCGACGCCACGCGCCAATTCTTAATTCTTCATTCTTAGTTCTTCATTAGCTCCTTACGCGGGCGTGTAAATCACCGCCAGTATCTTGGCCGCCTGCCCTTGGTAGCCGTGCACGTGGTGGGGCACGATGGAGTCGTAGTAGATGCTGTCCCCCTCCTCGAGCAGATAGGTGTTCTTGCCGTAGCATATCTCCATCGTTCCCTCCATCACCATGATGAATTCCTCGCCCTCGTGCGACGAGAGCACAAAGTCGTTGTCGTCCGTGGGATTCACGTCGATGATGAACGGGTCCATGTGGCGGTCGGCCTTGGAGCGCGACAGCGAGTGGTATTCCATGTGTTTGCGGCTATGGATGGCGTTGTTCGAGAAGCTGATGCTGTCCATTTGCCCGGATTTGCGGCACACCACGGGTCCGGTTTCGTCCTGGTCGTCGAGGAAGGTGCCGAGCCGCACGCCCAGCACGCGGGCTATCTTGATGAGCGGTGCCAGCGACGGCAGGTCTATGTTGCCCTCTATGCGCTCTATTTGTTCGATGGCAAGCCCTGAACGTTGTGCCAGTTCTTCCATGCTGAGGGAGCGGCTCTCGCGGAGCGCCTTGATTTTTTCTCCCACAATTTTGCTTGCGTCCATAAATATAAGGTATGTTTAGTTGGTATATACAGTAAGGTAGTTGCCGGTTTATCCGATATGCAAAAATAGCGGAAACTTTTGCCCGTTGCAACAGTTGCCGCATTTTTTTTCAAAAGCGGCCCCTCCTCCCCTCCTTATAGGGAAAGGAGCGGGGGAAAGGCCGGGGTATTTTGGGGTAGTATATCGGGCGTTTGCTCGCAACGCGTTCCGCCCTTGCCCGCAACATGTTCGGAGTGCGCTCGCAACATGTTCCGTCCGCGCTCCGAACACGTTGCGGCCAAAGCCCCAAAACACACAAACGAAATACGTTATATATCAAACACTTAGAGAAACACCACTCCCAACACGCCTTGCGTCCCCTCCCTTCGGGGAAGGGTTAGGGAGGGGCTGGAAAAAACTCCGATAAGAGAGGCTCCCCACACGCAGTCTCGGCATCATCGGCGGGGCGTGAAGCGCAGGGTTGCCCGTAGGCGTCAAGAAGGACAAGCCTGTTTGAGCGAAGCGAGTTCTTGTCCTTCAGCCGAAGGGCAGCCCGTAGTAGCCCCACCGATGCAGCCGGCAGCCTTTCTTCTTGGTATCTTCTTCTTTCGGCTGCGCGAAAGAAGAAGTACATCATCAACACAAAAACTCCCGCTTTCTTTCCTATTGCCCCGAATTGCGCTATCTTTGCGGCACGAACAGACATTAAACCCCACCCCCATGGCAGTTACCATAAAGCAAGTATCCGGACGGCGGGAACTGAAAAAGTTCATCCGCTTCAACTACCAACTGTACAAGGGCAACCCCTACTCCGTGCCCGACCTCTTCGACGACATGCTCAACACCTTCAACAAGCGCAAGAACCCGGCCTTCGAGTTCTGCGAGGCCGACTATTTCCTGGCCTACAAGGACGGACGGCTGGTGGGGCGCGTGGCGGCCATCATCAACCACAAGGCCAACCAGACGTGGAACAAGAAGGAGGTGCGCTTCGGATGGATAGACTTCACGGACGACGAGGAGGTGTCCGAAGCCCTGATACGCACCGTGGAACGGTGGGGCAAAGAAAGGGGCATGACACACATACAGGGTCCGCTGGGCTTTACCGACATGGATGCGGAGGGAATGCTCATCGAGGGCTTCGACCAGCTGGGCACCATGGCCACCATATACAACTACTCCTACTACCCGCGCCACATAGAGCGGCTGGGATTCACGAAGGACGCCGACTGGGTGGAATACAAGATTTACGTGCCGGAGGCCATCCCGGAGAAGCACAAGCGCATAGCGGAAATCATCCAGCGCAAGTACGACCTCAAGATAAAGAAGTACACGTCCGGCAAAGCCATCGCGCGCGACTACGGCCAGGCCATCTTCGAGCTGGTGAACGAGGCCTACACCCCACTCTACGGCTACTCCGCCCTGACGCAGCGGCAGATAGACCAGTACGTCAAGACCTACCTGCCCATCGTGGACTTGCGCATGGTGACGCTCATCACCGATGCCGCCGACCGGCTGGTGGCCGTGGGCATCTCCATGCCCTCGCTTTCGCGTGCCCTCCAGAAGGCGCACGGGCGGTTGCTGCCCTTCGGGTGGTACCACCTGCTCAAGGCCCTCTTCTTCAAGCGGCGCTCCAAGGTGCTTGACCTGCTGCTCGTCGCCGTCAAACCGGAATATCAAAACAAGGGCGTCAACGCGCTGTTGTTCTCCGACCTCATCCCCGTCTACCAGCAGCTCGGCTTCGAATACGCCGAAAGCAACCCCGAACTGGAAATGAACGGCAAGGTGCAGGCGCAGTGGGAGTACTTCCGCACCGAGCAGCACAAGAGGAGACGGGCGTATGTGAGGGAGATTGTGTGAAATAAGCTCATACAAAATAAGAACCTGCACACGGGGCATTCGTCCGGCTTTTCCTACAAATAGCCGGACGTTTTTCTCATTTAAGGAAACACAAGCCGCTGCATTTATCTGTAGCCCCTTGTGTTTTTTTCTCTCCCAAACCAGACAAACAGAAAGCGGCCCAAAAATCCCATTTCCATTTGTCTCTGCACACATTCTTTGCTATATTTGCCCCGTACAATCATTTATCATGAAACAACATCCATGAAACCACTATACCAAGATTTACCGTTCCCTATAGACAGCCATATACATTACTATATAGAAGATTTACCGCATTTCATCGTGCCGTGGCATTATCATCCGGCCATAGAAATCATGTACATAAAAAGTGGCGTAGGAACTCGTTTTGTAGGCGACAGTATAGAAAAATACGAAGAAGGGGATATCTGCATGATAGGCCCGAACCTTCCGCACGAATGGAGGAACGATGATACATATTTCGACAAAGCATCTGGTTTACGGGCCACGTGCATCTGTCTATTCTTCAAACGCGAGATATTCGACCAGAATTTTATCCGTCTGCCGGAAATGAACAACATTCGCGACTTGATAGAACGGTCTCGACGCGGGCTGAAGTTCACGGGCAACTCCAAACTGAAAATAACCCGTTTTATCGACGATTCCGTGAACGATACCGGCGTAAAGAAAATAAGCAACTTGTTGATGCTACTCGAACTGATGGCGGTATCTACAGAATACGAACTCTTAGCCTCAGTGGGATTTACGAACTCGGTAAATTCCGAAAACTTCGAAAGATTCAATAAGGTGTATCAATTCCTCGTCAAGAACTTTGCTTCCCCTATCAAACTGGAAGAAGCTGCAGCATTAGTGGGACTGACTCCGACGGCATTTTGCCGCTATTTCAAAAAAAGGACCCAAAAAACCTTCATTGAGTACTTGAACGAGATGCGCATAGGCTACTCCAAAAAGCTACTGTTGGAAAACAAGATGAAGATTTCTACCATCAGCGAGGAAGTCGGTTTTCAGAACTTGTCCAATTACATTTCTCAATTTAAGAAGGTAACAGGTATGTCGCCGTCACAGTTCCAAAAGCAATTCGGGGTAAAAAGCAAACAGGCTATTTAAAGCCATTACCCACTATGCACAAAGGCAAAACATCTATTTTTTACCGCAAACATACTCTTCGCCAACAAATAATGGCAAAATAACATAAATATCGGAAAATATCGAGGAAAGAGCAGCACTTCAATCGGCATATCTTTGTAAAACACAAGATTAAAAACAAAAATGCTGATGAATGACAAGAAAACACCCGAACAACCGCTGCTCTTCGTGAAAGATCTTTTAATAGGAGACCACATAGAAAGAAGCCGGAAAACCTTAGCAGACCTAAAAGGCATTTTCCATGACCAGGAGGCTTATAACAATATGGCCTCTAACACACTATTGTATGAAGTAAGTTGCCATTTTCCCGTGAAAGAAGGAACAGCCGGAGGACTTTTTTTCGGAATCACCAAGATATATCCGGGAAAAGTAGGCAACGAATACTTTATGACCAAGGGACATTTCCATGCCAA
Organism: uncultured Bacteroides sp.; assembly: GCA_944320295.1. GTDB lineage: Bacteria > Bacteroidota > Bacteroidia > Bacteroidales > Bacteroidaceae > Bacteroides. Next base: position 12,724 of record CALUGY010000094.1, read on the forward strand.
CATGAATAGAGGGGAATACTATTGGGGGATAGAAGGAGAAGGCATGTTGATCATGATGGATCGGAGCCGTAAGACCTGGTGCGAGAAAGTGTTTCCCGGCAGCCTTCATTATATACCCGGAGGAGTAGCTCATCGTGTAGCCAACATCGGAAATAGTGTTCTGGCGTTTGCTGCCTGCTGGCCATCAGACGCCGGGCATAATTATCAAGAAATTGCAAACAAAGGTTTTGCCGCAACCTTGCAATGTGTGAATGACCAACCACAACTCGTTGTAATATGAGTCCTATATACATCATAGCTATAGATTTGGGAGGTACTATTACTAAAATAGGACTTTTTGAAGACGGTAAACTGATAGACCACATAAAGATGAACTCTCGTCCAGATTTGAACATGGCTACCAGTTTACCTAGAATAGAAAAATCTATCAATCTTTTGATGGATTCAAACAAGGTCGACCACCTTTCCGGCATAGGCATCGCCTTTCCTGGACTAGTAAACAACAAAGAAAATACCATTATATCCACCAATGCAAAATATGACGATGGAGTGAATCTAAATCTAGAGGAATGGGCCCGTAGCCATTGGAATGCACCTTTCTACATAGACAATGATGCACGACTCGCTACAATCGGCGAATGGCAATATGGAAGCGGAAAAGGATATGACAGCCTTGTCATGATGACTATCGGGACAGGAATCGGGTCAGGAGTTATAATGAACGGTAAGATTATGTATGGAAAACATTTCCAAGCCGGTTCATTAGGAGGACATTTCGTTATAGACTACAAAGGCCGCTTGTGTTCTTGCGGCAATAAAGGATGCGTAGAAGCCCTATCTTCCTCAGCCTTCCTGCGCCAGATTATTAAAGATCATGATGCATTATCGCCTTTATTCAAAAGCCAATCTCAAAACTACAATTTCAAAACAATATTCCAACTGGCAGAACAGGGAAATAAAGATGCCCAAATAGTGAGAGATGAATGCATAGAAATATGGGGAGCTGCAGTCATAAACTATATACACGCGTATGATCCCGAAATAGTTATTCTTGGAGGAGGAGTAATGAATAGCTACAACATAATAGTGCCGCATATCGAAAAACGGGTGGCAGAGTACGCTTGGACTCCAAGCGAAAAGGTTACTGTCGCTACCTCCAGCCTGGGAAGTTGTGCTGCTTTGTACGGGTTGGAATATTGTCTAACAAAAAAAGATAGAATATGAACTTAACGAACAATTACGATAAATGCCCCTTTATACAAGCTTCCGACAATTCAAACGACTGCATTGTGGGATGGACTGCCATTACTGACTGTATTGCAAAGCACTTAAAAGCACAAGACAAACCTTTGAAAACGATTGCTATCGACTGCTATCAAGGAGTATTTGAAGATGACATACTCTCAGCTTTTGGTAGCAAATTTTCCCGCGCATGGTTCATTCACACAAATTGCGCTATGTTGACGGAAAAAGAACTTGACGCTTTTTTCCATCCGGACATTACAGACGATGAATTATTCGGCTACATGACCCGGTATAACATAGATGCTTTTTTTGATTCAACGAAGGTGGCCGATATCCGCAAGCAAATCAGAGAGGCGAGTCTTGGTATTGTAATCGTTTATGGAGTTGGAGCTGCTTATCTTTGCGAACATCCGGATCTGCTGATTTATGCCGATATGGCACGTTGGGAAATACAATGCCGATTCCGTAAAAACGAAATTCACAATATAGGGATCTGCAACAAGGAAGAGAGAGCCTCTTTAAAATACAAAAGAGCATTCTTTGTGGATTGGAGAATATGTGATAGGCACAAAAAGAGGCTAATGCCTCATATTGATTATATATTGGATACCAACAAGCGCGCTTACCCCAAAATGATTACAGGAAAAGCTCTGTTAAAAGGATTGGGAAAAACCGTAAACGGACCATTCCGTGTTGTCCCGTTTTTCGATCCCGGACCATGGGGAGGGCAATGGATGAAAGATGTTTGTGGTTTGGAACGTACTATCCCAAACTACGCATGGTGTTTTGATTGTGTACCCGAAGAAAACAGTTTATTATTAGCCTTCGGGGATAATCAAGTAGAGATACCGTCTATTAATCTACTCTTTGCTTATCCACGCCAACTGTTGGGGGATGCTGTATACGGAAGATTTGGAGACGAATTCCCGATAAGGTTCGATTTGCTTGATACAATAGAGGGAGGAAATCTAAGCCTTCAGGTACATCCTTTAACCGAATACATCCAACAGAAATTTGGCATGCATTACACACAGGACGAAAGCTACTATATACTAGATGCAAAAGAAAAAGCAACGGTATACCTTGGCCTAAAAGAACATATTGTCCCTCAAGAAATGATTGAAGACTTAAAAAAAGCACAAACAAACGGTAGTTTCGATGCAGAGAAGTATGTAGGCATTTATCCAGCAAAAAAGCACGACCACTTCCTAATTCCTGCTGGCACTATACATTGCTCCGGCAAGAACTGCATGGTACTTGAGATTAGTGCGACCCCATACATCTTTACGTTTAAATTATGGGACTGGGGAAGAATGGGATTAGATGGAAGACCACGCCCTATCAATATAGCTCACGGAATGAATGTCATACAATGGAACAGACAGGAGTTCTGGGTAAAGAATGAATTAATAAACCAGATATCTACAATCGGGAAAGGAGAGAATTGGCGTGAAGAGAGAACCGGACTGCATGAACAAGAATTTATAGAAACAAGAAGACATTGGTTTACCAATAAGGTCCTTCATAACAACGAATTTGGCGTAAATGTCTTAAATCTAATTGAGGGAGGTTCTGCTGTCGTAGAAAGCCCAACAGGACAATTTGCCCCGTTCGTTGTCCACTATGCAGAGACGTTTATCATACCTGCAACAGTAAAAGAATATACAATAACGCCTTATGGCGAAACTAAAGGAACAATGTGTGGAACAATCAAAGCATTTGTAAGACATCATGCATAAAACAGAATTTGACAAAGGAATCGATATCAGAATGGTCGATAGTCCGTTAGGTTTCACCTATGGTAAAGACATTTTTGGGCCGGAAGTTGAAAACCGAAAATTAAACGATATCCGCCCCAGCCTATTGGATCCGAACTGCGAGGGACCCGATATTGTCTATGCAATAGCCATGGATGTAGGGAAAAACATACATAAGAGGTTGTTGCAAGACAAACATTTGTTATTTGGAATCGTAGCATACGCCAAAGGCCGCCTAGGGGCAGAACCGGTCCGTAGCCAAGGGCATATTCACAAGGTCTCACCTTTCAGCCAATGGTCTACGCCGGAAGTTTATGAAATATGGCAAGGCAAAGCCATTATCTATATGCAAGAAAGTGCCATAGACAACCCTGGAAGATGCTATGCCGTACATGCACAACCGGGCGATGTAGTAATAGTGCCCCCGTATTGGGTACACGCAGCGGTTAGTGCAGATCCCAATGAGTCACTCGTATTTGGCGCATGGTGCGATCGCGAATATGGCTTTGAGTATGATGCTATCCGCCGCCACAAAGGTATTGCCTGGTATCCCATTTTTGAGAATGATGAACTAAAATGGATAAGAAATAGTAACTATCACCATTCTGAGTTAATCAACAAAGTTCCGAGAGAGTATCCCGATTTAAACATTAAAAAGGGAAAATCCATCTACAGAACTTTCGAAGATGACCCCGATGCTTTTTTATATGTTCCGACTCCTCAGTTTAAAAAGGATGTATGGACAAGCTTTGAACCATAAAATAACTATATAGTATATGAGAAACAAACATATTATATCCTTAATCGCCACAGTCGTTGCCACAGGAGGTTTGCTTTTCGGATTTGATACCGGAGTAATATCTGGTGCCATACCTTTTCTTCAGGCAGATTGGAATATAAGCGACAACGACATCGAGTGGATCACGGCATCTGGTTTATTCGGAGCCATATTGGGAACTGCATGCTGCGGCCGTATGTCCGACATATTCGGAAGAAGGATAATTATTCTGGCCTCAGCCATTATTTTCACGATTGGAGCTTTATGGTCCGGGCTAGCTTCAGACTTGGCCAGTCTGATTTGCTCCCGACTGTTTCTCGGTACAGCCATCGGCATAGCGTCCTTCACAGTACCACTATATATAGCAGAAATTGCTCCAGCCAAATCTAGGGGACGAATGGTTTCCATGTTTCAGTTGATGGTTACAATAGGTATTCTGCTTTCATACATGTCTGACACATTTTGGGCTGACGAGCACGATCCCAGCTGCTGGAGACCTATGTTCTATGTCGGTGTCATTCCAGCATTGATATTACTGATCGGAATGCTTTTCATGCCAGAAACACCCCGGTGGCTGATGAGTAAGGGCAAGTCGGAAAAGTGCAGACAAGTGCTATCAAAGATAGAACCAGAAGCAGAAACAGAAAGGCTGATTATGCAAATGGAAGAAGAAATACGGAAAGACAAAGACAATACTACGGGATGGAGATACCTTATGCAGCCTTGGCTAAGGACCCCTTTGATGATTGCAATTTGTATCATGTTCTTTCAGCAATTCGTCGGCATCAACACAGTCATTTATTACAGCCCTAAGATATTCCTAATGGCGGGATTCGAAAGTGCCGTATCTGCCATATGGGCCTCCGTTGGGGTAGGACTGGTAAATGTCTTTTTTACCATCCTCTCTCTTTATCTGGTAGATAAAATTGGGCGCAGAAAGTTGTTTTTCATCGGAGTGTCAGGCATCGTGGCATCTATACTTTGCCTAAGTTGCAGCTTTATTTTAGCCGACCGCTTGGGTGACGCAGGTAAATGGCTCATGATAAGTTGCATGTTTGCTTACGTGGCTTTCTTTGCCATAAGTATTGGCCCATTAGGCTGGTTAATTATTTCCGAGATATTCCCACAAAAGGTGCGAGGACTAGGCACATCCATAGGTTCATTATCTGTTTGGATTTTCAATTGTGTTGTCTCGTTCACCTTTTTCAAGACAATAGAATTTTTCTCCCTACCGGGGACAAAAGATATTGCAGGAGAACAAGTTTCATACAACCCAGCCGGCGCATTCCTGCTCTACGGCTTCATTGCTTTGATAGCTTTGGTGTGGGGATATTTCTTCCTGCCAGAAACGAAAGGGCTGTCTTTGGAAGAAATTGAAAGAAAATGGAGAAAATAGTATATAAAGATATTCCACTCACTTTTAAATCGCATGTCTCATGAATTTGATTGATATGAAAAAACATTTCCTACACATTTTATACGCAAACTTCTGCTTGCTGCTGTGCCTTTCTTGCTCGAACATAGAAACGGAACGCAATTACAATGAGAAGTATACAGGAATATATACTAACCGCATCGCCTTTCCCATCGGTGGACTAGGCACGGGCATGTTCTGCATAGAAGGTAGCGGAGCCATCTCGAACATGAACATCAGGCATCGCACAGAAATGCTGAACGAACCCACAATGTTTGCCGGATTGTATTTAAAAGATATTGAGAATGGCAGCATCGTACTGGAAGGGCAAGTACCTAACTGGAAAAAATTCGGCCAGCCACAATCAACCAAAGGCTACGGCGGCACATGGGGACTTCCAAGATTTAAAGAATGTGACTTCGATGCACGCTTTCCTTTTGCATCACTCCACATGAACGACGATGAACTGAAAATAAACGTTGACCTGAAAGTATGGAACCCATTCATCCCCACCGATGAAAACAATTCCGGACTTCCCGTTGCCGGCTTTGAATACACGTTTACCAACCAATACGATAAAGAAATAGAAGCCATATTTTCATACAATGCACAAAACTTTCTGAATATCCGTAATGGAGGGGCTGCCATAAAATCCATAAAAAATGGCTTTATACTGTCGCAGAAAGGGACGGAAACACAACCTTTCCATCAAGCGGACTTCGCGATATTCACAGATGAACCAACAACAAAAGTCAACCATTGCTGGTTCAGAGGATGGTCTTTTGACTCATTTACCATGTGCTGGAACGATATGAGTAGCGGAACAATAAAAGAAAACCCAGCCAATATGCCCGATGCCTCTGGAGCATCCCTATACGTACCTTTCAGCTTACAACCAGGGGAATCAAAAACCATCCGCTTGTACATGGCTTGGTACGTTCCATATTCACCTGTCCGTGAGGGGTTAGAACCTATCAACGATATGGACTTGCCCAACCCTCCAGCCATTGATGAGTATGGAAATCCGAGTACATACATCGATACAACCATCCAACTGACAGACAAATACCGGCCGTGGTATAGCACCCGCTTCGCGAATGTGGAAGAAGTAACAGACTATTGGGTGAAGAACTACGACATACTGAAAAGAAACACTGAACTGTTTACTAATGCCTTCTATGCCATGACCCTTCCGCCAGAAGTAATGGAAGCTGTTGCAGCCAACCTTAGCATATTGAAATCCCCCACTATATTCCGACAATATGATGGGAGAATGTGGAACTGGGAAGGATGCGGCAATGAATACGGTTCATGCTACGGTTCATGCACGCATGTATGGAACTACGCACAAGCTCTTCCACACCTGTTTCCCAGAATGGAGCGAACACTAAGAGAAACCGAATTCTTTGTCAGCCAAGCCCCCAACGGACATCAAGCTTTCCGGTCGGCACTTCCCATTCGCCCGATCAGGCACAACTTTCACGCAGCTGCCGATGGGCAACTGGGCGGAATCATGAAAGTATATAGGGACTGGCGCATTTACGGCAATGATGAATGGTTGAAACTTATATTCCCTTATGCACAAAGTAGTCTTGATTACAGCATTTCCACCTGGGATCCCAAACATAAGGGAGCTATCGAAGAACCCCATCACAACACCTACGACATTGAATTTTGGGGTCCTAGTGGAATGATAAATAGTTACTATACTGGCGCATTGCAGGCATTAGTGAAAATGGGTACATACTTAGGAAAAGATATGAGCAAATATGAAGCACTCTTAAACAAGAGCATTGTATATATGGAGAACAAGCTATATGATGGTGAATATTTCATACAAGACATTCGTTGGAAAGAATTGCAAGCCTCCGACCCTACAAAAGTACAATCGGTAAATGCCAAATATTCGGAAGAAGGCTTGGAATTGTTAAAGCAAGAAGGTCCTAAATATCAGTATGGCAAAGGTTGTTTATCCGATGGCGTGGTAGGATCGTGGCTTTCACTTGTTTGCGGGTTAGACGAAGTGGTAGACAAACAAAAAATCACCAGCCATCTGTCTGCCGTCTACAAGTATAACCTAAAAAGAAGCTTAAGAAAGCATGTTAACCCCCAGCGTTCTACTTTTGCCTTGGGCGATGAAGGAGGCTTGTTGTTATGCTCTTGGCCCAAGGGGAGGAAACTACAATTACCTTTCGTCTACTCCAATGAAGTATGGACTGGCATCGAATATCAGGTAGCTTCTCACCTAATGTTTGAAGGCGAAGTGGAAAAAGGACTTGACATTGTACGCACATGCCGTAACCGCTACGACGGAAGAGTACGTAACCCATTCAATGAATATGAATGCGGCGCTTGGTATGCCCGTGCTATGTCCAGCTATGCCATGTTGCAAGCCTTAACCGGCATACGTTACGATGCCGTAGACTCTACTTTACACATCGACTCAAAAATAGGAAACAACTTCACCTCTTTTCTGTCTACCAACACCGGATTCGGGAATGTTGGGCTGAAAAATGGCAAACCGTTCATTGAGGTCAAATACGGCAACATCAACATACAAAAATGCATCGTTGCTGGCAAAGAAGCAGATATCATTAACCAATAAGAACGAAAGGAGGATTTATGAATACATCATGATATGCAACCGCAACGAAATAAAAAAGCATATAGTTACATAATAATAATTAACGAAAGAAATGAAAGCAATAAACATTAAATCTAATAACAGAATATTACATTACTGTTTTGTACTCTTCTCCTTTGCTGTCTTGAACATTGAAAACGTACACACAGCAGAAGGTATCCAATCCTCACTTTATGCCGATGCTGAAAAGAAAACAGTAAAAGGAAATGTCATTGATGAATATGGACAGCCCTTGGTAGGAGTGGCTGTGCAGGTAAAAGGAAGTTCGATAGGAACAGTTACTGATCTGAACGGCGATTTCAGCCTGGATATTCCAACAGACAGTCATACATTAATTTTTTCATATCTGGGAATGAAAACCCAAGAAGTGCCCGCAAACAAGAAGAACTACAAAATAGTGATGATCGAGGATGCGACACAAATGGACGAAGTTGTAGTAATAGGTTATGGTTCTCAATCGCGTGAGAAAATCACAACGTCCATTACCAAACTGGACAAAGAAGCTCTGAAAAACATACCGTACGCAAACGCAGCATCTGCCTTACAAGGTACAGTATCTGGCGTAAGGGTGCAAAGCATTTCCGGACAGCCTGGAGCAGAACCACGTATCATTATTCGAGGAGGTACATCCATTGACAATCCAAACGGGGCTACGCCGCTATACATCATAGACGGCATTATGAGACCTAATATGGTACATATCGCCACGGAAGAAATAGAATCTATCCAAGTACTGAAAGATGCGGCTGCTACTGCCATTTATGGTGCACAAGGCTCAAACGGTGTAGTCATTATCACAACAAAAAAAGGAAAAGCCGGTAAAGCAAGAATAGAATACAGGTATAACCTGACTATCTCTGACATCGGGAAAAAATATGAATTTGCCAATGCTGAAGAGTTCCTGACTCTTATGAGAAAAGGTATGATTTCTCCGGCAAAATTCGGCAAGGATACGGAGTCAAGACTAACCGGACATTTAGGCTACGGCACCGGCAACGACCTAACAAACAATACTGCATTCTCTACTCAATACTTGACAGACGAAAATCGCTACAAATTGAATGAAGGGTGGAAAGCCATGCCCGACCCGGTAGATCCGAGCAGAATGTTGCTGTACTCCGATACCAACTTCCAAGATAAAATATATCGTACAGGCTTCTCTCACAACCACCATATAGACGTTTCCGGTGGAACAGATAAGGCCCTATTTAATATGGGATTAGGCTATATGACCAATGAAGGAACGGTAATAACCACTTCATACAAGCGATATAATTTCAGCTTAAACGGCTCGTTGCAAGTCCGTGACAATTTGAAAATTTCTGCCAATACAACTTACTCCAATTCTTTCACGTACGGATCTCCATTGGCAGCCGATGCTACTTTTTATCGTTCACCGGCAGCTTCTCCTACGACAAAATTCACATTCGAAGACGGTAGTCTGGCACCCGGTGCCGCTCAATATCTGGGTAACGCCGTTTACCACATGAACAAAGCACAACGTGAATATGATTATCAAAACCTGTCAGTAGGGGTTAATGCCGACTGGGAAATTCTGCCCGGACTCAGTTTTAAACCAGCTTTGTCCTTATATGAAGTAAATAGCATGAACTACACGTTTTGGGATGCTTACTGGAACGGACCAAGAGACTACATAACCACAAGAAATGCTAACTCCGATACATACAGATGGAGGCAATATCAAGCAGATGCCGTATTCAATTACATAAAGTCTATTAATGAGAATCACAATTTAGACATCACAGCTGGATATGCTTATTACTTCCGCAAAGAATCCCGCTTAGCCGCATCAGGAAGAGGAGCATCTACAGACTTAGTACCGACCTTAAATGCGTCAAGCGTTCCTGTAAGTGTTAGCAGTTCTATCACGGAACGCGCCATGCAAGGTATTTTTGCACGTATTGGGTACGATTATAAGGGCAAATATCTTATTTCTGTATCTGCAAGGTATGACGGAGCTTCCAATTTAGGAAAAAACAATAAATGGGGGTTCTTCCCGGGAGTTTCTTTAGGTTGGCATGTGGACAAAGAGAAATTCTGGTCGTTCATGCCGAAGGACTTGATGCGCCTAAAATTACGTGCAAGTTATGGTGTAAACGGCAACATCTCAGGATTAGGCGACTATGCTGCCCAAGGAAGCTATAGCGTAGGATCGAAGTATCTGGGCAATGCTGGCATTGTCATGGGTGCTATGGAAAACCAAGATTTAAGTTGGGAAGAATCAAGGACATTCGATATCGGTGCAGATGTGTCGTTCTTTAATAACCGGCTGAACTTCATTTTCGACTACTTCAACCGAATAACGGACAATCTGCTGACAAACCGCACTTTACCACACTCCACAGGATTCGGTTCTATTTTTACGAATTTGGGACGCCTGCAAAACAGAGGTATAGAATTAGAAGTGAGAGCAAATATATTACCTACATCATCACCCGTACAATGGTCATTAGGAGTAAATGCTTCTAAAGTGAAAAACAAAATTTTAGAACTTCCCGATAACGGAACTGAAAACAACCGTATCGGAGGTGAATTTATATGGAATGCACAATTGGGCGAACACACTTGGCAAGGAGGATTGCAAGAAGGCGGACGTATGGGTGATTTGTTTGCCTACAAGATGTTAGGAGTGTACTCTACGGACGAAGAAGCCCAAGACCCGAATGAACCGATAGACAACATAATTACCGTACCCGATAAAACAAAATACGGAGGTGATGTGAAGTGGCAGGATACCGATGGAAACGGAATAATAGATAGCAAAGATCGTGTATATGTAGGAAATATCTATCCCGACTGGACTGGTGGTGTCAATACTTCCTTATCGTTCAAAGGATTCGACTTGTATTGCCGATTGGACTTCACATTAGGGCATACTATTTACAATTTTGCCAAAGGCTTCATTGACTACAACTGGCAGGGCGATAACAATATGAGCAAAGACGTTGTAAAATATTCATGGAAAGAGCAAGGCGACCAAGCTTCCATGCCCAGATTCTACTGGCATGGTGACCGCGGGCAACAGAATGCTATTCGTGGTAGCTCCATGTATCACGAATCAGGTGACTTCTTAGCCATACGCGAAGTATCCTTAAGCTATACCGTCCCGGCAAATGTGATACAGAAAATCCGCTTAAGCGGACTGCGTTTCACAGTCACAGGTAACAACCTGCACTACTTCACCTCATATTCTGGACTCAACCCGGAAGAGGGCGGACAGGACAATGGCCGGTACGCAATGCCGAGAAGTATTATCTTTAGTGCAAATATATCTTTTTAACAAACTTCGATCATGAAAACCAAATCATTTTTAAGCAGTATAATTGCAGCTATTGCAGTATCCATATTGACTGGATGCGAAGCTTTGAACCTTAAACCTATAAGTTTTATAACCAATGAATCTTTCTGGCAAACAGAAGACGATGTGGAAGGTGCCCTCAGCGGTTTGTATGTCCAACTCAGAGGTGCAGCCGAGCACGACCTATATATATTGGGAGAGGCGCGTAGCGAAATATTGGGACCCGGTATCGGTGGCTCTGGCGGTTATGACATCTATTATTATAATACATTGACCCAGGCCAATATGCCGATTTCATGGATACGGTATTACCAAATAGTCAACTCGTGTAACTTAATATTAAAGTATGCACAAAATGTTACTTTCAATAGTGAGGAAAGTAAAAATAGAATACTGGCTCAAGTTTACACAATGAGGGCATATATGTATTATGTAATGACACGTACATGGGGAGACTTGATTATCCATACAGATCCAATAGAAAACACGAATTCTGAGGTCCTTTATAAGGAAAGAAGGCCTTCAAGCGAAGTTTTCGAATTGATAAAGGAAGATATAGAAATGGCCTTATCATTATATCCCGATAATGCCTTGGGAGAGCAAAGAGCCATGTGGTCCAAACCTGCGGCTTTAGCATTAAAAGCTGATGTATATCTCTGGAGTGGAAAAAGGATGCAAGGTGGAGAAGAAGACTTTAAGACAGCCTTAGAAGCTTTAAATGCAATCGAAACAGACCAATTAGAACTACTACCAAATTTTACAGACGTCTTTTCTTATGACAACAAAGGAAACAATGAAATATTGATGAGCGTAAGATTCCAGGATTTAGAATCCGGTAGGAACTATTTCCAATACATGTGGATTCATTCAAGTGCTGTACCCGGTGATATTTCACAAGAAGTAAAAGATATCATCTATCCCATTGGCCCAGGACAATGTATCATCTTGCCATCTGAAGAATATCGCAAACAATACACAAACGACGATACTCGAAAAGCCGGGACTTTCCTCGAAATTTATTCCAAAGATGAAGAAACCGGAGAAAACAAATTCTATATGGCTGTCGTATTGAAAGGTAAAGGGCTTGTACGAGATGGTGACCGTTTATTTATGGACGACATCATTTTATACCGCTATGCTGACATTTTACTAATGAAGGCAGAAGCTAAGAATGCTCTTGGCCAAGACCCTTCGGCTGAAATCAATGAAGTTAGGAAACGTGCTTACCAAGAGACCTATGAGAACCATATCTTCACAAATGGCACAATAGAAGAAAATGACGCTGCCATATTGAAAGAAAGACTTCTAGAATTAGCTTTTGAAGGTAAAAGATGGTGGGATTTAGTACGTTTCGACAAAGCGTTCGACTTAGTTCCTTCTTTGAGAGAGCACAAAGGCGAAGACTATATGACGTTATTCCCTATTCCTCTATCTACGCTAAGTGTAGAGCCTAAAGTAATTCAAAACCCTGGTTGGGATAAATAAACTCACATTTATTGAATATTTTCCAAGATGTTGTAATTTTACAGCATCTTGGAAAATTAATACACTAAGCGACATGAAAAAACTCCTTTGCCATATATTTATTTGCTTAAGTTCAATATCAATATTATCTGCACAAACAGATAACCAGTTGATACCCGGAGTAAAAAAGATAAAGGATGTCACAATATACAAAGACAGTATGTTCTATTCAGCTTTCCCTTCGGTTATTAGACTATCAAATGGTGAAATATTAGTAGCATTCAGAAGAGCCCCGAACCGTAAAGTATTCAAAGAAAGCAAAAACAATCATTTAGACCCGAACAGCTATCTGGTGACTGTAAGATCTAAAGATGGCGTACATTGGAGCAAACGTCCAGAATTGTTGTACGCCCATCCATTCGGAGGTTCACAAGACCCATGCCTCTTGAAACTGAAAGACGGCACCATATTGTGTGCCAGTTACCTGTGGAGTTTTATACGTCCAGAGGGATTAGCGAAGCTGCCAAAACCGTTTGTGCAAAACACAGATGCCGTTTTCTCCGGCGGATATCTACTCCGCTCACATGATGATGGAAAAACATGGAGCGACCTGGTTATTCCATGTAGTGTCCCCTCTGAAATCAACCATAGTGGACTGGGAGGTAAACTACCGGCATATAATCGAGGCGCACTTTACGAAGGAAAAGATGGACGTATTTTTTGGGCCGTAGTAGCTTCAGACACAGAATCATTAAAAAATACATCTGTTCATCTGTTGATATCTGAAGACAAAGGACAAACCTGGCAATATAGTAGCCAAATAGCCCAGGACGATAAAATATCTTTCAACGAAACATCCATGTATGAAACTCCTAAAGGGGACCTAGTCGCTTTCATGCGTTCAGAATCATTTAGAGACCAGGCATGTATCGCACGTTCCACAGATGGGGGAAAAAGCTTCAGCCCATGGCAAAGCATGGGATTCAAAGGACATCCCCTACAAGCCATGAGACTACCCGACAACCGAGTCTTGTTGACATACGGTTATCGGCATGAACCTTACGGAATAAGAGGCAGAATACTCAATGCAGAGTGTACCGACTTTACCACAGCGCCCGAAATCATTATAAGAGATGATGCTGCTGATGGAGATGTAGGATATACCTGGTCGGTACAATTAGATAAAACAAAAGTTTTAGTAGTATACTATATCAACTTTGACAGGAACAAAGGTACAAGACAAATACAAGGCTCTATTCTAGAAATTGAACCACAAAAATAACCAAAGGGTCAATATTACATTCGAAGGGGGAAGCTACCTCTAGTCCCAAATATCATGAATACTATAAATAGTCCATCTTGAATCATCAAACGATATGTTACTTAGAAACAAAATAACGAGAAAAAAGTTTGCTATACTCGCTCTATTGTGCTGCATAACTATAAGCTCCATCGCTCAAGAGATTATTCCTATATACAAAGATGCCAGCAAACCGATAGAAGAACGGGTAGCAGACTTATTATCTAAAATGACATTACAGGAAAAAATAGCACAATTAAGTCACCTACATGGTCACCAACTGTACAATGGACAGGAAGTAGACTTACAAAAACTTAAAGATGCAGCAGGCGACATGAGTTACGGATGCGTCGAAGGATTCAACCTTACCGGTAAACAGGTCAGGAAAGCATTCTACGCCATACAGAAATACATGACTGAAGAAACCCGCTTAGGAATTCCTGTACTGACTGTAACCGAATCTTTACATGGGTCGGTACACGACGGCTCCACAATTTTTCCGCAAACCGTAGCCGTAGGCAGTTCTTTCAATTTAGATTTAGCTTACCTTATGACAAAAGCCATTGCCGTTGAGCTAAGATCACAAGGAGTTATACAAACCCTCTCGCCGGGCTTGGACGTTGTCAGAGATTTAAGATGGGGACGCGTGGAAGAATCGTTCGGTGAAGATCCTTGGCTGGTAGGACAAATGGGAATTGCACAGGTGAGAGGCTACATAGATGGAGGTGTATCACCCATGTTAAAGCCATTTGGTCCCGGTGGAGCACCATCGGGCGGATTGAACTTGGCATCTGTCGAAAGTGGAGAACGAGATGTACGCAACATCCATATCAAACCTTATGAAATGGCCGTGCACAATACAAAAGTCAAAGCCGTCATGACATCGTACAATTCATGGAACGGCATACCCAACTCAGCTTCATCCTGGTTACTGACAGACCTTTTGCGTAACGAATGGGGATTCAAAGGGTATGTTTATTCCGATTGGGGAGCAGTTGCGATGCTTAAAGACTTCCAGCGCACAGCAAAAGACGATGGCGATGCGGCAATGCAAGCCTTAACCGCAGGTTTGGATTTGGAAGCTTCCAGCAATTGTTTCCGAGCTTTGGAAGAACTGGTAAAACAAGGAGAGTTCGATGTGAAATATATAGACTTAGCCGTAGAACGTATCCTGCGGGTTAAGTTCGAACTAGGACTGTTTGAAAATCCATATCCTGGAAGCGATATGCCCGAGGCTGCAATGCGCACAACAGAGACAGTTGAATTGTCGCGTAAAGTGGCAGACGAATCCATTGTGTTGCTAAAAAACAAGAACGGACTCCTACCTTTAAATATAAACACCATCAAATCTCTTGCTGTCATCGGACCGAATGCTAACCAAGTACAATTTGGCGATTACACATGGAGCAGAAGCAATAACGATGGAATAACTCCACTCGAAGGGCTTAAAAAACGCCTCGAAAACAAAGTGGAACTAAATTATGCAGCAGGCTGCGATCTTGTCACAAACGATACGACAGGATTCGACGAGGCCATTTCAGCAGTCCGGAAAAGCGACATAGCCCTTATATTTGTCGGTTCTTCCAGCGCTTCGTTGGCACGAGACTATTCTGATGCCACATGTGGAGAAGGTTTCGACCTGTCTTCCTTAGACTTGACCGGCATGCAAGAAGAACTAATAAGAAAAATATACGATATTGGGAAACCTGTCATTGTAATCCTTGTCACAGGAAAACCATTTTCTATCCCTTGGATAAAAGAAAACATCCCAGCCATCGTTGTACAATGGTATGGAGGTGAAAAAGCCGGAGATGCCATAGCCGACATGTTGTTAGGCTATACAAATCCCTCGGCCAAGTTACCATTCTCCTTCCCGCAAAGTGTGGGACATTTACCGGTATTCTATAACCACCTCCCCACAGACAAAGGTTTCTACCGACAACCGGGCAGTCCCAACCGCCCAGGCCGGGACTATGTATTCTCTTCTCCGGATCCGCTATGGGCCTTCGGACACGGGCTAAGCTATACGACATTTGAATACCTGAATGCCGATCTCTCTGCCCGGTATCTACAACCCACGGATACGCTTATCATCAAAGTATCTTTAAAGAATACAGGAAAAAGGGCAGGAAAAGAAGTAGTGCAACTCTACGTCAGAGACATCGTTAGCTCGGTAGTAACTCCTGTGAAGCAACTGAAAGCATTTGCCAAACCACTTATCAAGCCAGGAGAGACGAAAGAAGTTGTCTTGAAGCTACCCATACAAGAACTGGCTTTATACGATATTAGGATGAAGAGAGTAGTGGAAAATGGCGAATATGAGCTACAAATAGGAAGTGCTTCAGACGACATAAAATTACGTAAAACAATTACCGTAGGAACTCAATTAGCAAGAAATGACGGAAACACCCAGCCTGCGCCCCCCGACATAGAACGTATTTTGAAGGATCCTGGCAAGAAAATTACTGTTAGAGGCTACGTACGGGACGTACAGGTAACTCCTGTCGGAGGCATTGAAATTAAATCAAACTATTCTGGCCTGACGGTAAAAAGTGCAGCAGATGGTTCATACTCCATCCGGACTGTAGAAAACGACATACTGACCGTCTCTGCCGAGGGATTCAGAACCATAAATATCAGAGTGGATAAACAAAAAAACTTAAACATCAAATTAGACTACAGCCATGATTAGACGTGACATTTTGTTAGGGAGCATGTTGACCATATGCACCATTTTCCCCGTATCATTGCCTTGCCATGCGCAAACCGTTATTCCCGCACCGAAAGAAATGGTCGTGGGAGAAGGATATTTCGATGTATCCCCCGAAACCCGCATTGACTACAACGACAACAGCCTCACCACAACTGCAGAGCTATTCAATGACTATCTGGACGGCCGTTTCGGATTTACATTAAAAAAAGGAACAAAAGGGAAGAACACCATCCGTCTACGAATAGACAAGAGCATGCCCCAAGAAGCATATTCATTGATTATAAATAGCAAAGGTGTGGCAATCACCGGAAATGAAGCAGGAATATTCTACGGCATACAGACCTTGCAACAATTATTGAAAGCTGAAAATGAAGAAAATATCCATCTACCTTACATTACAATAAACGACGAACCGCGCTTCAGCTACCGGGGACTTATGCTTGATGTGGCACGGTATTTCTACCCCGTGGAATACGTAAAAAAGTTCATAGACCTAATGGCACGGTACAAGATAAACCGTTTCCATTGGCACTTGACGGAAGACGCGGGATGGCGCATCGAAATCAAAAAGTATCCTGAGTTGACGACTATCGGGGCATGGCGTAATAGCACTCAATGGGAACGCAATGGTGAGGACCAGGACCGAGTACCCCATGGAGGCTTTTACACCCAAGAGCAGATCCGGGAAATTGTCCGCTATGCGGCAAACAGATACGTCACCATTGTTCCTGAAATAGATTTGCCAGGACACACGATGGCCGCATTGGCCGCTTATCCGGAGCTGTCTTGCAGCGGAGGCCCATTCCAAGTGCCCGAAACGTGGGGAATAAAAGAGGACGTGCTCTGCCTTGGCAACGATGACACGTACCGCTTTGTAGAAGATGTCTTGACAGAAGTTATCGACCTGTTTCCTGGTGAATACATCCACATAGGTGGTGACGAAGCACCCAAAAAACGTTGGAAAGCATGCCCAAAATGTCAGCAACGCATCAAAGAGAATAATCTGAAAGATGAACATGGACTGCAAAGTTATTTTATTCACCATTTAGATGAGTTTGTCACCAAGAAAGGCCGGAAAATCATCGGTTGGGACGAAATATTGGAAGGAGGACTAAGCCCTAATGCCACAGTCATGAGCTGGCGGGGAGAAGATGGAGGCATCGCAGCTGCATCGCAACAACACGACGTGATAATGAGCCCGAACATCTACTTATACCTCGACTATTACCAATCGGACAACAGGAACTCAGAACCCCTGGGGGCACTATGGGCACCGACCGTCACGCTGGAAAAAACGTACAGCTATGAACCTTACACCCCGAAACTCACCAAGGAGCAATGCAACTATATCATAGGCATACAAGGAAATGTGTGGGGAGAATTCATACACCATCCTGACAAAGTGAGTTACATGGCTTACCCCCGGGCCATGGCTATGGCAGAAACAGCGTGGTCACCAGCCAAAAAGAAAAACTATGCGGACTTCTGTAAAAGACTGGCCTCATGCCTTGCCGATTTAGACAGGCAAGGCATCACCTTCCGAATACCCGAACCTATTGGTTGGAACCAAGCAGTCGTGGACGGGAACTTGGCGATCATTGATTTAAAACCTTCTGTCGAAGGAGCAGCCATCTATTATACAACAGACGGTAGTAATCCTCGCCTGTATGGGAAACTCTACACAGATACGTTACGAGTACCTTTATCTTTTAGTGGAGTAAACGTGAAATGCTATCTGCGCCTCCCTTCCGGCAGAAGTAGTGCCATATACACGGTCACGGCTCGAAACTCAGAGTAAAACCTCCCCGATACAGGATAGATTCCGGCAAACATATAAGCAGTTTGGTCGCTACATACACGGCCCGCAAGCGGAACATGTTGCGCTTGCGAGCCGTGTGCGCTCCGCATATCCATAAAACTTGCGCCATTTTTTGTAGACATCCATTTTTCTGACTACTTTTGCAAAGCTCCCTTCCAAGGGAGCTTTTTTAAGCCCAAGCATGACAAGAAGATGGAAGAAGAAAACAAGCATATCCAACTGCTACTGAATGAAGACAGCACTCCCGCCACACCTCCTTCGTCCACGGAATACACCGACGAGAACATCCGCCACCTGGACGACATGGAGCACATCCGTGTGCGCTCCGGCATGTACATAGGCCGGCTGGGCAACGGAAGCCAGAGCGACGACGGCATCTACGTGCTGCTTAAAGAAACGCTGGACAACTCGATAGACGAGTTCAAGATGGGCGCGGGAAAGAAAATCGAAGTGACCATCGAGGACAGCCGCCGCGTGAGCGTACGTGACTACGGGCGCGGCATACCGCAAGGCAAACTCATTGAAGCCGTCAGCAAGTTGAACACGGGCGGCAAGTACGACTCGAAGGCGTTCAAGAAAAGCGTAGGCCTGAACGGCGTGGGCATCAAAGCGGTGAACGCCCTGAGCAGCCGCTTCGAGGTGCGCAGCTACCGCGACGGCAAGGTACGCACGGCCATCTTCGAGCGGGGTGTGCTGCTGAGCGACACGACCGGGGACTCGGCGGAGGAGACAGGCACCTACATCTTCTTCGAGCCGGACGACACGCTGTTCACGGGCTATGCCTTCCAGAACCAGTTTGTCGAAACCCTGCTGCGCAACTACACGTACCTCAACACGGGGCTTACCTTTATTTATAACGGGCAACGCATCGTGTCGCGCCACGGGCTGGAGGATCTGCTGAAGGACAACATGACGAGCGAGGGCCTCTACGACATCGTGCACCTCAAGGGCGAGGATATCGAGATAGCCTTCACCCACACCAACCAGTACGGCGAGGAGTACTACTCCTTCGTCAACGGCCAGCACACCACGCAAGGGGGCACGCACCAGTCGGCCCTGAAGGAGCATCTGGCACGTACCATCAAGGAATTCTATCAGAAGAACTTCGACTACTCCGACATACGCAACGGGCTGGTGGCCGCCATCGCCATCGACGTGGAGGAGCCCATGTTCGAAAGCCAGACCAAGACCAAGCTGGGCAGCAACAACATGTGGCCCGCCGTCCCGCAAGAGGGCAAGGCGGCAGGCCCCACGGTGAACAAGTACGTGGGCGACTTCATCAAGACGGAGGTGGATAACTACCTGCACAAGAACCCGCTGGTGGCCGACGTGATGCTGCAAAAGATACAAGAGAGCGAGAAGGAGCGCAAGGCCATAGCCGGCGTGACCAAGCTGGCCCGCGAGCGCGCCAAGAAGGCGAACCTGCACAACCGCAAGCTGCGCGACTGCCGCTACCACCTGAGCGACGGCAAAGGCAAGGAGCAGGAGGCACAGTCGTGCATCTTCATCACCGAGGGCGATTCGGCCAGCGGCTCCATCACCAAGAGCCGCGATGTCAACACGCAGGCCGTGTTCAGTCTCCGGGGCAAGCCGCTCAACAGCTTCGGCATGGCCAAGAAGGTGGTGTACGAGAACGAAGAGTTCAACCTCCTCCAGGCCGCCCTCAACATAGAAGACGGCATGGAGGGACTGCGCTACAACAAGGTCATCGTGGCCACCGATGCCGACGTGGACGGCATGCACATCCGCCTGCTCATGATTACGTTCTTCCTGCAATTCTTCCCCGACCTCATCAAGAAGGGGCACGTCTACATATTGCAGACGCCGCTGTTCCGCGTGCGCAACAAGAAGAAGACGGCCTATTGCTATACCGAGGACGAACGCCTGCGTGCCATCCAGGAACTGGGGCCGAACCCCGAAATCACCCGCTTCAAGGGCCTCGGTGAAATATCGCCCGACGAGTTCCGGCATTTCATAGGCAAGGACATGCGCCTGGAGCCTGTCACCCTGCGCAAGACCGACTCGGTAAAGGAGATGCTCGAATTCTACATGGGAAAGAACACCATGGAACGCCAGAACTTCATCATTCATAACCTGGTGATTGAGGAGGACTTGGTGGAAGAAGAGTAAAAACTGAAATAGCATTGCACACGCTCATGCAAGAACTGAATGAAATCATATTATACCAGCCTGACGAGACAGTCAAGCTGGAAGTCCGCATAGAAGATGAAACGGTATGGCTGACACAGA
The DNA here is from genome assembly GCA_944320295.1 of uncultured Bacteroides sp. Classification (GTDB taxonomy): domain Bacteria; phylum Bacteroidota; class Bacteroidia; order Bacteroidales; family Bacteroidaceae; genus Bacteroides. Next base: position 33,427 of record CALUGY010000094.1, read on the forward strand.
CCCAGCTCGTGGAGCTATTCCAGTCGAGCAAAGCCAATATCAGCGAGCACATCAAGCACATCTACCAACAGCAAGAGCTGGAGGAAGCGGCAACCGTTCGGAAATTCCGAACAGTTCAAAACGAAGGAGGAAGGCAAATCATGCGGAGCCGGACTTTCTACAACCTGGATGTCATCATCTCCGTAGGCTACCAGGTAAACACACGCCGTGGCATCGAGTTCCGCCAATGGGCCAACAAGGTGCTGAAGGAATACATGATGCGGGGTTACGCCTTCAGCAACCGCATGGAACGCCTGGAACAACGGGTGACAAAGGCCGAGGAAAAGATAGACTTCTTCGTCCGCACCTCCTTGCCGCCGGTGGAAGGTGTGTTCTACAACGGGCAGATATTCGACGCGTACCTGTTTGCCACGAACCTGATAAAGTCCGCACGCAAGGCCGTGATACTGATAGACAACTATGTGGACGAAACGGTGCTCGCCATGCTCTGCAAGCGCGCCCCCGGAGTGGAGGCCACCATCTACACCCCGCACACGGAACAACTGCAACTCGACTTGGACAAGCACGCCTCCCAATACCCGCACATCCGGCTATGCCGCTATACGAAGGCGCACGACCGCTTCCTCATCATCGACGAAGAAGTGTATCACATAGGCGCCTCGCTGAAGGACTTGGGCAAGAAGCTCTTTGCCTTCGCCATCTCGCTGCCTGCAAACTCACTCTTAAACATGATAACGCCATGACCCGCGCCCTCTTTCCCGGCACGTTCGACCCCTTCACCGTCGGGCACGCATCCATCGTCAGCCGCGCACTGGCGTTCGTCGACGAACTCATCATCGCCATAGGCATCAATGGGGAAAAGCACACGCTCTTCCCGCTGGAGCAACGCCTGCGCATGATAAGCCGCTATTACAAGGACAATCCGCGCGTCAGCGTCCAAACCTACGAGGGGCTGACCACCGACTTCGCCCAAGAGGCCGGAGCCACCCTCATCGTGCGCGGCATCCGCTCGGTGCGCGACTTCGAGTACGAGCAGGCCATTGCCGACATCAACCGCAGGCTGACGGGCGTGGAGACGGTGCTGCTCTTCACCGAGCCGCAACTGGCCTGCGTCAGCTCCAGCATGGTGCGCGAGCTGTTAAGTTTTAAGAAAGATGTCGCCCCCTTCCTCCCCGAAGGGATGGAAACGGGCCTTACCCCTCCACAGACACTCCAGAAGGGGGATAAGGACACTTCCCTTGGAGAGGGCTGACACTTCTGATAAGTGTGCCCGACACTTCTGATAAGTGTCCGTGACACTTGTGCTAAGTGTCAGCGACACTTCTGATAAGTGTCGGCGGCCATAAAGGAGAATATCTGTTTTGTAAAAGAATATAACCGTATGAAAAGACTAAGGACAACAACGCTGCTCATCCTGTCCGCCCTGCTCGGCCTGGCGGGCGGGCGGGCATCGGCACAAGGCGGCAAGCCCCTGCGCAAGCTGCAAATGGCCGAAGTGGCCATCAGCCGCCTCTATGTGGACTCGGTGGACGAGGACAAGCTGGTGGAGAGCGCCATCGTGGAGATGCTCTCGCAGCTCGACCCGCACTCCACATACCTCACCCCGGAGGAGGTGAAGGCCACGAACGAGCCGCTGCAAGGCAACTTCGAGGGCATAGGCATACAGTTCCAGATGATGGAAGACACGCTGCTCGTCATACAGCCCGTCAGCGGCGGGCCCTCTGAAAAGGCGGGCATCTTGGCCGGCGACCGCATCACGCTGGTAAACGACACCGCCATTGCGGGCGTAAAGATGGGGACGGACGAGATAATGCGCCGCCTGCGCGGCCCCAAGGGCACGCGGGTGGACCTGGGCGTGGTGCGCCGCGGAGTGGGCGGCGTGCTGCACTTCAACGTACGGCGCGACAAGATACCCATCCTGAGCCTCGACGCCGCCTACATGATACAACCCCGCACCGGCTACATACGCATCAACCGCTTCGGGGCCACCACGGCCGACGAGTTCGGCAAGGCGCTGAAAGACTTGCAGAAGCAAGGCATGCGCGACCTCATACTCGACCTGCAAGGCAACGGCGGGGGCTACCTCAACGCGTCCATAGACCTGGCCAACGAGTTCCTCGGCCAGAAGGAACTGATAGTCTACACCGAGGGCCGCGCCTCGCGCCGCAGCGACTTCCTGGCCAAGGGCACGGGCGACTTCCGCAAGGGACGGCTCGTGGTGCTGGTGGACGAATACTCAGCCTCGGCCAGCGAGATAGTCACCGGGGCCATACAAGACCACGACCGGGGCGTGGTGGTGGGCCGGCGCACCTTCGGCAAGGGACTGGTGCAACGCCCCGTGGAACTGCCCGACGGCTCCATGATGCGCCTCACCATAGCCCGCTACTACACCCCCTCCGGCCGCTGCATACAGAAGCCCTATGAGGACGAAAAGGGCGAAGGCATGCTCGAACAGTACAACCGCGACCTGCTGCAACGCTACGAGCACGGCGAGCTGATGCATGCCGACAGCATACACTTCCCCGACTCGCTGAAGTACCGCACCCTGCGCCTGGGCCGTACCGTCTACGGCGGGGGAGGCATCATGCCCGACTTCTTCGTGCCCATAGACACCGCGCAGTATACCGACTACCACCGCCAACTGGTAGCGAAAGGCCTCATCAACAAGTCCGTCACCCGCTACATAGAGCAACACCGCAAGGAGCTGGAGAAGAAGTACAGGAAGTTCGACAAGTTCAACCGCGACTTCCAGATAGACGACGCCTTCATGCAAGGCGTGCTCGCCCTGGCCAAGGAGAGCGGGCTGGAGCACAACGAGGAGCAATATGCCAAGTCGCTCCCCCTGATACGCACCCAGCTCAAGGCTCTCATAGCCCGCGACTTGTGGGGCATGAACGAATACTTCGAAGTGATGAACACCACCGACCATACGGTGCAGCAAGCCCTGAAGGTACTAAACGAAGGAGGATATGAACAGGTGATAAGCAGCCTGTAAACACAAGGAAGGCGGCCACGTCAGCACAGACGGGCCGCCTTCGTCATATCAATACCATGGGCCGGCTACCTTACCGCACCCAGTCTTTACCAGGATAGTTGGGACTGTAGAGCAGGTTCTCGGTGCGCACCACGAGTTTGCCGTCCTTCACCCATTCCTCACCGCGCTCTTGCAAGTGTGCCACCATGGCCTCGCGCATCTCTGCCAGCAACTTGGCCGAAGCAGGGTCGGCAGACAGGTCGTGCAACTCGTGCGGGTCGTCCACCAGGTTGAACAGCTGCTCCTCACCGGTGCGGAAGAACCAGATGTATTTCACCTTGCCGTCGGTCAGGGCGCACCAGTAGTTCTCGTCCCAGTAGCACACGGCGTGCTCCAGGTCTATGTACTTGCGCCATGTTGTCTTCTGCCCGGTCAGCAAGGGCAGCAATGACATGCCGTCTATGCCTTCCGGAACGTCCAGGCCGTTCACGTCGAGGAAGGTGGGCAACAGGTCGCGCAACTCCACCGGGGCGTCTATCACCTCGCCCGCCTTCAATCCGCCCTCCATGCCGCGCGGCAGCTTGACGATGAAGGGGATGCCTGCGGAGCTTTCGTAGGCATACGTCTTCCGCCACAGATGATGGTCGCCCAGCATGTCGCCATGGTCGGAGATGAAGCAGATGAGGGCGTCGTCATACATGCCCTTCTCCTTCAACGCCTGTACAATGCGGCCTATCTGCTCGTCGATGAAGGTCACGGCGGCATAATAGTGCTTGCGCGAATGGCGTGCGTAGTCGTCGCCGAAGTTCCCGGCCCAGGCCGTGGGGTCTTTCTCCGGGTGCGTGTCCAGCGGCATGTCGGGGCACCAGTCTCCCACGAACGGTGCGGGGATGTCCCGGTCGTCATACTTGTCCACTACGCGTTGTGGCGGGTCATAGGGACTGTGCGGGCGGGCAAAGGAAATCTTCAGATACAAAGGCTTGTCGGAACAATAGCCTTCGATGGCCTCCACGGCCCTGTCGGCCGTCCACACGGTGGGGTGCAAGCGTTCGGGCAGGGCATATGCCTTCCCCTCGTGGCCGTTCCAGTCCACACCCGTGCTGTCCGGATTCAGCCCGAACGCTTGGGTATTGAACCACTTGCGGTAGTCGCTCATGTAGTAGGGCGACTGCACGCGGCCACTCTCGTCGGTCAGCGTCAGCTCAAAGCCATGCAGGGCAGTCTGCGGGTGCCAGTGCATCTTGCCGATGCCGAAGGTGCGGTAGCCCGCGTCTTTCAACATCTGCGGCAGCTCGTAGCGGTAGCGTTCGGCCACCACGCCATAGCCCAACATGCCGTGGTGCCACGGCGACATGCCCGTCAGCAGGCCGGCCCGTGCGGGCGTGCTGCTGGGTGTGGACGAGTAGGCATTGCAAAACAAGTGGCCTTCGGATGCCAAGCGGTCGAGGTTGGGGGTCATCACTACTCCGTCGCTCGTGCAGCCCAATGCGTCCGCCCGTTGCTGGTCGGTCATCAGCAGGATGATGTGCGGCTGCTTCCGTTGCGGTTGCGCGGCCTGCGCCGCCAGGGCGGACAAGCCGGCCGTGCCCATCAGGCACAAATTCAAACAGTCTTGCTTGTTCATCATTGTCAAATATAAAGTTTATGGTTATATCATGCCGATGTCCGGACAAAGACGTGGGCAAAGTCGTCTTTACAAAAGATGGCCTTGCCCATGCCTGCCGGAGCACCGCTATTTCTTATCGCTCCCGATAATCTTCCACACCCATGCGCTCAATGCCGCGCCCACGAACGGGGCCACGATGAAGAGCCACAGCTGCGACAACGCCAGGCCGCCCTCGAACAAGGCCGGGCCTATGCTGCGGGCCGGATTGACCGACGTGCCCGTGATGGGGATGCAGACAATGTGCACCAGCACCAGCGTCAGGCCGATGGCCAGCCCCGCCAGGTTGCCCGCGCCCTTCTTGCTGTCGGTAGCCCCCAATACCACCAGGACGAAGATGAAAGTAAAGATGGCCTCGGCCAGGAAAGCCTGAAGCATCATGCCGTCGGCAAAAGAGTTGCTCCCGGTCTCCGTGGGCCCGCCATGCGCACCCGTCGACACCAAGGCAAAGAGGACTGCCGAGCCGATGATGGCCCCTATCACCTGGAACAGCATGTACATGCCCGCATCCTTGCCGCTCATCCGCCCGGACAACCATACGCCCAGCGTGATGGCGGGATTGATGTGGCAGCCCGATATGCCGCCTATGGCATAGGCCATGGCCACCACGGACAAGCCGAAGGCCAACGCCACGCCAAGCGTCCCAACACCTGCGCTCACCGCGCCTGCGGCATGTCCCGCAAAAACCGCGCTGCCGCAACCCATCAGTACGAGGACCATCGTCCCCACCATTTCTGCCAAATACTTCTTCATGATAAAACAGTCTTTAAAGTTAATCCTGCCAAATATACACATATTATCTATATAAGTGGCACCGGCAAGGCTGTATTTTCAGCAATTTTTAATGGAAGGCATGGAAAACGAGAGGCACATGCAGGCGGTTTCCGCGCAACGCGTTGCGGACGCGGGCGCAACATGTACGGAGCGCGGACGCGACATATTGCGGGCACGCTCGCGACACGTTCGGAGCAAACGCGCAATACAACACAAATAAACGCCTGATATACAATAGATTCCTTATCGGCCCAAAAGCACCTTGTTCAGCCACTTGTTGACATACACGTTCAGCACCGCGCAGCCCACACCGATGACCGCCCCCGCCACCACGTCGGAGGGATAGTGCACACCCTCGTTCATGCGCGACACACCCACCGAGCAGGCCCACAGGGCCGACGGGGCAATGACGTACCACTTGGGATACTCGATGCTGAGCGACGTGGCCAGCGCAAAAGCCGTGGCCGTATGGCTTGAGGGGAACGACGGGCTACTCTCGTGGCTGTACGGGTTCACCCGTCCGGGAAAACGTTCGTAGGGCCGCTCCCTGTCCACCAAGTGCTTCATGGCGTAGGTCACGACAAACGTGGAAGCCACGCTCGTGCCCACATAGAGGGCGTCGCCCAGCAAGTCGTCGTCGTGCTTGGCCCAACCGGCCACCGCCATGGCCAGCGGCACGCCCACCGCCACATAGGGTTCGCTGCGCGACACTACCTTATTATAATTGCGCACGAAACGGCCGTCCCAACTGTTCACACGGTGTAGCGCGTCGATGTCCCAGTTCTGCGCCTGCACGGCAAGCGCCCCCAAAAGAAGAAAGGAAAGGAAGAAAAAACGTCTTTTCATAAGCGTCAAAATGAACCGGCACAAAGATACGGCAAAATGCCCGGACACCGGGAACATGCCGCGCTTTATTTTCGGATACTCCTCCGCACGCATTCCCATTAAGGAATTATTTCCTTAATTGCTTGCTTGATACGTGTTTTTCACCTATTTTTGCATGACATTACGTGCGTACCGCACGCACGACGAACAAAAGCGCATTATGTCAAACAATTAAATAACTTTAATTCAAACATTTATGTGGTTAAGTAATTCATCTGTAGGAAGGAAAGTGGTGATGAGCGTCACAGGCATCGCCCTTGTCCTGTTTCTGACGTTTCACATGGCGATGAACCTTGTCGCGCTGATTTCGGCCAAGGGTTACAACATGGTCTGTGAGTTCTTGGGAGCGAACTGGTATGCCGTTGCAGGCACGCTTGCGCTGGCAGCCCTGTTCATCATCCACATCATCTACGCTTTCTGGCTGACGATACAGAACCGCAAAGCTCGCGGCTCAGAGCGTTATGCGGTGACCGATCGGCGCAAGGAGGTGGAATGGGCGTCTCAAAACATGCTCGTGTTGGGCATTATCGTAATTGTCGGCCTGGGCCTGCACTTGGTCAACTTCTGGTCCAAGATGATGCTGCCCGAACTGATGGGCTGCGAAGACGTGAGCGTGATGATGTATGCCGCCGACGGCATCTATCACATCCAGAACACGTTTAAGAACCCCGTCTACGTCGTGCTCTACCTGGTATGGCTCGCCGCTCTGTGGTTCCACCTGACCCACGGCTTCTGGAGCTCCATGCAAACGCTGGGCTGGAACAACAAAACGTGGCTCAAGCGTTGGCAATGCATCTCTAACATCTACTCCACCATCGTGGTACTCTGCTTTGCTGCGGTAGTCGTAGTGTTCTACATCAAATCACTCATCTAATCAGTAAACAAGACACGAGGGAAAGAAATTGCCAGGACACAAGCGGACGAACAGGCAAGGCCACAAGCCGACAGCCGGAAACAAACCTCGTCCCCTCGCCGGCAAACTCCCCCGTCAACTAAAAATAAAGAAAGACTATGACCAAGATAGATTCAAGAATACCGGAAGGACCGGTAGCTGAGAAATGGACTAACTATAAGGCTCACCAGAAGCTGGTGAACCCCGCCAACAAGCGCCGCTTGGACATCATCGTGGTAGGTACCGGACTTGCCGGAGCCAGCGCAGCCGCTTCGCTTGGCGAGATGGGCTTCAAAGTGTTCAACTTCTGCATCCAGGATTCGCCGCGCCGCGCACACTCCATCGCAGCCCAAGGCGGTATCAACGCAGCAAAGAACTACCAGAACGACGGCGACTCCGTTTACCGTCTGTTCTATGATACGGTAAAAGGCGGCGACTACCGCGCCCGCGAAGCCAACGTTTACCGTCTGGCCGAAGTGTCGAACAACATCATCGACCAATGCGTTGCCCAGGGCGTTCCTTTCGCCCGCGAATACGGCGGCACGCTGGCCAACCGTTCTTTCGGCGGTGCACAGGTTTCACGTACATTCTATGCCAAGGGACAGACAGGCCAACAGCTGTTGCTCGGTGCATATTCTGCCCTGAGCCGCCAAGTGGCTGCCGGTACCGTAAAACTCTATACCCGCTATGAAATGCAGGACGTCGTCATCATCGACGGACGCGCACGCGGCATCATCGCCAAGAACCTGGTGACAGGCAAGCTGGAGCGTTTTGCCGCACACGCAGTAGTCATCGCCACCGGTGGTTACGGCAACACTTACTTCCTTTCTACCAACGCCATGGCATGTAACTGCTCTGCCGCTATGGCTTGCTACCGCAAGGGTGCATGGTTCGCCAACCCCGCGTATGTACAGATACACCCCACGTGTATCCCCGTTCACGGTGACAAGCAATCTAAGCTTACGTTGATGTCGGAGTCCCTACGTAATGACGGCCGCATCTGGGTACCCAAGAAACTGGAAGACGCCAAAAAGCTGCAAGAAGGCACGCTGCAAGGCAAAGACATCCCGGAGGAAGACCGCGACTACTACTTGGAACGCCGCTACCCGGCCTTCGGTAACTTGGTTCCGCGCGACGTGGCCAGCCGTGCCGCCAAAGAACGTTGCGACAAGGGTTATGGCGTAAACAACACGGGGTTGGCAGTATTCCTCGACTTCTCCGAAGCAATACAACGCCTAGGCAAGGACGTGGTGGCACAACGCTACGGAAACCTGTTCGACATGTACGAAGAAATCACCGACGTATCTCCTTACGAGAACCCGATGATGATTTATCCCGCCATCCACTACACCATGGGCGGTATCTGGGTAGACTACGAGCTGATGACCAGCATCAAGGGACTGTTCGCCATCGGCGAGTGCAACTTCTCCGACCACGGTGCCAACCGTCTGGGCGCTTCGGCCCTGATGCAGGGCTTGGCAGACGGATACTTCGTGCTGCCTTACACCATACAGAACTATCTGGCCGACCAAATCACCGTGCCCCGCTTCTCGACCGACCTGCCGGAATTTGCCGAGGCAGAGAAAGCCGTGCAAGACAAGATTGACCACCTGATGGGCATCCACGGCAAGAAATCCGTCGACTCCATCCACAAGGAATTGGGACGCGTGATGTGGGAATACGTCGGCATGGGACGCACGGAGGCCGGCCTGAAGGAAGGTTTGAAGCGACTGAAGGAAATCCGCAAGGAGTTTGAGACAGACTTGTTCATCCCCGGTGAGAAGGAAGGCATGAACGTAGAGCTTGACAAGGCCATCCGCCTGAACGACTTCATCACGATGGGCGAACTCATCGCTTACGACGCGCTGAACCGCAACGAAAGCTGCGGCGGACACTTCCGCGAAGAGTACCAAACGGAAGAAGGTGAGGCCAAACGTGATGACGAGAACTACTTCTACGTGGCTTGCTGGGAATACCAGGGCAGCGACGACAAGGCACCCGTCTTGCTGAAGGAGCCGCTGGTTTATGAAGCCATCAAGGTTCAAACACGTAACTACAAGAGCTAATCGGGAAGTTGAACAACTATTAAAGACTAAGACAAAATGGACAAGAATATATCATTTACCTTGAAGGTATGGCGTCAGAAAGGCCCGAAGGCCAAAGGCGCTTTTGAAACATACCAAATGAAGGACATACCCGGCGATACTTCCTTCTTGGAGATGCTGGACATCCTGAACGAACAACTCATCAGCGAGGGCAAAGAGCCCATCGTGTTCGACCATGACTGCCGCGAGGGCATCTGCGGCATGTGCTCGCTTTACATCAACGGGCATCCGCACGGTCCGGCCCAAGGAGCCACGACGTGCCAAATATACATGCGCCGCTTCAACGACGGCGACGTCATCACCGTAGAGCCTTGGCGTTCGGCCGGATTCCCCGTCATCAAAGACTTGATGGTAGACCGCACGGCATACGACAAGATCATGCAGGCAGGCGGATACATCAGCGTACGTACCGGCGCACCGCAAGACGCCAACGCCATCCTCATCCCGAAACCCATTGCCGACGAGGCCATGGACGCTGCCAGCTGCATTGGTTGCGGCGCATGCGTGGCTGCCTGCAAGAACGGTTCGGCCATGTTGTTCGTTTCGGCCAAGGTAAGCCAGCTGAACCTGTTGCCGCAAGGCAAACCGGAGGCCCTGCGCCGCGCCAAGGCCATGATTGCCAAAATGGACGAACTGGGCTTCGGAAACTGCACCAACACCCGCGCCTGCGAGGCCGAGTGCCCGAAGAACGTGTCCATCAGCAACATCGCACGCCTGAACCGCGACTTCATCCGTGCCAAGCTGAAGGATTAAACGGACTCCTTTCTACATTTGATTAATATCAACCCAAGCTTCCCTTGCCGACATGCCGGCAGGGGAAGCTTTTTTATAGGCTGCACAGCCGTTCGAGGCCGCACGCACAGGGCTTTTACCCGCAACGCGTACGGAGCACGGACGCAACATGTTCCGAGCGCGGGCGCAACACGTTCCGAGCACGGGCGCGACATGTACGGAGCAAACCCCTCGCAAACAGCCTCCACAGGCCATGCAGACAACCCTCCACGGCCGGAACGCACCTCTCCCGCCACGCCGCATTTTTCCCGGCCTTTTCCCAAATCTTTCCCAAATCGGCATATAGCTTTGCCGTCAAAAGAGTGCCAAGGTCCGCAAAAGGACTGCACATACAAGAAAAATGTTTATTAACCCTTACAAAAAACACCATCATGAACAAACTTTTACCTGCATGTGCATTATTGGTAGGCATGTATTTCACACTCGCCTCCTGTACAGAAGACGGACAACCACAGCCGGCCACGGTGCCGGAAAACGTCCTGGCCCAATTCAGCCAGAGCTATCCGGACGCGCAAAACGTCAGCTGGAGCCAAAACGAAGAAGGCTATTACGTCGCCACGTTCTCCACCACAGCCTCCACCCGCAATGCCGCATGGTATGAATCCAACGGCACGTGGGGAATGACCGAATGCAAGATACCCTTCGCCCAGCTTCCCAAAGCCGTGTTGACAGCTTTCAATGCAAGTGCCTACGGACAAGGTTCGGGCTGGACGCCGGACGATGAAGCGGACAAACTGGAACGCCGGGACGGAAGCGAGACCATCTACGTGATAGAAGCGGAAAAGGGCGATTCGGAGGTAGACTTGTTCTATACCGCCGACGGCATCCTGACAAAAGAAATCATGGATGCCGGCCACGAAAACGACTACAGCGGCTACCTGCCGCAAGACCTCAGCGGGAGCATCTCGCAATGGCTGGACGACAACTACCCCGGGGCGCGCATAGTGGAGATAGACCACGAGGGCAGCGGTTACGAAGTGGAGTTCATTGCAAACAACCGCAAGATAGAAGCCTACTTCAACGCCTCGCAACAATGCGTGTACACCAAAACCGACCTCAACCGCCGGGACTATGAAGACCCCGCGCTGATACCCGCCACCGTAAAGGCCACCCTTGAAGCATCAGAAGCCATGAAGAGCGGAGCATACATAGACGACATCGAACTATACACCGTCTACCAAGGCAGCGAAACAGTCCGGTACTTCCATTTCGAACTGGAGACACGCTTCGGCGATGAGACACAACTGTTCATAAAAGAAGACGGGACCGAAGAACGCCCCGACCTGGGAGGCAACACGGGCGGTAATCCCGGTATCAGCGTGGATGGAGACATCGAGAAGTTCATAACCGACAACTATCCCGGAGCCGTGATCATAGAGCGCGACTACGACGACGGATATCTGGAAGTGGAAATACGCCACGACGGCACCATCAAGGAAGTGAAGTTCAACGGGCGCAACGAATGGATACGCACCGAGTGGGAAACGCGCGAACTCCCCGCCGCCGTAAGGCAAGCCATAGAGAATGAAGGATACCGCATAAGTGACGACGAATACGACCGCGTGGAGGCACCCGACAGGAAATGGTACGAAGTGGAAGCTTGGAAAAACGGCGAATGGAAACTGTATGTGGACGACAACGGAAGCATATTCAACCGCCGGGCAGACGATTGACATTCCCCACGGAACGCACTTAAACAAGATGCCGGACGGCAAGCCGGGAAGTCCCTTCCCCTTGCCGCCCGGCATCCTGTTTCCCTACGGCCGGACACGATACGGGCATCACTTCGCCAAGCAGTACATCCCCCCGCCCACGGCCTTGGCCACGCCTTTCATCTCCAGCCCGAAAAGCAGCGCGCTGACGCGGCTCACAGGCAGTTCGGCCTCGCGTGCCAGCACGTCGATGTGCTGTTTCCCTCCCCTGGCGAGCAGGCATACTATACGGTCTTCCTCCGGACTCAATTCGGGGAACAGTTCACATTGCACGGCCTTCCCTTCCCCGGAAGACTGGGCGGAAGGCTGCCAGCCCATGGCTTTCAGGAACTCCTCCGCGCTCTGCAACAACGCGGCCTTCTGGTCGCGAATCAACGCGTTGCAACCCTCGGACAATGCATCTCCCACCCGCCCGGGCACGGCAAAGCAATCACGGTTATAGTCCACGGCCAACCCGGCGGTGATAAGCGCGCCCCCTTTCTTGGCCGACTCCACAACGATGGTAGCATCGCACATGCCCGCCACGATACGGTTCCGCGACACGAAGTGGTAGCCGTCAGGTTCCGTGCCCGAAAGGAATTCGGTGAGCAGCCCGCCCTGCGACAGCATGGCGACGGCCGTCTTGCGGTGCGACGAGGGATAGATGCGGTCCAACCCGTGTGCCAATACGCCCACGGTGTCCATGCCGTTGGCCAGGGCGGCGCGATGCGAGTGGATGTCTATCCCATAAGCCAATCCGCTCACTATCAATATGTCGGGACAAAGCGTGGAAAGGTCGTGCAAGAAGTCGGCGCAAAACTTCGTGCCATAATCCGACGCACGGCGTGTACCCACCATGCTGACCACCCGGCGACGGTTCAGGGCTGTGTTCCCCCGGTAAAACAGCGCAAGCGGGGCATCGGGACATTGATACAGGCGGCGGGGATAATCCTTGCTGTCCGGCGTGAGGCAGACAAGGCCGTTTTTCTCTACAAACTCCATCTCGCGCTCGGCACGTGCAAAGGCTTCCGGGCAATCGAGCGCTTTGACCAGCTTGTCCGTTGCACCCTGGACCAAAGCAGGCAGTTCACGCCGCTGCTCGAAGACCGCCGCCGCGCTGCCCAGCATATCCACCAAAAGCTTTGCCTTATGGACGCCCACACCCGGACAAAGGGTCAGGGCGATGCAACATATCCGTTCATCCGTGTTCATGACCCGCGCGCTTATGCCTGACCCTCCAGGTAGGGGGCGAATATTTCATCGAACAGGGCGCTGTCACTAAGCCGCCCGTTTGTCACACACACCGTCTCCACGGTGGATTTCAACACCAGTTTTTCGTCGGAAGCACGGTAGATGTCCTGGTAAAACACATACTTGATACCTTCTTTGCGCAGGTAAAGCTTGGACAAGAACTCGTCACCGCTTCGCAAAGGGGTCTTGAACGCCATGGTGATGCGTGCCACCACGGGATCCACGCCCTGACGGTGCAGTTCGGCGAAGCTCACGCCCACGGACGTAAGGAACTCGTGCCGCGTGTGCTCCAGATAGTGCTGGTAGTTGGCGTTGTTTACAATGCCTTGCAGGTCGCACTCGTAGTCGCGCACCTTCAGCTTCAATTCGTAGATATACTTTGTTGCCATCGTTTTTCCGGTTAATGTCTTTTGATTGTCATCCGCGTCCCTTCTCCACGTCCAAGCCTTTAAAGCGTTTCAGCTCTTCCACGGAAACCAACTTGTATAGCTTGTCGCTGGGACGTATCTTTACGCTCTTCATGGAGAAGTGTTCCCCTTTGTGTACGGTCTGCACAGGCTTCAAGTCCACGCGGGCCTCGTCCAGCGTGACGTACTCGGCTCCCGTGGTGGGGCCGGTGATGAGCAATTTGTCGCCCACGTTCACCTCGGCGGCTTCCACCAGGAACTCCGCCACGCCGATGTTGGAGAAGTAGCGTATGCCGCGCCCTACGTATATCTTGCGCTCGGTGGCCGCCGAACCGTAGTTCTTGGTCCATTCGCCAAGTCGTTGGCCCAAGTAGTAACCGTCCCAAAAACCCCGGTTGAACACAGTGGCAAGGCGTTGGTTCCAATGGTCCACCTTGTCGTCGGTGAAGTCCCCGGCCACATAGGCGCGGACGGCTTCCTTGTAGCACTCCACTACCGTGCGCACGTATTCGGGTCCGCGCGCCCTTCCCTCTATTTTGAACACACGCACGCCGGCATCCATCATCTTGTTCAAGAAATGGATGGTCTTCAAGTCCTTGGGCGACATGATATATTGGTTGTCCACCTCCAGTTCGGCATCGGTCTCCTTGTCGCGCACCAGGTACGAGCGGCGACACACCTGCATGCAGGCTCCCCGGTTGGCCGAGCTGTTCATCTGATGCAACGAGAGGTAGCACTTGCCACTCACGGCCATGCAGAGCGCACCGTGGCAAAACATCTCGATGCGCACCGGCTTGCCGGACGGGCCGCAGATGTTCTCCTCACAAATATGGCGGTAGATTTCCGCCACTTGCTCCAGGTTCAACTCGCGGGCCAACACCACCACGTCGGCAAAGCGGGCGTAAAAGCGCAGGGCTTCCACATTGCTGATGTTCAGCTGGGTGCTGAGGTGTACTTCCTGGCCTATGCGGCAGGCATAGTCCATCACGGCCACGTCGGCCGCGATGATGGCCGAGATGCCCGCCTCCTTGGCTGCATCGACGATGGAGCGCATCAGGGGGATATCGTTGTCATATATGATGGTGTTCACCGTGAGATAGCTCTTCATGCCGTGCTCCGTGCAAGTACGGGCTATGTCGCGCAGGTCGTTTATGGAGAACGTGTTGGCCGAGCGGGCGCGCATGTTCAGGTTCTCGATGCCGAAATAGATGGAGTCGGCACCGGCCTGTATGGCAGCGGCCAGCGACTCGCGCGAGCCCACGGGGGCCATGATTTCAAAGTCTTTTTCCGAAAGGTTCATCTATCGATTATAACATTTGGTTTCTTCTTGAATATCCTGTATGGCTTTTATGCTTATTAAGGAGCAAGCCAACTCCATTCTTTTTAAAGGTTGCTTTATCGAGGCTTCTTTGCCAATGTCTCTACTGCATGAATGAATGCTTCAGCTCGTGGACGAAGCAGCTCCACCAGCCCGGCATCGCAATAGGCAAAGTCACTATAGTCGCTGCTATGCCGTTTGTCAAAAAGGAGGCCGAAGGTCGTACTGTGCTCGATGCTGAGTTGGCCGGTACGTACAAAGTGCATGGAAAGTTGTGTCTTCACGCCGTTATGGGTTGCTGTTTCTATTCCGCGACTTAATAAAAGAGCCACGGCAGCATAATAACAAGCGTAGTATAGACGGTTAACGGCAGCATTGTAATATCCCCCATTATATAGCAAGTCGGCTTCATCCAATGTTCCGTGGGCACGATCTAAGCGATAGTCCACCAACGCGACGCGTGTCTCTTCATCCATCTGTTGCTTCATAGCGCAAAGCCCTCCCTATTGACATTAATGGCAAACGGGCTGGCCATTTGCTCCCACAGGCGGCGCAAAACGACCAATGCATTGATGGCCACACCGGTCTGTACCTCCAGTTCGGTCAGCGGACGGCGCAGGTTCAACTCTTCTTCGGGCGTAGGCGCCTGGTTGCCGTCAATCAGAATCAACAAGTCTATATCCGAGTCCGGACGGGCGTCCCCACGGGCTTCAGAACCATAAACTATGGCCTGCGCACCGGGTGCGGCTTTACGCACGGCATCGGCTATCTTCCGGAGAATTTCAGGACGTCTCATATCGTTGCTTCTTTTATAAATCCATACAAAGATAAACATAATCCTCCAGTTTTCCGTACTTTTGCAGCTAAAACCCGCAGATTATGAAGATAGCCGGCATAGACTTGGGCGAACGCCCCGTGTTCCTCGCCCCGATGGAGGACGTGACCGACCCCGCCTTCCGCCTGATGTGCAAGCGGTTCGGCGCAGACATGGTGTATACGGAATTCGTATCGGCCGACGCCTTGATTCGCTCCGTGACCAAGACAGAACAGAAGCTGAACATCAGCAACGAGGAACGTCCCGTGGCCATACAGATATATGGCCGCGACGTGGAGACCATGGTGCAGGCAGCCCGCATCGTGGAGCAGGCGCATCCCGACGTGATAGACCTGAACTTCGGCTGTCCCGTGAAGCGTGTGGCGGGCAAGGGGGCAGGAGCGGGCATGCTGCGTAACGTGCCGCTCATGCTGGACATCACCCGTGCCGTGGTGCAGGCCGTGAAGACGCCCGTCACCGTAAAGACCCGCCTGGGATGGGACGCGGACAGCAAAATCATCGTGACCCTGGCCGAACAACTGCAAGACTGCGGCATCGCCGCCCTCACCATACACGGACGCACACGGGCACAGATGTACACCGGCGAGGCGGACTGGACGCTGATAGGCCAGGTGAAGCAGAACCCGCGCATGCAGATACCCATCATCGGCAACGGGGACATCACCACGCCCCAGCGCGCCGCCGAGTGCTTCGACCGCTACGGGGTGGACGCCATCATGGTGGGACGTGCCAGCTTCGGCCGCCCTTGGATATTCAAAGAGATAAAACACTACCTGCAAACCGGCCGGGAACTTGAAGGACTCACTCCCGAGTGGAAACTCGCCGTCCTGCGGCAGGAGGTGGAAGACAGCGTGGCCCTACTGGACGAACGGCGCGGCATACTGCACGTGCGCCGCCACCTGGCAGCCAGCCCCTTGTTCAAAGGCATCCCCAACTTCCGCGAAACCCGCATCGCCATGCTCCGCGCGGAGACCAAGGAAGAACTGTACGCCATCTTCCGGAAGATAGAACCCATGCTGGGGATAACTGCCTTATAATAAGCCCGTAGGCGCAACACGTTGCGAGCGCGCCCGCGACATGTACGGAGCACGGACGAGACATGTTCCGCGTCTGCCCGCAACACGTTGCGGACAAACGCGCGATATTCAATACCGTTTTTTCTGATGGAAACAGCTCCCGGAGCAATCAGCCAAGGTTCAGCACCAGCTGCTCTATCACCTTGGGATAATACTCATATTCAAGCACATGGATGCGCGCCGCAAGCGTTTCTACCGTGTCGCCGGGCAATACGGGGCATTTGTGCTGGCAAATGACGGCACCCTCGTCATACCGTTCGTTGGTATAATGTATGGTAATGCCGCTCTCCGTCTCACCCGAAGCCAGCACCGCACGGTGCACCCCGTCGCCATACATGCCCTTCCCGCCGAACTTCGGCAGCAGCGACGGGTGGATGTTCACCATCCGCGACGGATAAGCCCGCAATATATTGGACGGCACCCGCACCAAGAATCCGGCCAGCACCACGAAGTCCACCTTGTACTCGCGCAGCGCAGCCAGAACGGCTTCCCCGTCAGCCCATTCTTCTTTGGGAAAATATACGGCAGGCACACCCAGGCGGTGGGCACGCTCCAGCGCGAAAGCCTCCCGCCTGTTGCTCAAAACCAACGACACCGCAGCGGTGCCCTTCTCTTTAAAATAACGGATAATGTTCTCGGCATTCGACCCGTTTCCCGAAGCCAGAACCGCGATGTTTCTTACCATAATCCTCTTTATTTATGCACAGAAGCGTAAAAAATGTGCAAATTTCAGCATTTAATTCGTCAAATATTTGCAAGGAACGCCAAATCTTTTTTCCTTTGCAGCGCAAAATTAAAGAAATAAACCTAATTATTAATTAAAAAGTAGAAGTTATGTCTGAAATTGCATCTAAAGTGAAGGCTATCATCGTAGACAAATTAGGAGTAGAAGAATCCGAAGTTACAAACGAAGCAAGCTTCACTAACGATCTGGGAGCAGATTCTCTGGACACCGTAGAGCTCATCATGGAATTCGAAAAAGAATTCGGCATCTCTATCCCCGACGACCAAGCTGAAAAGATAGCTACCGTAGGCGATGCCGTATCTTACATCGAGGAACACTCCAAGTAATTCAGAACATGGAATTAAAAAGAGTAGTAGTAACAGGCCTTGGCGCCATTACCCCTATTGGCAACAACGTTCCCGAGTTCTGGGAAAACCTCGTCAATGGGGTTAGTGGAGCTGGGCCTATTACCCATTTCGACGCTCACCTTTTCAAGACCCAATTTGCATGCGAAGTAAAAAACTTCGATGCCAGCAAATACATAGACCGCAAGGAAGCCCGCAAGATGGACTTGTACACGCAATATGCCATCGCTGTGGCCAAAGAAGCTGTAGGCGACTCAGGGCTTGACGTCGAACAAGAGGACTTAAACAGGATAGGAGTGATATTCGGTGCCGGTATAGGCGGTATCCGTACTTTCGAAGAGGAAGCCGGAAACTACGCGCTTACAGGCAAAGAAAACGGCCCGAAGTTCAATCCGTTCTTCATCCCGAAGATGATATCCGACATCGCAGCCGGACAAATATCCATATTGTATGGTTTCCACGGGCCTAATTATGCCACATGCTCCGCATGCGCCACATCGACCAACGCCATTGCCGACGCGTTCAACCTGATACGTTTGGGCAAGGCCAATGTCATGGTGACAGGCGGATCGGAAGCTGCCATTGCAGCCTGCGGCGTAGGCGGATTCAACGCCATGCATGCCCTGTCCACCCGGAACGATTCGCCTGAGACGGCATCGCGTCCGTTCAGCGCAAGCCGCGACGGCTTCGTCATGGGCGAGGGAGGCGGTTGTCTGGTGCTTGAAGAACTGGAACATGCCAAGGCACGCGGAGCCAGAATCTATGCAGAAGTAGCCGGAGTAGGCATGTCGGCCGATGCACACCACCTTACGGCATCGCATCCCGACGGTTTGGGTGCCAAGCTGGTCATGCAAAACGCCTTGGAGGATGCTGAAATGAATCCCGACGAAATAGACTACATCAACGTGCACGGCACGTCGACACCGGTAGGCGATATCTCGGAAGTAAAGGCTATCAAGGAAGTGTTCGGAGAGCACGCTTATAAGCTGAACATCAGCTCTACGAAGTCGATGACCGGACATTTGCTGGGAGCAGCCGGAGCCGTAGAGGCCATAGCCAGCATCCTGGCCATCAAGGACAACATCGTGCCGCCCACCATCAATCACGAGGAAGGCGACAACGATGAGAACATAGACTATAGCCTGAACTTTACGTTCAATAAGGCCCAAGAACGCGAAGTGCGTGCCGTTTTGTCCAACACATTCGGCTTCGGAGGGCACAACGCCTGCGTCATTTTCAAGAAATACGCAGAGTAATCGCAAAGTCCGTGTTAGAAAATCAAATAGACAAGATAAGACTCCTGTTCCGAAAGGACAGAGAGTCTTATTTTTGTTTTTACCGCATCATGGGCTTCTTCCCCCACGACTTGCGCTACTACCATCAGGCGCTGCTCCACAAGTCCATTTCGTTACGCTCGGAAAAGGGAAAGCCCGTCAACAACGAACGGCTGGAATTCCTGGGCGACGCGGTGCTCGACGCCGTGATAGCCGACATCGTGTTCCGCCACTTCACAAGCCGGCGCGAAGGTTTCCTTACCAACACGCGTTCCAAAATAGTACAACGGGAAACGTTGAACAAACTGGCGGTGGAAATAGGGCTTGACAAACTGGTGAAGTACACCACACGCAGCTCCTCGCACAACAGTTACATGTACGGCAACGCATTCGAGGCGTTCATCGGTGCCATCTATCTGGACCGGGGCTACAAGCATTGCATGCAATTCATCGAAAACAAGATATTGCACCAGCACATAGACTTGGACAAAATGTCGCGCAAGGAGATGAACTTCAAGTCACGGCTGATAGAATGGAGCCAGAAGCACAAGTACGAAGTGTCGTTCGAGCTGATAGAGCAGCTGAGGGACGAGGACTCCAGCCCGATGTTCCACACCGAAGTCAAAGTCGAGGGCCTGTCCGCCGGAAAGGGAACCGGTTACTCCAAAAAGGAGTCGCAACAGAACGCCGCCTGCAAAGCCTTAAAAAAAATACGGAAAGAGGAATTCCTGAAATGCGTGGCACAAGCCAAGGCTGCCTCCGAAGCCTCGCAACCTTCCGAACAACCCGTTTCAACCGAAACAGATACCCATCCGTCGGCCTTGGACAATTAAGTCGTGATCGGCCGGCACCAGCTTCAGCTTTCCGGCTATTTCGTCCAGGGGGGCGGACGATATCTCGTCGCCCCGCAGCGTCACCATGCGCCCGAACTGTCCCGTGGCCACCAGCTCCGTGGCGTGCCCGCCCATGCGGGTGGACAGGTTGCGGTCGAAAGGCGTGGGAGAACCTCCGCGCTGTATGTATCCCAGCACCGTCTCGCGCGTCTCGAAGCCCGTCTCATACTCTATCTCCTGCGCTATGAACTCGCCTGCACGCTTGCTGCTTCCGGTCTGTATGCCCTCGGCCACCACCACGATGGAGTAAGGCTTGCCCTGCTTGAGCCGTCGGAGGATGGTTTCGCCTATGTTCTTCATGTCATACGGGAGTTCGGGGATGAGAATCACGTCCCCGCCGCCGGCCATGCCCGAGTAGAGGGCAATCCACCCCGCCTTGTGCCCCATCACCTCGATGACCATCACCCGCTTGTGCGAGCTGGCCGTGGAGTGCAGCCGGTCTATGGCGTCGGTGGCGATGCTGACTGCGGAGTCGAACCCGAAGGAGAAGTCCGTGCCCCAGATGTCGTTGTCTATCGTCTTCGGCACGGACACGATGTTCATTCCCATCTCGGCAAAGCGGGCCGCGGTCTTCTGGGTTCCGTTCCCCCCGATGCACACAATGCAGTCAAGTCCCAAATCCTTCACGTTCTGCATGATAAGCGACGGTTTGTCCACATCGGACATGATGCCGCCCCGCTTGAAAGGCTTTTCGCGCGAAGTGCCGAGCATGGTGCCGCCCAGGTTCAGCAGCCCGGAGAGCGACTTGTCGGTAAACACCTCCACATCCTTGGTCAACAGGCCCTGGAAGCCGCTATGGATGCCCACCACCTCCATGCCGTAGTGGTTCACCGCCGTCTTGCACACGCCGCGAATCGTGGCGTTGATGCCGGGGCAGTCGCCACCCGATGTCAAAATACCTATCCTCATTGCAATAACATGTTACATTAAATAAAACGGCCAAACGGCATGAAACCCCGCTCTGGATGCCTCTAAAAGGGCGTTTGTCCGCAACACGTTCCGAGCGCAAGCGCAACATGTTGCGAGCACGGGCGGAACACGTTCGGAGCGCGGACGCGACATGTCGCGAGCAAACCGCCCGAAAGGCACGCTTGAAAGCGGCAAACCATCCGGGCCAATGCCGCACAGGCCACAAGCGACAGTTTCCGAGGCGTAAAGGTAGAAAAAATCAAGCAAAAAAGCATAGAGATGCGGATAAATAAGCTTACTTTTGCGCATCGAACAAACAAAGCAAGCAAAATGAATATCACAAGGTTACTCGACAAGATATATTTTGCGCCCCGCCTGCGGGAAATAGGACGCTATGCCGGCCATAGCGAGGAACTGCAACAAAAAGTAATGCAACGCCTTGTGCGCACCGCCGCCGACACGGAGTGGGGAAAGAAGCACGACTTCGCCTCCATACACACATACAACGACTTCCGCAACCGCCTACCCATACAAACTTACGAAGAAGTGAAACCCTACGTGGTCCGGATGCGTGCGGGAGAACAAAACCTGCTGTGGCCGTCGGAAATACGCTGGTTCGCCAAGTCGTCCGGCACCACCAACGACAAGAGCAAGTTCATACCCGTAAGCCGCGAGTCGTTGCACGACACCCACTACCAAGGGGGCAAGGACGCCGTGGCCATCTACCTGGGGCAGAACCCCGCGAGCCGCTTCTTCACGGGCAAGGGCCTCATCCTGGGCGGAAGCCATGCGCCCAACCTCAACTCCAACCACAGTCTCGTGGGCGACCTGTCCGCCATCCTGATACAGAACGTGCACCCGCTGGTGAACTACATACGCGTGCCGAGCAAACAGATTGCCCTCATGAGCGACTTCGAGCAGAAGATGGAGGCCATTGCCAACAGCACCATCGGCGCCAACGTCACCAACCTGTCCGGCGTTCCCTCGTGGATGCTGGTACTCATCAAGCATATTCTGGAAAAGACGGGGAAAGACTCGCTGGAACAGGTGTGGCCCAACCTGGAAGTCTTCTTCCACGGTGGCGTGGCATTCACACCCTACCGCGAGCAATACCGCCAGATAATCCGGAGCGAAAAGATGCACTACGTGGAGACGTACAATGCCTCCGAGGGATACTTCGGCACGCAGTCCGACCCGGCCGACCCGGCCATGCTGCTCATGATAGACTACGGTGTGTTCTACGAATTCATCCCGTTGGAAGAAGTGGGCAAAGACAATCCACGCGTCCTCTGCTTGGAAGAAGTGGAACTCGGCAAGAACTACGCCGTCGTCATATCAACGTCGGCAGGGTTGTGGCGATACATGATAGGCGACACGGTGAAGTTCACCTCCAAACACCCCTACAAGTTCATCATCACCGGGCGTACCAAGCACTTCATCAACGCCTTCGGCGAGGAGCTCATTGTGGACAACGCCGAAAAAGGCCTGGCACGTGCCTGCGCCGAGACCGGAGCACAAGTGGCCGAATACTCCGCCGCGCCCGTCTTTATGGACGAACATGCCAAGTGCCGCCACCAATGGCTCATCGAGTTCGCCGTCATGCCCGACAGCCTGGAACGCTTCGCCCGCATACTGGACGACACGTTGCAAGAGATAAACTCCGACTACGAGGCCAAACGCCAGAACAACCTTGCCCTGCAGCCGCTGGAGATAGTCGTCGCCCGCAAAGGGCTCTTCCACGACTGGTTGGCGCAGAAGGGCAAGCTCGGCGGCCAACACAAGATACCGCGCCTGAGCAACACACGCGAATATATCGAGGAAATGCTCGCGCTGAACAAGTAAGCAGTTTCCGGACTGCCACCTTACACAAAGCGTCCTTCCAGCCCGCGGGCCGGAAGGACGCTTTCATATCAATTCACCCTAACCGGGAAACCGTCCGGTTCAATCCGGGAACGAAGGGGCGTAAGGCGCGTACTTGTCTCCCTCCGACGAGCTTTCGAGGCAGAAGAACACAATCAGGATGATGAAGCCAACCAAGGGTATCAGTCCGAGCAACATCAGCCACCCCGACTTGCCGATGTCGTGCAGACGGCGCACGCCCACCGCAATGTTAGGCACAAGAACCGCAATGCCATAGATAAGGGAAAGCACCCCGGCCGAAACGATTCCCAATACCAAACTGGCCAGGAAGTTAAAGAGGAAGAAGTTCCAATACTCCTTGCGGCTGGCACGCCCCTCGAAGTTTCCGTAGTTTTTCCAAACGTGGAAGTACCATTTAATGTCTACGCTGTTGTCCATAATGCAATATGTTATTTATGTTTGAATAATAAGTCTCATCTGAATGTCATGCGAAGCCAGGTGTCGGGCCTTGTCTCCTCGGCATGTACCAGCCACTCGTTATAAGCGGCGGTGCGGAGCGACGCGGCCACGCGCATGGACGTGCGGCTGTCGCCGGGGCGGAGCGGGAGCGTAATCCGCAATTCGCTGCCGTCGGCTGCGGGGGTTGCCGTGGCCGAGGCTCCGTCCCACCGGCCTTGCACCCACTCCCCGTTGCGGTTTTGCCACACGGATAGTTGGCCGTCGGGCGTGCAACGCAGTTTATAGATGTCCGGCGAGAGGGAAGTGTCCGTGCCGCCTTTCGTGTCGATATAGAAAGAGGCTTCCGCGCCGGAACCCGACGCGTTGCGCACGTGGCAAGCGATGTACAGACAGCGGTCGTCCTTCGTCACGCCGGCACGCAGGGAGGCCAAGCCTTTGTGGCCGATGAAGAGATGGGGGAAGTCCGCAGCCGTGTCCGTCACGGTGAAATCGCGCAACACATGGCCTTTCATGAACATCGGAGCATCGTACACACCCGCCGTGTCCACCGACGCGAGGGCCGCCACGGTGTTCGCGTCGAGCACGGAAACGGACGGCCATACGGCATGTTGGTCATCCCGGATGGGGAAGGGACGTGTGCGAAGCGTGAAATGACGCGCCTCGCGGTCGCCCACGGCCACCTCCATCACGCTGTAGGGCACACGATCGCCGGGACGCAAACGGGGGAGCGTATCTGCCTGGTAGGAGAGCAACGTCTCTCCCGTGGGAAGCACGGCCAGATAGGGGGCACCCATGTAAACGCTGTCGTTCACCGCCTCGGCCAATGCCTTTTCCCGCCGGGGCGAATCAAAAAGTACGGGCAAAGCCCAGTTGTCTTCCAGCGTAGTGCGTACCGTGTAAGGCTTGAAGGCCGTAAAACCGCAGTCCTCTATGGCACACACAATCTCGCCACCCACCACGCGGGCCACGGGCATGCCGTCGCGGCTATCCTTGCGGAAACACACGGTGCGGAAGTCACCCCATGTAAGCCCCTTGTCGTGGGACGTGAGGACGGATATCTGTTGCTCGCTGCTGCGGGTGTAAGGCCCTTCGTTGGCAAAGTATACCTGCACGTCGCCATCGGGCAACTCAAGGAAGCAGGGCTCCCAGCACCCGTCGGTGAAGCGCGGCCCGGCCTCGTAGATGACCTGCGGGCGGCTCCACGTATGTCCGTTGTCCGTGCTGCGGCATACGGCAATGGCGAAAAGCGTGATTTCCGGCACGGAGGGACGGTAGTTGCAGGCTGCCAGCAGCTCGCCCGTGGAGAGTTGCAGCAGTTCGGAGTTGGCTATATGGATGCGCGCCTTGCCCCCTTCGTTTTCCACGTCGAAAGGATGGAACACTTTCTCCGGAGCCGTCCACGTGTCGCCCCCGTCCGCGCTGCGGCGCAGGCTGTACGTGCCGTCGCTGTGGTCTTCGAACACGGCGGCCAACGTGCCGTCGTGCAGGGGCACCACGCGCGGGTAACCTCCCCGGTGGGCCAAACGGCGCACGCTGCCATAATCCCAGGCTATGCGGGGACCGCAGATGCCTTGCGCCACCACCGGGGCAAAGGCCGGCAGGCACAGGACCAACAGCAAAAGGCAAACTCTCAACATACCGAAATTTATCTACGTGCAATATTCGGAAAAAAAGCGGACACTTGCAAGCAATCGGGCAAGTAAAAGCCGTCCGGAAGGCTAACATGTACGGCCCGTAAGCGCGACGTGTTGGAAGCGTGCTCGCAACGTGTTCGGAGCGCGCTTCCAACGTGTTGCGAGCACGCTCCGAACACGTTGGAAACAAACGCCTGACAATCAACGTCTTCCAAGGCCATACAGAACGCCCCGCAACGGCTGCCCGGCGGAGGCGGGAAGCGAGGGGTGTCCGTTGTCATTCTGTCACCATCCGGCCTGTTTGGAAGCCCCTACGACAGGGAGGCGCAATTTTCCGGCCACGAATGCCATGCAAGACAAGGATTTTTCTTACCTTTGTACCTCATAATCATATAAACCATCGCGCTATGGAACATCAGCTGATAATCTACAACACGTTAAATAGGAAAAAAGAACTGTTCGTGCCCCTGCACGCACCCCACGTGGGCATGTACGTGTGCGGCCCTACCGTCTACGGTGACCCTCATTTGGGACACGCGCGGCCGGCCATCACGTTCGACCTGCTTTTCCGTTACCTCACACACTTGGGCTATAAGGTTCGCTACGTGCGCAACATCACAGACGTGGGCCACCTGGAACACGATGCCGACGAGGGCGAAGACAAAATCGCCAAAAAGGCGCGGCTGGAACAGCTGGAACCCATGGAAGTGGCGCAATACTACACCAACCGCTACCACAAGGCCATGGACGCGCTCAACGTGCTGCCACCCAGCATAGAGCCGCACGCTTCGGGCCACATCATAGAACAGGAGCAGCTGGTGCAGCAGATTCTGGACAACGGCTACGCCTACGTGAGCGAGGGTTCGGTGTACTTCGACGTTGCGAAGTATAACAAGGACCACCACTACGGAAAGCTCTCCGGACGCAACCTGGACGACGTGCTCAACACCACCCGCGAACTGGACGGACAAGACGAGAAGCGCAACCCCGCCGACTTCGCCCTGTGGAAGAAGGCCCAGCCGGAACACATCATGCGCTGGCCATCGCCCTGGAGCGACGGCTTCCCCGGATGGCACTGCGAGTGCACGGCCATGGGCAAGAAGTACCTCGGCTCCCACTTCGACATACACGGCGGCGGCATGGACCTCGTCTTCCCCCATCACGAATGCGAAATCGCGCAAAGCGTGGCCAGCCAGGGAGACGACATGGTGCACTACTGGATGCACAACAACATGATAACCATCAACGGCCAGAAGATGGGCAAGAGCCTCGGCAACTTCATCACGCTCAACCAGTTCTTCAGCGGCGAGCACGAGAAGCTGGCACAAGCCTACTCGCCCATGACCATCCGCTTCTTCATCCTGCAAGCCCACTACCGCAGCACCGTGGACTTCAGCAACGAAGCCTTGCAGGCTGCCGAGAAAGGCCTGGCACGTCTGATGGATGCCATCCATGGGTTGGATCGCATCGTGCCTTGCAAGGCCGGGCAGGCTTCCACCATAGACGTGCACGCCCTGCGCGGCAAGTGCTACGAGGCCATGAACGACGACCTGAACTCGCCCATAGTCATCGCCCACCTGTTCGACGGTGCTAAGATGGTGAACAACGTGTTGGCCGGAAACGACACGATTACTGCGGACGACCTGGCACACCTCAAGGAGACATTCCGCATCTTCTGCTACGACATCCTCGGACTCAAGGAAGACAACGCTTCAAACGCCGCCCGCGAAGAGGCTTACGGCAAGGTGGTGGACATGCTGCTCGAAGAACGCCTCAAGGCCAAGGCCAACAAGGACTGGGCCACCAGCGACAAGATTCGCAACGAACTCACCGCCCTGGGCTTCGAACTGAAAGACGGGAAAGAGGGCACGGAGTGGAAACTGAACAAATAACAGACTTTAGAAACATGTGTCACGTGTCGCCAAAGGAATTCTTCAATAACAGCCACTTCTCCACAACGATAGGCATCGAGCTTTTAGAGGTGGAGGAAGGCCATGCCAAAGCATGCCTGCATGTGACCGAAGTACACCTCAATGCCGGACGGCGCACACAGGGAGGCGCGCTCTTCACGCTGGCCGACCTGGCCATGGCCGCTGCGGCCAACGCGGCAGGCAGGCTGACGCTGACGCTCTCGTCGCACATCAACTTCCTGCGGAGCAGCGGCGTGGGCGACACGCTCATGGCCGAAGCGCGGGAGCGGTATGTGGGACGCACCACCGGGTGCTACCAGGTGGACATCACCAACCAGCATGGGGAACTGATCGCGACCTTCGAGTCGAGTGTTTTCCGCAAAGGCGACCCCTTGCCGTTTGCCACAAGAACAACAGACAAAACATAACAAACAACAAAACAGCGTATGAAAAGACATCTCCTTTTGTTAATCGCAACCTTGCCGCTGTGGGCCTCGTGCGGACTTGGCGGCACGTCGGAAAAAGAAGAGAGGGACAAACCGCTCATCACCGTAAGCATCGAGCCGCTCCGCTACTTTACGGAGGCGCTGGCGGGCGACCGCTTCGAGGTGACGTGCATGGTGCCCAAAGGGGCAAGTCCGGAAACCTACGACCCCACCCCGCAACAGATGATGGACTTGAGCAAAAGCGAGGCCTTCTTCCGCATAGGCTACATCGGGTTCGAACAGGCATGGGCGGACAGGTTGGCGGACAATGCACCGCACTTGCGTTTCTACGACTTGTCGCAAGGCGTGGACCTGATTTATGACGATACGGAATATGAAACGAATCCTGACAAGGCGAATGCCGCCCACGACCACAGCCATGCCGAAGGCATCGAGCCGCATATATGGAACTCACCCCTCAACGCCGAAATCATTGCCGGGAACATATACCATGCCTTGTGCGACATAGACAAAGGGAACGACAGCATCTACCTGCAACGATACGACAGCCTGTGCCAACGCATTGCGCGGGTGGACAGCCTGTGTTGCGACATGCTCTCGGCACCCGGCGCCGACCGCTCGTTCATGATTTACCACCCTGCCCTGTCGTACTTTGCACGCGACTACGGACTGATGCAGATATCCATCGAAGCCGGAGGCAAGGAGCCTTCGCCCACACAGTTGAAGGAACTGATGGACTTCGGCAAAGAAGAGAAAGTGCGCGTGATATTCGTACAGCCGGAGTTCGACAGACGTAACGCCGAACTCATCGCCGCACAAACAGGGACCACCGTGGTGCCCATCAACCCCTTGTCATACGACTGGGAACAGGAGATGCTGAACACGGCGCGCGCCCTCTCGAACCACCCCATGCCATGACGCATCACAAAGAACCCATGACCGGAAGTCCTCTCATCGAAATAAAGGACCTGAGCGCCGGATACGACGGACGCACGGTACTGCACGACGTGAACCTCTGCGTGTACGAACGCGACTTCCTGGGCATCATAGGCCCCAACGGCGGAGGAAAGACCACGCTGGTCAAGTGCCTGCTGGGCTTGCTGAAGCCCACGGGAGGGAGCATTGTCTGCCATCCGCGCCGTAGCGGCGGCGAGGGGAAACTCACCATGGGCTACCTGCCCCAATATAGTACCATAGACCGCAAGTTTCCCATCACGGTGGAAGAGGTGGTGCTGTCCGGCCTCAGCGGGCAGAAGCCGCTGCTGTCGCGCTTCACCCCCACGCAACGCGAAAAGGCCGCACAGGTCATGGCGCGCATGGGGCTGGAAGGACTGGGCAAAAGAGCCATCGGCACCCTGAGCGGCGGGCAGCTGCAACGCGCCCTGCTGGGACGGGCCGTGGTGTCGGACCCCGAAGTGGTCATCCTCGACGAACCGAGCACCTACATAGACAAGCGTTTCGAGGCACGCCTGTACCAACTGCTGGCCGAACTGAACAAGGAGCGTGCCATCATCCTGGTCAGTCACGACATAGGCACGGTGTTGCAGCAGGTCAAGTCCATCGCATGCGTCAACGAGACGCTGGACTACCACCCCGACACGGGCATCACCGAGGAGTGGCTGGAGCGCAACTTCAACTGTCCCATCGAACTGCTGGGGCACGGTACCCTGCCCCACCGCGTCCTGGGCGAGCACAAGCACTAAAAACATCCCCCGCACACATGGCCGGAAAACCGCCTGCATGAGGCGTTTGTCCGCAACGCGTTGCGTCCGTGCTTCCAACACGTTGCGCCCGCGCTCCGAACATGTTGCGGCCACGCTCGCAACATGTCGCGGACAAACGCCTCATATACAACACCCCGGAACCATCCCTATAAGGGACAAATTTCCTGCCGCATAATGATATTGAAAGTTAATAAACGGCCCGCGCCTGCCCTATTCATCGGGAAATCGCTATATTTGCGGCTTTGAAACCGTTATAACGATTCGCATCCTGTAATGAAACAGTACAAACTCGTCAACAACCTCGCGGGTTGGATGACTTTCCTCATTGCGGCCGTGGTGTATTGCCTCACCATAGAACCCACCGCAAGCTTCTGGGATTGCCCGGAGTTCATCACCACCGGCTACAAGCTGGAAGTAGGGCACCCGCCCGGGGCGCCGTTCTTCATGCTGGTGGCCAACCTGTTCTCGCAGTTCGCGGGCGACGCCTCCGAGGTGGCCAAGATGGTAAACTACATGAGCGCGCTGATGAGCGCGGCCTGCATACTCTTCCTGTTCTGGAGCATCACGCACCTGACGCGCAAGCTGGTGGTGACGGACGAGGAGCACATCAGCACGGGGCAGATATTCACCATCATAGGCAGCGGCATGGTGGGCGCGCTGGCCTACACGTTCAGCGACACGTTCTGGTTTTCGGCGGTAGAGGGAGAGGTATACGCGTTCTCCTCGCTGTTCACCGCCGTGGTGTTCTGGCTCATCCTGAAGTGGGAAGACGTGGCCGACCAACCGCATAGCGACCGTTGGCTCATCCTGATAGCCTATCTCACGGGACTCAGCATCGGCGTGCACCTGCTCAACCTGCTCTGCCTGCCCGCCATCGTGCTGGTTTACTATTATAAGAAGGTGCCCAACGCCACAGCGAAAGGCTCGCTCCTTGCGCTCTTGGGCTCGGCCGTGCTGGTGGCTGCCGTGCTCTACGGCATCGTGCCCGGCATCGTCAAAGTGGGCGGGTGGTTCGAGCTGTTCTTTGTCAATGCGCTGGGACTTCCGTTCAACACGGGCGTCATCGTCTACGTGGTCATGTTGGCCGCCGCGCTCATCTGGGGCGTGTACGAAAGCTATACCGAACGCAGCCGCCTGCGCATGGCCCTGTCGTTCATATTCACCATCGCCATGCTGGGAATCCCGTTTTACGGACACGGAGCAAGTGCGGTGGTCATCGGCATCATAGTGCTGGCGCTGCTGTGGCTCTACCTGAATCCCAAGGTGCAACGCAGTATCAAGGAGAAGTACCGCGTCAGCGCCCGCGCCATGAACACGGCCCTGCTCTGCACCATGCTCATCGTGGTGGGCTACTCGTCGTATGCCCTCATCGTGATACGCTCCACGGCCAACCCGCCCATGGACCAGAACTCCCCGGAGGACATCTTCACGCTGGGTGAATACTTGGGTCGCGAGCAATACGGCACGCGCCCGCTGTTCTACGGGCCGGCCTTTTCGTCGAAGGTCGCATTGGACGTGAAGAACGGCTACTGTGAGCCGCGTATCTCCTACAGCGGTACCAAGTTCATCCGCAAAGAGAAGGCCACGCCCGACGAGAAGGACAGCTACGTCGAGATTCCGGGCCGCATAGAGTACGAGTACGCGCAGAACATGCTCTTCCCGCGCATGTACAGTAGTCTCCACGAACAGCAATACCGTGCCTGGCAAACCATCAAAGGCCACGACGTGCCATACGACCAATGCGGCGAGATGCTGATGGTAAACATCCCCACACAGTGGGAGAACATCAAGTTCTTCTTCTCCTACCAAGTCAGCTGGATGTACTGGCGTTACTTCCTGTGGAACTTCGTGGGACGCCAGAACGACATACAAGGCCACGGCGAGATAGAGCACGGCAACTGGATAACCGGCATCCCGTTCGTGGACAACCTCTTGGTGGGCAACCAGACGCTGCTCCCCCAAGAACTGAAAGAGAACAAGGGCCGCAACGTGTACTATGGGCTGCCCCTCTTGCTGGGCCTCATCGGCCTGTTCTGGCAACTGTGCAGGGGACAGCGCGGCATACAGCAGTATTGGGTGGTGTTCTTCCTGTTCGCCATGACAGGCCTCGCCATCGTGCTTTACCTTAACCAAACACCGCTCCAGCCACGCGAGCGCGACTACGCTTATGCAGGTTCGTTCTATGCTTACGCCATATGGATAGGAATGGGCGTGGCCGGACTGGTGCAGTTGCTCAGCTCCCTCATGAAACGGCGCGACAACATGAACCCCTCGCTCGCATGCGCCCTCGGCGTGACCGTGGTATGCCTGCTCGTGCCCGTGCAGATGGCCAGCCAGACGTGGGATGACCACGACCGCAGCGACCGCTACGTAGCGCGCGACTTCGGGCACAACTACCTCATGTCCACGCAAGAGACAGGGAACCCAATCATATTCACCAACGGGGACAACGACACCTTCCCGCTCTGGTACAACCAGGATACCGAAGGCGTGCGTACCGACGCCCGCACCTGCAACCTGAGCTACCTGCAGACCGACTGGTACATCGACCAGATGAAACGCCCGGCCTACGAAAGCCCTTCGTTGCCCATCACATGGGACAGGATGGAATATGTGGAAGGTACCAACGAATACATTGCCGTGCAACCCGAAATCAAGAAAAGCATCGACGCGCTATATGCCGAAGCCGAGAAGGACGCCCTGAACGGGCATCCCGAAAACTTGATGAACGTGAAGAACGAGTTCGGTGAAAACCCCTACGAATTGAAGAACATCCTGAAGTACTGGATACGCAATCCCAAGGACGAGGAGCTGAAAGTCATACCTACAGACAGTATCGTTGTCAAGGTGGACAAAGAAGCGGTGCGCCGCAGCGGCATGATGATTCCGGGCGACACCATCCCCGACTACATGCACATTTCGCTGAAAGGCAAACGTGCCTTGTACAAGAGCGAGCTGATGATGCTCGAAATGCTGGCCGAAGCAAACTGGGAACGGCCTCTCTATATGGCCATCAGCGTCGGCTCGGATAATCACCTCGGCATGGGAAACCACTTCATACAAGAGGGCTTGGCCTACCGTTTCACCCCCTTCGACAGCGGAAAGACGGGCGTGACGATAGACACGGAGAAGATGTACGATAACCTGATGAACAAGTTCAAGTACGGAGGCATAGACAAACCGGGCATCTACATAGACGAGAACGCCATGCGCATGTGCCACTCGCACCGCCGCATCTTCTCCCAACTGGTAGAGCAACTCATGAAGGAGGGCAAGACGGACAAGGCAAAAGCCGCGCTGGACTATGCCGAAAAGGTCATCCCGGCTTACAACGTGCCGTACGACTGGCAGAACGGAGCCGCCCAAATGGCCGAGGCATACTACCGCCTGGGCGAGAAGGACAAGGCGGACGCCATCATGAAAGCCCTTGCCGACAAGGCCGTGGAGTATCTGACATGGTACATGAGCCTCGACGAACGACGGTTCATGAACTCCGTGCGCGAGTACGAGTATCATTGGGCCGTGCTCGACGCCGAAGTGAAAATCATGAAGCAATACGAATCGGAATTGGCCGGAACCTATGACGGGAAACTGGACGAACTGTACAACCTGTACATCGACCGGATGCAAAGCTGACCCGAACCTTAACCGAACGACAACGTGCTGATAGAACAACCGCCCGAACTGTTCCGCAGGCTCTATCCTGGAGCCATGTGGAGGGGAAACCCCGAGGTGCACGCCGTGTACCTGACCTTTGACGACGGCCCCATACCCGAGGTCACGCCTTGGGTATTGGACCTGTTGCAGGAGCATGGCGTGAAGGCCACGTTCTTCATGGTGGGCGACAACATACGCAAGCACCCCGAAGTGGCACGCATGGTGGCGGAGCAAGGGCACCGCATCGGAAACCATACCTTCAACCACCTGAAAGGATTCGGGTCGGGGCTCAAGAAGTATATGCTCAACACGCGGCAGGCACAGGACTTCTTGTCCCGTACGTGCAATGAAGATACACATCCCCTCCCGCTGTTCCGCCCGCCCCACGGGCACATGACGTGGGGGCAGTACCTGATGTTGCGCAAGCACTACCGCATTGTGATGTGGGACCTCGTGACGCGCGACTACTCCAAGAAGCTACGCGGGCCGCAGGTGCTGGCCAACGTGATGCGCTACGCCCGCAACGGCTCCATCATCACCTTCCACGATTCGCTCAAGTCCTGGCAAAACGGCAACTTGCAATACGCCCTGCCCCGTGCCCTCAGCTTCCTGAAGGAAGAGGGGTACGAGTTCAGGCTCATCGGTGAGTAAGGGCGGTTTGCTCCCGGCCTACAGGTCTATCTCCACCTCCACGGGACAATGGTCGGAGCCGTATATCTCCGTATGAATCTTCGCGCCGCGCAGCAAAGGCCGCAGGCTGTCCGAAGCGAGGAAGTAGTCTATGCGCCACCCGGCGTTTTTCTCGCGGGCGCGGAAGCGGTACGACCACCAAGAGTAGATGTCCTTCTGTTCGGGATAAAAGTAGCGGAAGGTGTCGGTGAATCCCGATTCCAGCAGCGTGGTGAACTTGGCGCGCTCCTCGTCGGTGAATCCCGCGTTGCGACGGTTCGTCTTGGGGTTCTTCAGGTCTATCTCCTTATGTGCCACGTTCAGGTCGCCGCACGCCACCACGGGCTTCTTGGCGTTGAGCGACAAGAGGTAAGCGCGGAAGTCGTCCTCCCACGTCATGCGGTAGTCCAGGCGGCGCAGTTCATCCTGCGAGTTGGGCGTGTACACCGTCACCAGATAGAAGCCCGGCATCTCCAGCGTAATGACCCTTCCCTCTTTGTCGTGCTCCTCGCGGCCGATGCCGTATGTCACGGCCAGCGGCTGGTGGCGGGTGTAGACGGCCGTACCCGAATAACCCTTCTTTTCGGCGTAGTTCCAGTAAGACTCATATCCCTCGAAGGCCAGGTCCAGCTGCCCGGCCTGCATCTTCGTCTCTTGCAGGCAAAAGAAGTCGGCGTCCAGGCTGCGGAAAGCCTCGGCGAAACCCTTGTCCTTGCAGGCCCGCAGGCCGTTCACGTTCCAAGAAATGAATTTCATAAGCAAATCCGTTGTTTGTTGTTACTCGTGCGGACAAAGATAAGGAATTTAAGGGAAACGAGGAAGAAGAAAAGAGAGCCTCTCCCCCGACCCCTCCCCCGTAGGGAGGGGAGAACATGCGGAAAAGCCCCGACCCATGTGCCCTACACCCCGATCCTCCGCACGCCTCCCACTTGAAACAAGTCCCCTCCCCTCCGGGGGAGGGTTAGGGAGGGGCTTGATTACTTACCCACCCTGGTGATTCGATCGTCCCACCCCTGTGGTTCTATATTCCCACCCGGGTGGGACGATATACCCACGGCCGTGGGTAAGCAAGCGAAGTACGCAGGAAGCAAAAGGAAAACGGACAGGAAGCACGGGCAAAGCGAAACTTTTCTGCCGCCGGCGTGCGGTGTTTACCCGGCAGATAGCTACCTTTGCCAACGGAACAACAAACCGCAGGAAAATGAACGACATAAAGACAGTATGCGTGTATTGCGCATCGAGCACCAAGGCAGACCCCGCCTACTTCGAAGCCGCCCGCACGCTGGGCACATTGCTGGCCGCAAGGGGTATCCGCCTGGTATATGGCGCGGGAAACATGGGCCTGATGGGCGCCGTGGCCGATGCCGTGCTCGACGGCGGCGGACAGGTGACCGGCGTCATCCCCCGCTTCATGGTGGAACAGGGCTGGCACCACACGGGCCTGACCGAACTGCAAGTGGTGGACAGCATGCACGAACGCAAACAACGCATGGCCTCCATGGCCGACGCCGCCATAGCCCTGCCCGGAGGATGCGGCACGCTGGAGGAACTGCTCGAACTCATCACCTGGAAGCAGCTGGGCATCTACCTGAACCCCATCGTCGTGCTGAACACCAAGGGGTACTATGACCCCCTGCTCGCCCAGCTGGCGCACGCGGTGGACGAACACTTCATGGGCGCGCGCCATGCCGGCATATGGCAAGTGGCCCGCACACCCATGGAAGCCGTGGAAGCCATCCATAACATCCCGCTTTGGGACCCGTCCATCCGTAAGTTTGCCGCCCTATGACCTGCCTGACGGACATATTGCCCCCCGGCGGCCCACAACCCCTGCCCTATTCCTTGAAGAGTGACGACCTGCTGGCAGGCATCTTGCTGGCATGTTTCCTGTTCACGGCCTTCGTGCTGTCGCGCAACAGCAAGTTCCTCTACCAATTGCTGAAAAACTTCCTGTTGCACCGCGAGCGCAACAGCATCTTCGCCTCGTCCACCGAGCTGGACATGCGTCTCCTGCTGGCGCTTATCGTCCAGACCTGCGTGCTGGGCGGCATCTGCCTTTACGGCTACTCCGCCGGAGCGTGTCCCCGTTTGCTCGGCCACATCCCCGCGCCCCTTTTGTTGGCCATTTTCATGGGATTGTGCTGTACGGTGCTTTGCGTCAAGTGGGTGCTTTACTCCGTTGTGTGTTGGACTTTTTTCGACAGGACGAAAACGGGGATATGGTTCGAATCATACTCCACGCTGCTCTACTATCTGGGCTTTGCGCTTTTCCCGCTCGCCTTGCTCATAGTGTACTTCGATTTGAGTTACAAAATAATGTTGATTTTATCACTCTTTCTGTTCCTTTTCTTTAAAATACTTACATTCTTCAAGTGGTTAAAACTTTTTTGTAACGAATTACATGGCTTGTTCTTATTAATTTTGTACTTTTGCGCCCTCGAAGTAATCCCCTATTTCGTCATATACAAATACGCAACGGATTACTTAACCAAAACAATTACCGGATAAACTCAAAAAACTAAGACGGTGAAGATTAAAAAAGTACTTGTATCGCAGCCCAAACCGGCCTCAGAGAAGTCACCTTACTACGAAATTGCCGAGAAATACGGTGTGAAGATAGACTTTCGCCCGTTCATCAAAGTAGAAGGCATTACCGCGAAAGAGTTCAGGCAA
The DNA here is from genome assembly GCA_944320295.1 of uncultured Bacteroides sp. GTDB lineage: Bacteria > Bacteroidota > Bacteroidia > Bacteroidales > Bacteroidaceae > Bacteroides. The sequence goes on from CALUGY010000094.1 coordinate 69,287, forward strand.
CAGAAGGTCTCAATCCTTGACCATACGGCTATCATATTCACGTCGCGCCACGCCATCGACCACTTCTTCCACCTGTGTACGGAACTGCGCGTCACCATACCGGAAACGATGAAGTACTTCTGTGTGACGGAAACCGTAGCACTCTACATCCAGAAATACGTGCAATACCGCAAGCGCAAGATCTTCTTCGGCAACACGGGCAAGATAGACGACCTGCTCCCGGCCATACTGAAACACAAGACCGAGAAATACCTGGTACCCATGTCGGACGTGCATACGGACGAAATAAAGAACCTGCTCGACAAGCATAAGATTCAAAACACGGAGGTGGTGATGTACCGCACGGTGAGCAACGACTTCCGCCCAGGAGAAGCTTTCGACTACGACATGCTGGTATTCTTCAGCCCGGCGGGAGTCAGCTCGTTGAAGAAGAACTTCCCCAACTTCGAGCAGAAGGAGATAAAGATCGGCACCTTCGGCCCCACCACGGCACAGGCCGTGCGCGACGCGGGTCTTCGCCTCGACTTGGAAGCCCCCAACGTGCAGGCCACCTCGATGACCGCCGCGCTCGACATGTTCATCAAAGAAAACAACAAGGCCAAGTAACCGGCCCGGACAATCCATACCGACGGGCTTCAAGCGGCTGTATTTTGCAAGCATGGCTTGAAGCCCGTCTTGTTTTTTACAAGGCAAGGTTGCCGTTCATCCATAATCCATCGTAAAGAACCATGGCAAATACGTTACGCAAGGCCGAAAGGCTCAACAAGAAGAAGGCCATCGAAAAGATGTTCGCAGGCGGGGCGCGTTCGTTCTCCTTCTTCCCGTTGCGCGTGGTTTATCTGCCCATGGAAGAATTGGAGGCACAGGCCGCCATACTGGTCAGCGTGTCGAAACGCAGGTTCAAGCGGGCCGTGAAGCGCAACCGCGTGAAACGGCAGATACGCGAAGCCTACCGCCTGAACAAGCAACAACTGGTGCAAGCGGCCGGAGCAGGCAACTGCCGTGTGGCCGTGGCTTTCATCTACCTGGGCGACCGCCTGTTTCCCTCGTCCGTCATCACGGAAAAAGTGAAGCTCGCCTTGGCACGCATCGGCGAGGAGATAGCCAAGCAAACAAGTCCTGAGCCATGAGGAAACTGCTGTCGTCCATCCTGCTGTTGCCCATCTATTTCTACCAAAGGTGCATCTCGCCCCTCACCCCGCCGTCGTGCCGTTTCACCCCCACCTGCTCGCAATACGCCATTGAAGCCATCAAGAAGCATGGCCCTTTCAAAGGGCTCTACCTGGCCGTGAGACGCTTGTTGCGGTGCCACCCGTGGGGAGGCTCCGGCTACGACCCCGTGCCCTGACCGCCCCCCGACCAACCATCCCCCACTCCATGACATATTGCTGGAACATACACACACACCGGCCTGCCGCCCAAGGCAGCCACGAGATAACGAACTGCACGCCCGCACAGTTTGCACCACAAGCGGGACGGTGGTACTCCGTGGGCATCCATCCATGGGATTTGCAGAATGCTGCCGACGGGCAAGCCACACTCCCCGCGCAGTTTGAACAACTGGAACAAATGGCCCGACATCCGCAAGTGCTGGCCATTGGCGAAGCGGGCCTTGACCATCTGGCCGCCGCACCCATGGAGCTTCAGCTGGAGATCTTCAGGCAACAGGCCTTGCTGGCGGAAAAGACGGAAAAACCTCTCATCATACACTTGGTGAAAGCAACGGACCAACTGCTGGCACTCAAAAAGGCCATGGCTCCCCGCCAGGCTTGGGTGATACACGGCTTCCGGGGCAAACCGCAAATGGCGGAAAGCCTGTTGCACCATGGCTTCCACCTGTCGTTCGGCGAAAAATACCAGCCCGAATCGCTCCGCATCACGCCCGCCGACCGGCTTTTCCTCGAAACGGACGAAAGCACGGTGCCCATTGCCGACATCTATGCCCGGGCCGCCGCCACGCGCGGCATCACGGCAGAAGAACTCCGCCTGTACGTAGCACAAAACGTGCACAAAGTATTCCTAAGTAACCGCCTCATATACAAACGTTAGGCGCAACATGTCGCGAGCGCAAGCGCAACATGTACGGAGCACGGGCGCAACGCGTTGCGAGCACGCCCCGTACACGTCGCGAACAAAAGCCGCAAACGTCTCCCACACACCCCCCTCCCTACGGGGGAAGGGAAGGGGGAGAGGCTCTCCTCCACTAAAATTCCCCCGAAGCGTTGCTTCTTCAGATAAAAGTCGTACTTTTGTGCAGGTTTATAGCCGGTTGCGCCATGTGCCATGCAAAAGCCCAAGCATCCGGCAATATGAAACAGACAGATTACAAACAATTAAATCATTCGATGAACTTTGTAGAAGAACTCAGATGGCGTGGCATGCTCCACGACATGATGCC
>CALUGY010000095.1 GCA_944320295.1 uncultured Bacteroides sp.
GTTAAATCTGCACTTTCATCGGGTAATGAATAGGAAACCGTTCTTCTGCTTTAATCCGCTTAGAAACGGTTTTCAGCACTCTTTCCAACTTCCGTGATTTTCTCCCAACTACTTAATTCACAGATTATATTGCGTTAATCTGCCGGATTTCGGAGGTTTTTCCATAGATTTTATGTAAGTTTGCCCGAAATTCGCAACAACAGAAATCATGAAGCATCTTTATATAGCATTATGCCTGCTTTGCCTGTGCCCGCACGACATCGCATCGCAAGAAAAGCGGAACAAGCTGTTCGGCAGGCTGAAACAAGCGTTTTCCACCGAAATAAAAATAGGGACATGCACGTTGAAGGACGGCTCCGTTTACACCGGAGAGCTCAAAGGAAGGAAGCCCAACGGGACGGGGAAAACCGTATTCAAGAATGGCGACGTATACGAAGGCGAGTATGTCAAGGGTGAGCGCGAAGGCTATGGCACATACACTTTCTCCGACGGTGAGAGATATGAAGGTGAATGGAAGCAAAACCACCAACATGGCATCGGTACATTCTATTTTGTAAACAACAATCGCTACGAAGGCACATGGCATCAGGACTTCCAACATGGAAACGGAGTGATGGCATATTACAATGGCGACATTTATAAAGGAGGATGGAAAAACGACAAACGCGAAGGGGAAGGCACTTACACATGGAAAGACGGCTCGCAGTATGTGGGAAGTTGGAAGAATGACAAGAAAAACGGGGCAGGCACTTTGACATGGAACGACGGCAGCAAATATGACGGGGAATGGAAGAACGACATCCGGGAAGGAAAGGGTGTCTTTGAATATGCCAACGGAGATAAATACGAGGGTAGCTGGAAAGAAGACATGCAACATGGTACGGGTACCTATTTCTTCCACACAGGCGACCGCTATGAAGGGACTTATGTAAACGGGGAACGTACCGGGGAGGGGGTCTACTATTATGCCAACGGAAACAAATACGCCGGACACTTCAAAAACGGGAAACAAGAAGGGAAAGGCACCTTCGTCTGGGAAAATGGCGCCATATACGAAGGCGAGTGGAAAAACAACCAACGCGACGGGTATGGCATATATAAATGGAATGCCGGTGACACATATGAAGGCGAATGGAAAGACAACCAATTCAACGGGCACGGGACACTAACCATGACCGACGGAACAAAATACACAGGCTGTTTCGTGAATGGGTTAGAGGAAGGCCAAGGAGTGCAAGAAGACAAAAACGGCAACCGCTATGAAGGTACATTCAAACAAGGAAAGAAAGACGGAGAGTTTGTAGAAAAAGACAAAAACGGGAACGTAATCAAGAAAGGCACTTACAAAATGGGGCGTATCTCCAGCCTCGAATAGCAGATTCTCATGGAAGAATGGCCGTAAGCGAATCTCCATACGCTTGCAAGACCTCTAACGTACGTGCCCTGCGTTTAACGGCTTTCCTATTCCAGAACTCCTTAGTGAACGGCGTCATAAGGTCCAAACCGCCCTGTCCGTTGCCGCCTGAGGCATTTTGCCATGCACCGACAGGCGCATTGTTCGCACGCTCTGTCACACGATAGCGCAATCCTGTGGCCTCTATCTGCTCCACACTCTCACGCGGCCCAAGGTCTAATGGCGAACTGGCCCAATTGGAATATACACGTAAACGCTTCAACTCATAAAATGGATCACCACGCCACGTGTTTTTATCTACTTTAATCTTGCGTTGATAAATGGGGTCCCAGTTATAAGGCGTATCCGACTTATAAGGATGTAAAGTAAGTATGCCTTTCTGTTTCCTTTCATACTCTTGCGGCTCATTTGGCAAAGATTCATCGAACTGTAACCAAGGCTTGGAAACATCCATTTCCGGATTTCCGAGCAAAGAGTTGCTCCGTTTCAGCTCTTCCAAAGCCTGCTTGTTCAACTCTATTTCCTCTACACTATGCAACAAATTTTGCAGATGCAACGAATCTTCTGCCGTCCATATCTGTGCCTTTAAAGAGACACATGATAATGAAAGAAAAACCAAGCATATAAGATATTTCCTCATACACGAAGGAAAGTGCACAAAAACAGGACAGACTGTATCACCACCACATATAGCCACTTCCACAAAGAGGCTCGTTATAGCATGGGTCTACCGTCCACATGGTACGCGGATATTTCCTATTCTCCCACCAATGCCTATACCTATTTACTGCATCCAGAACTTCCTGGTCCGAAAGGAAATATATACCTTCATAATTCTCGGCACCAACGTGTACCATTTTACAACCCATAGATGCATTATGGCCTAAACGGATGGTTTCTACTATCCATAACAAGCACTCACCCAAGCGCAACTTGCCTCCAGCAGAATAAGAAACCGGCGCCAAAGGGAAAGAAGGAATGACACTCATGTCGTCAGCATAATCGAGCAGCTTGCCAATATCTTGCTTGGAAAACCGTGGCATAGAGTTCTTTTCATACGGACTTTGCATGGAATAATCCCCCGATTTCAGCAGTTTCACGAATACTTCTACATCAGGGTGATTATAATCTAATGCTTTCTCCGTACATGAAGACAAAAAGATGAACATACCTAATAATATCGCAAACCTTAGATGAAGATTCTGTTTGGAAAATAAAGTGTTTTTCTTCATATCATTTTATCTATTAATAAGTCATGCGCAAGCCGCACAATAAATTCATATTCGTCGGACGTTGGGCATACAAGCTATTACTTTCCGAATTATTATCAAAGTGGTGCGAAACGGTGGGTTCCGCAAACAAGGCCAAGCGATCGCTCAACTTATAGCGTATCCCCAAACCTGCTGACAAAGAGAACTGCAAAGGCTCTGCATCAAAACCATTATCATCCGCACCAGATATGCATTTCTCTATCATGCCGCCAGCCAAAGCATAAAGGTCCACTTTATCATTACCAGCCAAACGAGCACTTACTTTTACTGGAATACCCAACATATGCAACGCTTGTTCTCCCGTCAAACAACTGTATTGCAATCCGGCTTCCATGGCAAAACGCTGATTTAACCGACGTTCCAAACTGACATTTGCCACAATAGGTGCATGGGAATTATCTTTAGGAAGAGCAGTACCAATGGAAGCCTTAAGAGCCCAACGAGGTTGTTTCAGCAAATCGTCACAGGCATTCAAGTCACATTCAGTATTTCCTTCCGGAAAAGTTTTTTCTCCAATATCAGAATATGCATTCTGAGCAAGATTAACATATGCATTATCTTCATGGTTTACCGGAGAAGAAGCCGAAGTATAAATCTGCTGCGTTACCATAATAGAAAACTGAACTGATACTGGCGTTTCCGATACGGTAGATTCTCCCTTATTTTCAGAAGCATTAAGATATACAGCCGGATTAGCATTATTAGATCCATTCTTCACCATAGACGAACATATGTTCGAATGCCCGACCTCAATAGGCATTTCTGTTCCCATTTGCGCAAATACTGCTTTCGTTGCCTCTTCTGGCAAGGATAAACACCAAAATGCTAACCAAGTACTGGCAAACAGCAATGCTATCGAAGCAGCAGTAGCCAATATCCGTCTGTTTTTTGACAAAAGAAAGAAACCTTTCTTTCTATCAGTACGAACGGTATTTTTCAAATCATGTTCTAAACCCTCCCAAAAATCTTCAGGAAGTTTTAGCTCGTAGTTCTCCAAGCGTCGATAAAATACATTACCCAAATCGTTCTGTTCTCTCATGTGCTGCATATCTTTTAATTTTCTGCGCTAATATCTTTTTTGCACGGTGAAATTGCGATGTGGAAGAATGCTCCTTTATATGAAGCATCTCTGCTATTTCTTTATGCGATTTCTCCTCAAACACATAAAGGTTAAATACTGTACGACATCCATCCGGTAACTCGGCCACGAATTTCATCAACAACTCCTGTGAAAAACCTTCCGCCATTTCTGCTGCTTCAAACTCGTCTGCGACATCCAACAATTGTTCCTCTTCGACCTCAAACCTATCGAAACGACGCCTTTGTCGTAGATAATCAATTGCCTGATTAACCATAATCCGTGTCACCCACGTGGCAAGCGTACATTCTCCCCTAAATGTGAAATGCGTATAAATCTTAACGAACCCATCGTGTAATACATCATATGCAGCATCCATATCACCCGTATAACGATAGCAAACAGCCAACATCTTTGGGGCATATAGAGTATAAAGCTCTTTCCGTGCCGTATCAGTCCCAGCCCGGCATCCTTCTATCAACTCTATTTCACTATCCAATGCCAATGTACTACAATATTGGGTACGCCTCTTCGCACCTTTCATCAATTAGACGCAACGTATGCAACAATGCTGCAACTTTAAATATAAAAAAATGTCAAAATATGGCCAACTAACAAAAAAGCTTTTCATAAGCATTTCGGAAGAAACAGACTTATGAAAAGCTTTTCTCCTAATCTTCTTTCATCAACAAGCCTTAAAACTCATATCCAAGCCTTTTACCGAATGAGTCAAAGCACCAACCGAGATAAAATCCACACCGCATGCAGCATAATCACGCAACGTATCAAAGGTGATTCCTCCCGATGATTCTGTCTCATAACGACCAGCCACCATTTCTACCGCTTTTTTGGTCATCTCCGGACTGAAGTTATCGAACATTATACGATCGATGCCTCCCAAATCAAGGACTTGCTGCAGTTCATTCAGATCACGCACTTCTATTTCTATCTTCAAACTCTTCCCCTTTTCTTTACAATAAGCATGTACTCTCTGAATGGCCTTATCTATTCCTCCAGCAAAATCAATATGATTATCTTTCAACAGAATCATATCAAACAGCCCAATACGATGGTTAACCCCTCCGCCAATCTTCACAGCCATTTTTTCCAAGATACGTAATCCTGGAGTGGTCTTACGGGTATCAAGCACACGAGTATGAGTTCCTTTCAGACACTCAGCATACTTATGTGTCATGGTCGCAATGCCACTCATACGTTGCATGATATTCAGCATCAAACGCTCGGTTTGTAAAAGAGACTGCACCTTACCTTCTACTATCATGGGCACATCCCCCGGTTTCACTTCACTACCATCCTCCATGAATACTTCCACTTTCATGGAGGGGTCAAAACGGCGGAACACTTCTTTGGCAATTTCAACACCGGCCAAGATACCGGCCTCCTTAATCAAGAGCCGCGACTTGCCCATTGCCGTAGGTGGAATACACGATAACGTCGTATGGTCTCCATCACCAATATCTTCTGCGAAAGCCAAATCTATTAGCCTATCAATCAATTCTTTTTCCTTGTCCATTTGTCTATCATTATTATTAACCACATCTTACAATTCAAAACAAAAATACCCATGAATAGTCAGAGTAAATCACGTCTCATAACTGTAATCTTTGCAAAGGTAAATATTTAAGGCAAAATATTAAGAGATTAGAAACTTTTTATTCCGTGCATTCTTCATGTACAATTCGCTAATATCATCCATACACATCCAGGAGTTACTTCCATTTTCACTTCATAATTCCTATTTTTGCACCAAGTATAAAAAGCACTTATATGAAAACGACCTTGCTTGTTGTGGGACGGACAGTAGAACAACATTTCATCACAGCCATAGAAGACTATGTGCAACGGATCAAACGTTATCAACCTTTTGACATGGAGGTAATTCCCGAACTAAAGAATACTAAAAGCCTTTCCATAGATTTACAAAAAGAGAAAGAAGGCGAATTGATATTACGGACGCTGCAACCAGGAGACGTAGTAGTATTACTTGACGAAAAGGGAAAAGAAATGCGTTCGGTAGAATTTGCCAACTACATGAAACATAAAATGAATACAGTAAACAAAAGACTCGTATTCATCATCGGTGGACCATACGGATTCTCCCCAAAGATATATGAAACAGCACACGATATGCTATCTCTCTCGCGCATGACTTTTTCGCATCAAATGGTGCGCCTCATCTTTGTGGAACAATTATATCGCGCCATGTCCATATTGAACGGCAGCCCTTACCACCACGAATAAAAAAGCGAGCAAAATGCCCGCTTTCACTTCGTTTTATCCAAAACTTCAAAACATGAGTTTTTACTAATAAACTCGGGTACAAGTTCTTTCATGGCAGCTACGATTTCCATCTGATCATAATGATAGCTAATATCTATCAGATGCTGGATACGTTCTTTCACCTCATCATAATCGTATTCACGCACAGTCGCTATCATAATCTTGTCATGATAGGTTGGCTTTGTAAGTTCTTTCACATTAAGCAACTCCTCATATAGTTTCTCGCCATGGCGCAATCCTGTAAACTCTATCTTTACATCTGTACGTCCTGAAAGTTTAATCATGCGTTTAGCCAAATCTACTATACGGACTGGTTGCCCCATGTCGAAAATATAGATTTCCCCGCCTTTGCCCATACTGCCAGCCTCCAGCACCAGACGACATGCTTCAGGGATAGTCATGAAATAGCGTATAATATCAGGATGAGTCACCGTTACCGGACCTCCGCGTTGTATTTGGTCACGGAAACGTGGAATAACCGAGCCATTAGAACCCAACACATTGCCGAAACGTGTAGTGATGAACTGCGTAATGCCACCCTCTTTTTGTAACTTCTTACCTAACGACTGTACGTAAATCTCACATATACGCTTTGAACAGCCCATCACATTGGTAGGATTCACCGCTTTATCGGTAGATATCATTACAAACTTTTCTGCTCCATACTTCACAGCCAAATCTGCCATGATGCGTGTACCACACACATTGACTTGTATAGATTCTGAAACATTGTCTTCCATCATGGGCACATGTTTGTAGGCTGCCGCATGAAAAATGTATTGCGGACGATATTCCCGGAAAATGGCCTCCATGCGGCCTGCATTAGAAACGTCAGCAATAAGAGTTACTGCATCTATATCGCGCCAACGGTCTTGCAATTCCAAACGGATATCATGCAGCGGGGTTTCAGCCTGATCTACCAGAATCAGTTTATATGGGTTAAAAGAAGCAACTTGACGCATTATCTCGCTACCAATGGAACCGGCCGCTCCAGTAATCATCACTCGCTTTCCTTCCAAATGCGAAGCTACTTTGTGAGTATCTATGACGATGGGGTCACGCTGTAAGAGGTCTTCTATTTGGATTTCTTTCAATTGATTATAGTTCAACGCTTTCCCATTCCATTCACTCAATGGAGGAGCAGTCATCAGCTTGATGTTATGTCCAAGCAGATTGTCAGCCATGTTGCCCTTCTTAAAATTCTCCATCTTGACCGGAGATATTATAAGCACGTTTATACCGCGCTCTACCAGATTATCCACCAGTTTGTCGTCATTAGGCAATACCCGTACACCCATTATCACCTTGCCCACCAGTTCCGGTTCATCGGCTATGAAGCCGCGCAAGCGATAATGGTTATGCAAGTTCACCCGCAGAGACTTGGCGATGTTGACTCCCGTACCTTGCGCGCCATAAATAAAGACATTATAACTACGAGAACTGTCTATGTTCCACATGTCGAAAAAAATCTTCACAAACACCCTCGAACAGACCATCATGGACAAGCTCAACACGTAAGAGATAAACAATACGCTAACAGACACCAACCCCACACGCACCGGATTGTCAAGCAACACCGTAATGGTCATCAATACGAGAAACGAAACCGTGAGCGACACAAAAATGCGCATGATGTCCACGAACGAAGAAAAACGAAGCACGCTGGAATAGGTACGAAATACCCTAAAAAATATGACATTGACCCCTACTGCCCATAAAACAGTTTTACCGACAATGGCATCGTCCGTAAAAACATTTTGGAAACCATAACGAAGTCCATAAGCCAGCAACGTAGCCAAGGCAACGATAAACACATCTATCAGCAAGATAGTCCAGATAGGCAACACCTTTGCTGAAAGGTAACGATGCAAGAAACCTCTCTTCAACATGATAATATGACATTTTTTGTTTTAGGCGGTGGCAAAGGTAATATATTTTACGTACTTTTAGAAAGGATTGTCGACAAAATCAAGAGAACTGCTTTAAAATTATGCATGATACTCGGGAATACGACATAAAATACTTCCACAAAACACGCGACATGTCGCAGGCTTAAACGCAACATGTTAGCACCACGGGCGCAACAGGTTGCGTCCATGACCCGAACCTGTTGCGCCCGTGAGACACTTATATAGCCTTCTGGGAGAGGCCAAACAGCGCAAAAACAGATAAATTTACTTCACATACTCCGCTGGAAGTATGGGCATTGCCCCTTGCTGCGTACATACATAGGCAGAGACACTTACAGCCTTTTTATGTGCTTCCGCAATAGAATTTCCTTTAAGAATGCTGGATATAAAAGCCGCGGTAAAAGAATCGCCAGCCCCGACCGTATCTGCCACTTTTACTTGGGGAGTGGGCTGAAACGAAACATCGTCCGCGGTAAACACATAGCTACCGTCAACCCCGCAAGTAAGGATAAGCATTTTCAAACAATAACTATCCAACAGTTTCCTGCATACTTTCTGAAAATCAGAATCATCATAGTTGAACATCCGGGCTACTGTCACCAGTTCTTCGTCATTTATCTTCAAAATATTACACTTATCCAACGAATGGCACAGTATCTCTTTGGTATAGAATGACTGGCGCAGGTTAATATCGAATATCTTATACTGCCCTTCCCCATCGGGCATAATATCCAAGAAACGGTTTATCGTTTCCCATGAAACGGCACTACGCTGTGCCAATGAACCAAAACAAACGACCCGTGCGCTTCGGGCTATTGTTTCCAATTGGGGCGTAAAAGGGATATTGTCCCAAGCAACCTCTTCTTTTATCGTATAACAAGGGATGCCCGATTCGTCTACCTCCACTTGCACCGTACCGGTAGGATAAGATACCCTTTCTATGGCATGGTTCAGTTTCTTCTTGTTTATATTCTCAAGTAATTCATTCCCCAATTCGTCATTACCGACCGCACTTATGAGGCAACTTTTCAAACCAAATTGCGATACATGATAAGCGAAGTTGGCCGGAGCCCCGCCTATTTTCTTCCCCTCCGGGAGAACATCCCACAACAGTTCTCCCATTCCTACTATAATGTCGTTCATATGTCTATGTTTTATAGTTATTTTATTGCTTTAATCTTCAACGTATAATATAGCAAATACAGCACTCCTACCGTCATGACCATCACGGCTCCTATCTGCCCTATTCCATCGGCTGCATAACCCATGGCGAAGGGAAAGACCGTTCCACCGAAAAGTCCCATAATCATCAGTCCGGAGACTTCGTTCTTCTCGCTTGGCGAAGATGTTAACGCTTGCGAGAATATCACAGGAAAGATGTTGGAATTGCCCAAACCTATCAGGCCTATGCTGACATGAATCACAACCAACGAGTTACTGAAGAGCAGCAGCACCATTGCCAGCAACATCAGCAAAACGCTGAACCCGAAGAAACGTTTTTCCGGAATCAGGCGAAGCATGAAGGCTCCTAAAAAGCTCCCCACGGTGCGGCATATAAAATAGATGCTGGTCGCGATGCTTGCCTCTTCAAGAGGAAGGCTGAAACGTTCCATGATGATTTTAGGCGCAGTAGTATTCGTGCCGACATCTATCCCGACATGGCACATGATGCCCAAGAAACAGAACAAGACAAACGGCCGTCCGAGCAGCTTTACACACTTGCCTATGCTGGAAGCCTTGTCCGCCTGTTCCTTCTCAATGTGGGTCGCGGCAAGCGCCAATATAGACAACAAGCAGACAGCTGCATAAATCATGAACAAGACACGCCAGCCCAAGCCGAACGTAGGCAAACAAGTGACAGCCCCCCATGCGGCAAGAATCGGAGCAAGGAATGAAGCAATAGCCTTGACAAATTGCCCGAATGTCAAAACCGAAGAGAGCTTGTCACCGGCAATCAAGTTGGTGACCAGCGGGTTCAACGAAGTCTGCATGACCGCATTGCCTATGCCAAGCAAGGAAAAAGCCACCAGCATAACAAGATAGCTATCGCCGAACAAAGGTATCACAAGCGATACCAATGTCACCACCAAGCTGATAAGGACGGTCTGCTTCCGACCTATTTTATTCATCAGCATACCGGTCGGGACAGAAAATATCAAGAACCAGAAGAACACCAATGAAGGAAGGATGTTTGCCTCAGAGTCTGTCAGGTTGTGTTCTTTCTGGACGTAATTGGAAGCCGTGCCCACAAGGTCCACAAACCCCATGGCAAAAAAGCATAACACTACCGGTATGATTTGCAGCAGGAAGCTTCCGCGTTTTGCAGATATTGGTTGTGAGGTATTCATAATCTATAGTTATCAATTGACGGAGAGTGAATAAATCTTGAGATTCGTTATTGTTGCGTCGTCCGCATTTATGGACAAAGACGTGTAGGGCTTCGTGGGGAACACCAGGTTGGTCATGGCAAACTTCCCATCTCCCTCGAAGACCTCGATGCTCGAGCGGTCGATGAACAAGCGCAGGCCCATTTCCTTGCCGCCGGTAAACGTGGGGGCCACGGTGACTGCGGGGAAGTCCTGGCTGAAGTCCACGATGCCGCTTTGGCGACGGTCGAATGACAGGGTCGACGCCTCCGTGTCGTACACCATCACCACCCGGTCGCCCGCATCGTTCTTCAGGGTCAGGGTCACTTTGTCCGACTTGCGGGGATTGATGTCCAGCAGAATCTCGCAGATGCCGTCGTTCGCTGCCGGGAGCATCACTTCGGTGCCGGAGTCCTTGACCCGCATCTTCTTGATGTCGACCGCCAGCTTGTCCCTCAGCCCCTCCATCTCCGGCGAGGGGGTGACGGAGGCATATACCTGCCCGTCCGGGGCGTAGAACAGCCCCAGCTCGCGGGGCAGGGTGTTGGCGCTGCGGTATTGCATGGTGGGCACCTCGGCGGCATATTGCCAGTTGCTCATCCAGCCGATGACGGTGCGGCGATTGTCCGGCGCCGACTTCCAGCTGACCGTGGCATAATGGTCCTTGCCGAAGTCCAGCCACTTGGTGGTGACCATCCCGGTGTCGTCCGTGTCGGGCGTGAAGGTCGTACCATCGAAGTCGCCGACGAAGTACTGGGTGGCGCTGCCGCCGAAGGGGCCGCCGGGATTGATGTTGCACAGCAGCACCCACTTGCTCTCCTGGGTTCTGGCAACGGGCAGCTCGAACAAGTCCGGGCACTCCCACACGCCGTCCTGGCTGCCCAGACCCTTGCCGAAGGCGCTGCGCAGCGTCCACGTCTTCAGGTCGGGCGAGGCGAAGAACAGCATCTCATGCTCCAGGGCATGGGCAAGCACCAGGTTCCACTCGCCGGTGTCTTCGTTCCAGAACATGTTGGGGTCGCGCGCCTCGCTTTCGAGGGTGATGACCGGGTTGCCGGGGTACAGGTTGAAGGTGCGGCCGTTGTCGTTACTCCAGGCCAGGCTCTGGATTTGGCTGGCCCCTGCGGAGGTGTAGAGGGCTATCACGGCATCGCTGCCATAGCCGGCCGTGTTCCGGGGGTCGGTGGTGGCGCTGCCGCTGAACACCGTGCCCAGCCCGTTAGGCTCGATGGCGGCGGGATGGTGCGTCCAGGTGATGAGGTCCCGGGACGAGGAGTGTCCCCACGTCATGTTCTGCCACTTGGAGCCGTAGGGGTTGGCCTGGTAGTACAGGTGCCATTCGCCGTCTTTGTAAAACATGCCGTTGGGGTCGTTCATCCAGCCGTAGAGCGGCGTGTGATGGTAGAGGGGGCGGTATTTCTCGCGGTTCGACGTGTCGAAGGTGTCGGAGAGGGCGAGGTCTCGCCAGCAGGCGTCTTCCTTGACTTCGCGGACGGTGGAGCGTCCCTGCGAGGTTACCACGTTGAGCACCACCCGCTTCCCCTGGTAAGGAGCCAGGTCGAAGGGCACGAAGTAATCCACCTTCGTCTTGGCCAGGCGGACATATATCGTCCGGTCGAGCCTGCCGTCGGCCAGGACGTTGACCGCCGCGTCCTCGCTGCTCTCCTGCACCGGGAGCAGCAGGTAGCGCCCGTCGCCGACGATGCGGACAAGGACGTTGTTCACACCAAGATAGTTCACTTCCACCCCTTTGCCCCCATTCGCAAGGAGAGGGAGGCCGGTCAATGCCATGGCCATGAAGGCCAGGATAGTAGTCGCTAATGTTTTTCTCATATCTGTCTCGTGTTTTATGGTTTAAGATATCACATAGTGCCTGCAAAGATAGGCTTTTTTGCCGAATGCGCAAGCCCCGGCGGCGGGAATGTGCCGCATGGCCGCCCGGAAACGCACCTGGGGGAAAACTTGACTGCATGCCGGGGGAAAGTTGTTTTCATGCAGGGGAAAGCGTGATTACATAAGGGGGAAAGTTATAGTTCAAGGCTTGAACTATATAAACCAAGGCTTGAATTATATAAACCAAGGCTTGAACTATATAAACCAAGGCTTGGTTTATAGATTACGACCTATGGAAATATACTTTTTCCCGGCATCCGGACAAGTTTTCCCCCGTAGGGAGACAAGTTTTCCCCCGTAGGGAGACAAGTTTTCTCCCGTATGGAGATGGAATTGCGTCTGTATGTAGGCTGGATTGCGCCCATAAGGAGGGGAGATTCATGGGCATGAGGCAAAAAAAATGCCGCCCGTGCGGAGAGGGGCGGCATGCGGAATGGAGGGGAAACGCGGGGTCACATCAGGTTGCTGGCCAGCTCGCTCAGCTCGCTGCGCTCGCCCTTCACGAGGTTGACGTGGGCAAAGAGCTTCTGGTCGCGCATGCGGTCTATCATGTAGACCAGGCCGTTGGACTGGGTGTCCAGGTAGGGCTGGTCTATCTGCTGTATGTCGCCGGTAAAGACCATCTTGGTGCCCTCGCCGGCACGGGTTATGATGGTCTTTATCTCGTGCGGGGTCAGGTTCTGGGCCTCGTCTATGATGCAGTAGGTCTCTCCCAGGCTTCGCCCGCGGATGAAGGCCAATGCCTCGATGACCAGCTGCTCGCTTTTCTGCATGTCCTCCAGGCGTTTCACCTCGGTGGACGTGGGGGCGAACTGGTGCTTTATCACGTTGAGGTTGTCGAAGAGCGGTTGCATGTATGGCGCCACCTTCTCCTTGGCGTCGCCCGGCAAGAATCCCAGGTCTTTGTTGGACAATGCCACGATGGGCCGCGCCAGGAGAATCTGCTTGTAGTCGTTCATCTGGCTCAGGGCGGATGCCAGGGCCAGGAGCGTCTTGCCCGTGCCGGCCTTTCCCGTCACGGCCACCAGCTTGATGTCCGGGTCGTTCAGCACCTCGAAGGCAAAGCTCTGCTCGGCGTTGCGGGGCTCTATGCCGTAGTGGCGGGCCTTGTTCACCCTGCACACCGCCCGTGTGAAGGGGTTGTAGCGGGCCAGCACGCTGTTGCGGTCGCTCTTCAGCACGAAGCATTCATTGGGCCGCAGCTTGTCCTTGAAGCTGAACTCGTCGATGTCCACCCCTTCGCGCGACGAATAAATGCGGTCTATCAAGGCCGGCTCCACGCCCTCGTACACCTCGTTCGACTTGGCGAACATGTCCGTGTTCGCCACCTTGTCCGTGATGTAATCCTCGCAAAGCAGGCCGATGGAGCGTGCCTTCATGCGCAGGTTGACGTCCTTGGTCACCAGGATGGTCTTCATGTCCGGATGCTGTCCGGCCAGCCAGTCGGTCACCGCCATGATGCGATGGTCGGGGATGCGTGCCGGGAACGAATCGTATACACGGGGCGATTCCACCTGCCCCGTCACGACAAACAAGCGTCCCAGCCCCTTGCCGAGGGATGCCCCTTTGGTGAACAAGTCGTCGTCGGTCACCAAGTCCAGTTGGCGGAGGAACTCGCGGGCATTGTAGTTGATTTGCTCGTTGCCCTTCTTGAACTTGTCCAGCTCTTCGAGCACAACAATAGGAAGATAAATGTCGTTTTCCTGAAAATTGTTCAGGCAGTTGTAGTCGTGAAGGATGACATTGGTATCAATCACGAAGTTTTTCTTAGCTCCCATACTTGTCCGATTTAATAAATAGTTAATACCTTTGTTGCTTGAAAGATAAGCAATCCTTAGGGAAAAAGGTTGCCAACGCAGTTAAATATTACAAAAAGATGAACTATCAAGACACTTTGAACTATTTATATGACAGCGCCCCCATGTTCCAGCAAGTAGGCGCTTCGGCCTACAAGGAGGGGCTGGATACCACGCTGGCGCTCGACAAGCATTTCGGCCACCCACACCGGCAGTTCCGCACCATCCATGTGGCCGGGACTAACGGCAAAGGTTCCTGCTCGCACACCCTGGCGGCCATATTGCAGGAGGCCGGATACCGCACGGGGCTTTACACCTCCCCCCACCTGATGGACTTCCGTGAACGCATCCGCATCGACGGGCAGACCATCCCCGAACAATATGTCATAGACTTCGTGGAAAAAGAGCGCGCTTTCTTCGAGCCGCTGCACCCCTCATTCTTCGAACTGACCACGGCCATGGCATTCCGCTATTTTGCAGAACAAAAGGTGGACGTGGCCGTCATCGAGGTTGGACTGGGCGGCAGGCTGGACTGCACGAACATCATCCGGCCCGACTTGTGCATCATTACCAACATCAGCTTCGACCACACCCAGTTCTTAGGGGATACATTGGCCAAGATAGCGGCCGAAAAGGCAGGCATCATCAAGCCCGGCACACCCGTCGTGATAGGCGAAACCACTCCGGAGATCCGTCCCGTATTCGTCAAGAAGGCACAAGAGTGCGGTGCCCCCATCTACTTGGCCGAGGAAAACGAGACGCCCGCTTACACGGACATAGACTATGAGCTGAAAGGGCTATACCAAGAGAAAAACAAACGCACGCTGCTCACCGCCATTCCCCTGTTGCAAAAGGCCAGATACCAGTTGGACGAACAGAACATACGCAGCGGCTTTGCCCATGTGACGGAACTGACAGGCCTCATGGGACGTTGGCAGAAGCTGCAAGACTCGCCGACATTAATTTGCGATACAGGGCACAACACAGGCGGCATGGCCTACATAATCAAACAATTGGAGCAGCAACCGTGCCGGAAGTTGCACATCATCATCGGCATGGTGAACGACAAAGACATACGTGGTGTGTTGGCCATGCTTCCCCGCAAAGCCGAATATTACTTTACCAAAGCCAGCGTAAAGCGTGCGCTGCCCGAGCAAGAACTATATGCATTGGCCACGGAAGCCGGATTGCAAGGCGCATGTTATCCCGATGTGCCGTCGGCCGTGACAGCCGCCAAACAAAAAAGCCTCCCGGAAGACTTTATCTTCGTGGGAGGCAGTAACTTTATCGTAGCCGACCTATTATCGCACCGCGATGCACTCAATCTCTACTAAAGCCCCCTTGGGGAGGTCTTTCACCGCAAAGGCGGCACGTGCAGGACATTCCCCCTCAAAATAGGTGGCATATACCTTGTTCATCGCGGCAAAGGAAGACATCTCTGCCAAGTAGACGGTAGTTTTCACAATGTGGCCCATGCTTAATCCGGCTTCTTCAAGAATATGCTTGATATTCTCCAACGACTGCCGGGTCTGGGCTTCCACGGTTTCAGGCATTTCACCGGTCGATGCATCGATAGGCAATTGCCCCGAAACAAACACAAAACCATTCGCCTCAACGGCCTGACTATAAGGGCCTATGGCGGCTGGAGCTTTTGAACTGCAAATTACTTTCTTCATATCGCTATCTATTTATTATATAATCAATGTCCGACGTTGGCACAAGGCTTATTTACAATGCTTCTTTATCAGCTCATCCACATTGGGATCACCCAATTCCTTGGCCTTGGCAAAGCTGGCGCAGGCATCCTCATTCCGTTTCATCTGGACCTGTGCAAGCCCCATCAAACGATAGGCTTCCGAATACTCCGGATTAATCTCCAAGGCTTTATTCAAAACATCTATAGCTTCTTCATTGCGTCCCACCCGGATATTTACCACAGCCAATTCAGCATAGTAAAGTAATTCCTGGGGATTCAATTCTATAGCTTTTGCCAAATCATCAAGCGCAATTTGGTATTGGCGTGCCGCCACGGCCGCCTGCTCACGATAATAATAGAACAAATCGTTGACATTACCATTTACGGCATTGAAGTATGCATTGTAATCAAACATCGCATCGCGGGCATGACCAGCCTCCATCCGTATCCGTGCACGTTCAAAAATATAAGGAGCCGCACTTTCCGTATAAGGCTGAGGACAACGGGCCACACAGCTATCCATAATGGCAAGTACCTCATCCATCGGTGCCTGCATCAACTCTTTTGCACGTGCCGCGCTAAAGAACGTTGCAGGCGACGCAATGTCCGACTTGTTCACCTTATCATAGCTGGCAAAAGCTGCTGCATAATCTTGTTTGGCAAACAAAATGTCCCCTTCTGTTTGTACGTATACTGGCAATTCTTTTATAGCAATGGCAGAACGAATTTCCTCCAAAGCCTTGTCATAACTCCAATCCTTGTAGACAGGGTCTGGATCGTCCAGCATGTAACTATATATAGTCTTGGCTCTGTTAAAATATACATCGTCTTTCTGTGACGCTACAGACAAAGCTTCATCCAAGTCTTCGGCAACTTTGTCCATGGAAGCCTCATCTTTCGATAAGAACAATTGCTGCGTGGCACGACGCAAATAGCCGTCAGGATTATTCGGGTAACATGCAATAAAATCATCCAACAAGAGCATATATTCATCAGACGACAGCCCGCCAGATGCCATATATAAAAATACCAAAGCCTCTTCTTCCGTACCGGGCAAGGCTTTTTTGATTCCAATATCGTTCAACGCCATGTCGCTGAATGATAAAGCGGAAATGCTCTGCTTCATCGCGAAATTCACATCGATGGCATAACAGATTGTAGCGGTATCCTGCCCGGAAGACTTCTGTGCCATGCCGAATACCTGGCCGTCAGTCGTGGCCAATGGGCAACTTACCATTTTATCGGCCAAACGCATGTCCAATGTATAGTAACTATACCCACCTTCTATCTTGTCGGCCGCCTTTACCTTTCCTATGGCACACGAACGGTCCGAACGTGTGGAATAAGGCAAAAGATAGATATCCGCGCCAACAACAGGAGGCACAACCGAGAGGGATAAAGCAGGCACCTTCTTTTCCGTAATACCGACACGGAACTTCACCACGTCATACATGTCATCGGCCCCCATGATAGATTCTACCGGCATCTGCTTGCCTTCATAGTTTATAATCACCGCACGTTGTGCTCCTTTAAAAAGAGCATAATCTGATAAGGCAATTCCATCTTCAGACACGAAGAAGCCATTTCCGGTATTCAAAATTTTATCGTTTTTATCATAAGTCACAATGGAAAATACAGCATGCTTTGCTTTCTCCACCCATTTGGGATTTTGAGCCATCGTCCACTGTAATGATGTACAGAGGGCGAACAAGAGTAAAAGTATTCTTCTTCTCATATTCTTTATTATTATCTATATGCATTATTTTTCGTCAACGCCTATTCGCCTTTGTTTCATCGCTTCATAAATCAAGATTCCAGCAGCCACCGATACATTGAGCGATTCGATTGTACCCCACATGGGAATCTTCACCCACTCATCGCACAAAGCTAGATTGTTATAAGACACCCCTCTATCTTCCGCCCCCATAACAAGGCACACGGGTCCGTCATAATTGCCTCGCACGTAACCATAATCGCCTTTTTCCGTGGCTGCAATTATATGGTAGCCACAATCTTTAAGGAACTGAAGCGTCGTAGTCAAGTTTTTCTCTCTACATACTGGTAATTTATGTAGTGCGCCGGCAGATGTCTTTATGGCATCAGCATTAACACTCGCACCACCTGTTGCCGGTATGATGACGGCATCCACCGCTGCACATTCACATGTACGGGCTATTGCTCCAAAGTTACGGACATCCGTTATACCATCAAGCATCACAAAGAAAGGATTCTTGCCCTGCTCAAACAAGAAAGGGACAAGGTCTTCCGTTTTCTGATAAGTAATTGCGGAAATAAAAGCCACAACGCCCTGATGATTCTTGCGCGTAATGCGGTTGATACGCTCCACCGGAACACGTTGAACTGGTATAGAAGTGCCTCTCAATGCAGCAAACAGTTCTTTCGACAAGTCACTCTGAATATCTTTTTTAACCAAGACTTTATCAATTTCCTTTCCTGCCTGAATGGCTTCAATCACGGCACGGACGCCAAATATCAATTCATTCTTATCTGCCATACAATATTCTGTTAAGTTTCTACATCCAATATAGATATCACACTCCCAACAATGCCTTTGCGTTGTTTAAGGCGGCTTCGGTCAATGTTGCCCCGCTCAACATGTGGGCAATCTCCTCCACTCTTTCATTGCCGCTTAAACGACATATATGACTATTGGTCTCATTATCATTGTCCTGCTTATACACCTTATAATGACAACGGCCACGGGCGGCAATCTGCGGTAAATGCGTAATACTGATGACTTGTCGGCCGTTATCGCCCATCTCCTGCATAATGTCGGCCATACGATCGGCAATTTCACCGGAAACACCCGTATCAATCTCATCGAAAATAATGGTAGGCAACTTCACAGCACCCGCAATCATGGCTTTCAATGAAAGCATCACACGGGCAATTTCGCCACCAGAAGCAACTGAAGCGATGCTTTGCAATATGCCATTTTTATTTGCCGTAAACAGGAAATTTACTGTCTCCTTTCCCTGAGGCCCAAGTTCTTTCCGCTCTCCTACTTCCACAACAAAACATGCGTTAGGCATGCCCAAAGGCAACAGCCGCACAGCCATTTGCCGCTCTACTTCGCGAGCGGCAGCAGAACGTATTCCGGTCAAGAGCGCAGCGCGTTCGGAAGCCACTCCGTACAGGTCGGAAACACGCTTCCGCAATGCCTCGATATCATCATCGGCAGAAGTAATGGCCGACAATTTGGCGGAATATTCTCCTTGCAAAGCCAAAAGGGCCTCTACGGAATCCACGTGATGCTTTTGCTGCAACGTATATATCGCATTTAGCCGTTCATTCACCTCTTCCAATCGTACGGGGTCAAATTCTATTGTTTCTCCTTCAGTAGAGATTTCCTGTGCAATGTCCTTCAGGTCAATATATGAACTTTCCAGCCTTACTGCTAATTCCGTGCAAGGAGGATATATATCCCGTAAATTATCTATCGCATTAAGGCATTCTTTTAAATTCGATATTAGGCCTCCATTTTCTGAATACATTAGCTTGTCTGCATGATACAAAGCAGCCTTGATTTCTTCTGCATGCCCCAATACGCTCGCTTCTTGCTCCAACTGTTCTTGCTCACCAGATGACAAATGCAGACTCTCCAATTGTTCCAACTGAAAACGTATGTAGTCTACGTCTGCTTTATCACGCTCTACACGTACCATCAATTCATCCAACTCCTTCTGAGCACGTTTCCACTCATTATAAGCATCTTGATAAGCACACAGTACATCCCCATTACGCGCAAGCACATCAAGTATGCCCAATTGAAAGTTTTCTTTATTCAACAACAAATTCTGATGCTGCGAATGCACATCTACCAATTGTTCTCCTAAAGCCTTCAACAAGGACAAAGACACCGGCATGTCATTAATAAATGCGCGGCTCTTACCAGAAGCATAAAGTTCGCGGCGCAATATACATTCATCCTCATAATCCAATTCATTCTCCACAAAAAAAGACTGCATATCATAAGAAGAAACATCAAAATGAGCTTCAATGATGCATTTCGAAGCACCGGTACGAATAGACTTTACATCGGCACGCTGGCCCAGCAATAAAATGATTGCTCCCAAAATGATAGACTTTCCTGCACCAGTTTCACCCGTTATTACCGAAAAACCATTCTCAAAAGTAATATCGAGTTTCTCTATGAGCGCATAGTTTTGTATATAGAGCGAACACAACATATATTTTACTTAATTTTTGATTTTCTCCCAATCACTCGTCAATGACGGATTCACAGCGGAAAGCAACTTGACAACCGACTCTTTCTCCTCAATAGTTGCCTGAGAATATAAATTAATCAATTCTTCTTTCTTTATCTCCGTAAATAGTCCTGGCCAGACAGACAAAGGTTTATTGGATTTGGCCTTTACCAAACATTCCAACTCATCCGTTATTTGAGCACGTATCCGGGACACACTTATTGTAAGTTCATCCAATCCAGAACGATGATAAGCATACATTAATTGCCGCATAGGAGACATGCTTTCCTCCAGATAATCAAAAACCAAAGCATAGCGATTACTATTACTCTCAAATGGAGCCCAGCCTATCTCGCCCAACGTCTGAGCTGATACAACAATATCTCCTGCTCGTCGAATAAGTTCTGTACCCGACTGTAAGGCCATCGTATCCATGTCCAGTCCAATAATTAGATAAACATAATAGGACACAATAGCAGTCAAGTTGTTATTTATCTCATTTTCTCTCAGTTCCAACTGGTCGAATTCTCTATAATTAAAAGATACATCTGTATCCTTAAAACTGAATACTACCGTCTGATAACTTGATTGCCACACAGGCCGAGTAGATTGCACAACAAGTTCACAAGTCCAACGACTATCCACTTCATTATACTCTTTTATTATGAAATTCATAGAGCAACGAATACGTTCATTGGATGCATATTGCGCCTGCGTCCAATGCCGTGTATTGATGAAGTCAGATAATGATTTTTCCAACGTTTTAAAAACCTGTACATTAGTGCCCTGTATCTGAGAATGATTCACAGTAACTTGACAATCCAATTCTTGTGCAAGCATAACTCCCGCACAAATCATACCTCCAAACACCAAACACAGTTTTTTAACCCACATTACATTTTAACATATTTACCAAATGGTCTATTATATCCATAGCGACTTCAGCCTTTGTTTTCAAGGGGAAATTAATCCGTTCTTTTTCATCTATGATACTGATTTTATTCGTATCACAACGAAAGCCAGCACCTTCATCATTTAAAGAGTTCAAAACAATAAAATCAAAATTCTTATGCTTCAGTTTTTCCTCAGCATGACGGTATTCATCATGGGTTTCAAGTGCAAAGCCAATTAAAAGTTTTTTTCCCTTATTACCACACAATTTTTTCATTTCCCCTAACGATGCCGCAATATCACGTGTAGGTTGCAAATGTAATACCATTTCGCCTGTAATTACCCGTTTTATTTTTTCATTAGCTACTTGTTTTGGAGTAAAATCAGCTACTGCCGCCGACAAAATGGCAACATCTACATCCCCGAACACCGAAGTAGCCACTTCATACATCTGCTCTGCCGATTCAACATCATAACGCTTCTTCATCGGGAAATGAGTACTTTGCTGTACAGGACCTGTTATCAAAATGACATCTGCACCACGGGAAGCACATTCGTCAGCCAAAGCGAATCCCATTTTACCGGAGGAATAATTACCAATAAAACGTACTGGATCTATTTTTTCATAAGTAGGACCTGTAGTAATCAAAACCTTTTTCCCTACCAATTCACCTTCTTTCCGTGCAAAATACTGTTCCAAGTACAAGATTATATTTTCCGGTTCCTCCATACGGCCTTTACCTATTAACTGGCTTGCTAGTTCCCCGACCCCAGGCTCTATAATATAATTACCGTAAGAGCGCAATGTATTCAAATTAGCTTGAGTAGAAGGATGAGCATACATATCCAAATCCATGGCTGGAGCAATAAAAACTGGAGATTTGGCTGAAAGATAGGTAGTCACCAGCATGTTGTCTGCTATCCCATTTGCCATTTTCCCAATAGTCGATGCTGTAGCTGGTGCTACAAGCATCGCATCTGCCCACAAACCTAAATCGACATGGCTATTCCATGTACCATCACGTTGCAAAAAGAAATCAGAAATAACCGGTTTATGCGTCAGCGCAGATAAAGTAATAGGGGTAATAAATTCTTTTCCAGCAGGAGTAATTACCACTTGCACCTCTGCTCCCCTCTTTATCAAGCCACGAATAATATGACAGGACTTATAAGCAGCAATACTACCTGTAATTCCTAATACAATTTTTTTCCCTTTTAACACATTCATTGTCCAAGTGTTATTTGTTTGTTAATTCGCGCAAACGTATTTTTGTCAGCATGGCTTTAGTATTCAATGTAAAATCACTACTTTGAATCCAACCATAATAGCCAGGATCTCGCTTCAAAACTTCAGCGACAGATAAACCTTTATATTTCCCAAAATTGAAAATCTCCACACCTTTGTCGTCATAGACCATACGTCCAGCAAAATCTACATTTTTATTAAAACTTGAATAATCCGCCAAAAATGAAATATCATTCTGTAGGTCAGGATAACGATCTAGTTGAGCCATCAACACCTCATAAGTCGCACGTGTATCAGCTTCTGCAGAATGAGCATCTTCCAAGTTTTTGCCACAATAAAATTTATAAGCGGCAGATAATGTACGTTGCTCCATTTTATGGAAAATCACTTGAACATCTACAAACTTACGACGACTTAAATCAATATCAACTCCAGCACGAAGGAACTCTTCAGCTAGTACAGGAATATCAAAACGATTGGAATTAAAACCTGCAAGATCACACCCCGTAATACTAGTGGCTATGCTGCGGGCCACATCCTTAAACGTTGGACAATTTTTCACATCTTCATCATAAATACCATGAACAGCAGATGCTTCTTCTGGAATATGCATTTCCGGATTAATGCGCATCGTATTCGACTCTTCATTCCCATTAGGAAAAACTTTGAGATAACATATTTCTACTATACGATCCAAATTAATATTGGTTCCTGTAGTCTCCAAATCAAAAAAGACCAAAGGATTTTTCAAATTCAATTTCATTGTATTTACAAAGCTTACGTTAATAAGAAAGACACAGCCAACATTTCCTATATTTGTTCGCTATGTCTTTCCCCCCAAAAAATAAATTCAACGATCAATCATTAAGCATCATAGGCATCAAAAGCATCAGAAGCTCTTCGTTTTCCTCTTGCTCCATTGGCGTGATAACTCCTGCACGCGAAGGATCAGCCAACTCTATAACCACTTCTTCAGACGAAATGTTACCCAATATGTCTATCAAAAAAGTAGAATTGAAACCTATACTCATCGTATTACCTGCATATTGACAAGCTAGAGTTTCTTCTGCTGATGTTGAGAAATCTATATCTTGTGCAGAAACCATAATCAAATTTTTCTCCATATGCAGCTTGATAAGACTACTTGCTTGTGAAGAAAAAATTGATACACGTTTCAAAGCACCCATTAATTGTAAACGATCTACTGTAACCTTATAAGGATTGTTTTGAGGAATTACCGAATTATAATTAGGATAACGACCTTCTATCAAACGGCACACCATATGATAGTTCTCCAAAACGAACATTGCATTGCGTTCATCGAAAGCAATCATCACATTCCCCTGTTCTCTTGCCAACAGATTCTTTAATAAAACAGCGGGTTTCTTTGGAAGAATAAAAGCTGCTCGTTCATCTCCTTTTGCTGCCAGAGTTTTACAACGAACAAGTTTATGCCCGTCTGAAGCAACCATCGTGATGTCTTCTGTTGTAATATCAAAATATACACCATTCATCACGGGACGAAGTTCGTCATCCGCAGTAGCAAAAACTGCACGATTTATTCCATCAAGTAAGATTTGAGCGCTCATGTCTACATGAACCGCATTATCCCCTAAAGTAATTGGAGTTGGAAATTCGTCAGCATTCTGTCCCATTAAATGGTATTTACCATTCTGATATTGTACCATAATCTCCAACGATGAGATATTTATATCAAAAGATAATGGCTGTTCTGGAATTTCTTTCAAAGCATCTAACAAAGTTTTTGCCACTATTGCAAAACGGCCATCTACATCACTCTCAATTACCTCAAGAGAAGTACGCATTGTCGTTTCGCTATCAGAAACGGTTACAGACAAAACTCCATCTTTCAATTCAAAAAGGAAACAATCCAAAATAGGCAACGCATTTTTTGAGTTTATTACCCGGCTGATAGCCTGTAGATGGCTAGAAAGGACAGAACTCGAAACGATAAATTTCATATATCAACACATTTAATTTATATTATTCTTTAGCTTTTAATGATGGACAAAGTTAGGAAAAGAATTTTCTAATCACAAAAAATATAAAGAAAAAACCGTTCTAACTTTATTCCATATTCACAAAAAATCGTAACTTCGCCGCATTAACAAAAACAAAACTTAGACATGGAGTTTACTGGAAAAATTATCGCCATACTCAACCCGAAAGGTGGCGTATCAAGCAGAACAGGAAATGAATGGAAAGTCCAAGAGTTTGTCATCGAAGACCATGGACAATATCCACGCAAGATGTGTTTTGAAGTTTTCGGTGCTGACAAAATAGCCCTGTTCAACATTCAAATGGGGGAAGAGCTTACAGTTTCTTTCGACATTGATGCCAGTCCTTGGCAAAATCGTTGGTTTAACCGCATACGTGCCTGGAAAGTAGAACGTGTAAATAACATGAATACCACATCTCAGACACCTCCGGCTCCCTCAATCACATCTGCACCAGTACCCGCCCCGGATTTTCTAGAAGGAGAAAACAACGACGATTTACCTTTTTAACAAGACCAAGCAATAGCGTAACAAATTTACAAGGAAAGTTTGTTACGCTTTGTTTTTATTTTGATTACCATAAGTCATTACCTTGTTTATGCCCCACCGGCTCCCCACAGTAACATGTAAAGTCATTCGCAACTAATAAAGATATTTTATGACGGAGTATTATATCGCACCCCACGCACAGCATGCTTTTATAATTGAAGAATCTGGGCATGGTGAAACTGACTTCAGTCCTTTATAGGAAAAACTTCAACCTCATACGCTTAACATACTCGAATAATAAGCAATCGAGTATACACATCCCCCAATATACCTAACAGCCTAATGATATAAAACGGGCAATTCACTAAGCGGGAATTTCTATTTCTAAGCCATCATAAGCGACATGCACATGCTGAGGTAAACAACGTGCAATATCAACATGAAGCCCAGCCCCATGACTCATATGTACTAAATATGCCTCTTTTGCATCTGTACGTGCTATCACGCTCAAAGCTTCGCTCAAATTTTGATGTGTGGGGTGAGGTTCAATACGCAATGCATTTATAATTAAAACGTCTATTCCTTTCAATAATTGATAAGACATATCCGGCATACTTAGCATATCTGTTATATATGCAACCCTTTGCCCTATACGGTAACCTAATATAGGTAAATGCCCATGCATCACTCTGAAAGGTAGGACTTCTATGTCGTGAACATGGAATGCTATATTAGGCTGGATTTCATTCAAATAAATACGAGGAACTCCCGGATAGACTTTATCTATCAAGCAATAAGGTAAACGTTCACACAGATGGTTTGCTGTATATGCCTCTGCATATATGGGGATTTCACCAAAACGGCAAAAAGGACGCAAATCATCAATTCCGCCTACGTGATCATAATGTTCATGAGTTATAAGGACTGCATCTATCTTGGAAAAATCATTCATACGTAACATCTGTTCTCGGAAGTCCGGCCCACAATCAATCAAGATTCTCACATCATCACCACAAAGCATGGCCGATGTCCGCAAGCGCTTATCGTGCGGATCTGTTGAAGTACACACCTTACAAGTGCATCCTATTTCAGGAACTCCCGTAGAAGTACCACTTCCCAAGATTCTCAATTTCATAAACACATCCCCATCTATATCACAACTCTATTATAAAAAAGTTTCAAATGCCGGCATCTTCGTATTTATACAACATCCATTCCTTACCAACTTTACGGAAATAGAAAAGGTTAGAATAGCCATTCCCTATACCGTTTACCTTCAATATTTTCACATTGGATTTCCCACGAGACTCTTTTCCATAACATATGTCCGTCAACCAATCAGAAGGCATTGCCGGACGAAAAGCACACCATTGGTTCATATCAAGAGTTGTTTCCAAGATAGAAAACTCATCATCAGGGTCAATCGTCACATAACGTAGCGGAAAAGATATATGCCTTAGTTGGTACAAACTATCTGTCGCAAAACGCGTGTAGAAAGAGAAAAAAACTTCATCCAAACTATTGTCTTTCATGTCATCAAGCAGTACAGTCTTCAGTATCCAAGCTCCCTCTTTATCACGTTCAAACAAATAACGCTTCATCTGCTTTTGTTTCAAAAAGAAACAGTCGATATGAGCCACCATCATTACTGTATCATCCACCATATCCAGTTCCCGTTCATTGTTAAAGAGCGAAGTATAATAGTTCTTATCTACAAACAAGTTGTCATAGTACCATAAATCCTTCGGCATATCAATTTCCACACCATGATCTATATATGACAAAGGAAAAACAGTACGTGAATATTGAAAGGTGCTATCAAATGCAAATGCAAGCATAAAATCATCAAACGAATTATCAATTTCCAAACGGCCCAAATGAGAAACATCATCTCGAATGGAAACATTACCCACACTATCTACTGCCTGCGTAATGACAGCAAAAGGATTATTTCCCTCTTTCTTGATTCCGCATGAGAACAAAAAGAGGGAAACAACAATCCCTATCAATACCTTACTCATTTCAACAGCCCTCCGGCCTACTATTTAGCAAATTTTATTTTCAGTTTTTCAAGCATATCTACAGTCATTGACTCTAAATCATACTGTGGTTTCCAGTCCCACTCCATCCTAGCACATGTATCATCTAAGCAATCAGGCCAGCTATCTGCAATAGATTGCTTAAGTGAATCCACTTCATAATCCATCTCAAAGCCGGGAACATATTTCTTAATCATAGCATAAATTTCCTCAGGAGCAAAACTCATTGAGGCAATATTGAAAGCGTTACGATGCACCAAGCGTGCAGGATCGGCTTCCATCAAGGAAATTGCCGCATTCAACGCATCAGGCATATACATCATGTCCATATACGTACCCGGTTTCAAAGGGCAAATGAACTTCTGGCCCTTTACCGCAGCATAGTATATTTCCACAGCATAATCGGTCGTTCCCCCTCCTGGCAAAGTGACATTCGATATTATACCAGGAAAACGCACAGCACGAGTATCTACACCATATTTCATATAATAATAATCACTCAACAATTCTGTCGTTACCTTGGTGATACCATACATAGTACGTGGACGCTGTATTGTATCTTGAGGAGTTTTTACATGAGGAGTGCTTTCACCGAAAGAGCCAATAGAACTTGGAGTAAATACTGCGCATTGATGTTCACGGGCCATTTCAAGCACATTCCACAAGCCATCTATCCCGACCTTCCAGGCCATTTCCGGTTTTCTCTCCGCCACAACAGACAGCAAAGCGGCCAAATTATAAACCGTATCAATATTATATTGCTTTATAACTGTTTTCATTGACTGACGGTCTGTCACATCAGCAATGGCAGAAGGACCTGAATCTTTCAAAACACCCTTTGGCTCTGCTCCGGAAATATAACCAGCAACTACATGCGAATCACCATAACGACGACGTAACTCCATCGTAAGCTCCGAGCCAATCTGGCCTGTAGCACCTATCACTAAGATATTCTTCATAACCTTTGTCAAACTATCATTTAGCGCGCGAAGGTACATATTTTTTCTCGATTAAAGCTTGTCACCCTTGTTTATTCCGATAAAAATGATGTCCTTTGCGAAAACAAGTATACCAACCAACAAAATAAGGAAACAAATTATGTACGGTAAAATGAAAGAGCATCTCTGCAACACGCTTGCCGAGATTAAAGCAGCCGGACTTTACAAAGAAGAACGGCTCATTGAAAGCCCCCAACAAGCTGTTATCTCTGTAAAAGGGAAAAAAGTACTGAACTTCTGTGCAAACAACTATTTAGGGCTTTCCAACCACCCACGCCTCATAGCGGCAGCACAACAGATAATGGAAACGCGCGGCTACGGCATGTCTTCCGTACGCTTCATCTGCGGCACGCAAGACATACACAAGCAACTGGAAGCTGCCATTTCCGAATATTTCCACACGGAAGACACCATCCTGTACGCAGCATGTTTCGATGCCAATGGCGGAGTGTTCGAACCGCTTCTTACCGATGAAGATGCCATCATATCCGATTCGCTGAACCATGCCTCCATCATCGACGGCGTACGTTTGTGCAAAGCCAAGCGCTACCGTTATGCCAATGCCAACATGGAAGAGCTGGAGAAGTGCCTGCAAGAAGCACAAGCGCAACGCTTCCGCATCATCGTGACCGACGGCGTGTTCTCCATGGACGGTAATGTGGCCCCCGTGGACAAGATTTGCGACTTGGCGGAGAAGTACGATGCCCTAGTCATGGTGGACGAATCGCATTCCGCCGGAGTGGTGGGAGCCACGGGACATGGCGTAAGCGAACTCTACAACACCTACGGACGGGTAGACATCTACACCGGTACGCTGGGCAAGGCATTCGGCGGAGCCATGGGAGGCTTCACCACCGGACGCAAGGAAATCATCGACCTCCTGCGCCAACGCAGCCGCCCCTATCTGTTCTCCAACTCCGTGGCACCTGCCGTAATAGGCGCCAGCCTCGAAACATTCAAGATGCTGAAAGAGAGCAACGAGCTGCATGACAAACTGGTAGACAACGTCAACTATTTCCGTGAACGCATGACGGCTGCCGGCTTCGACATCAAGCCCACCCAGAGTGCCATCTGCGCCGTCATGCTCTACGACGCCAAACTGTCACAAGTATATGCCGCACGGATGCAAGAAGAGGGCATCTATGTCACAGGCTTCTACTACCCCGTGGTGCCGAAAGGGGAGGCCCGCATCCGCGTGCAACTCTCGGCAGGGCATACGCACGAGCACCTGGACAAATGTATAGCCGCCTTCATCAAAGTAGGAAAAGAGCTGGGTGTATTGAAATAAGAACGCAACCCTTACAAGACAAGGGCGCGGAGAGACCTGTTCGTCTTTCCGCGCCCTTTTGTTTTCAATATCATCTTGTTCGCCCTACATCGTCTCCCGATAGAAGTCGAACATCTCGAAGAGCAACTCCTTGTCCGCCGTCTGGTTGAGTGCCACCTCGCCCACGTCGTGCAGCAGGGTGAAGTTTATGACGCCGCCCGTGTTCTTCTTGTCATGCTGCATCAATGCATACAAAGATTCATATTGGCGGCACTCGAACTGGAACTTGCCGTAGTGCTCCTTGATGAACTGCACCGTCTGCCGCATCTTGTCCTTGGGGAAGCCGGCCAAGACGCACGACAGGTACAGCTCGCACACCAGTCCCCAGGCCACGGCGTACCCGTGCAGCACGGGCCTGTCCTCGGCCAAAGCCAGGCTCTCGAACGCATGTCCCACCGTGTGGCCCAGGTTCAGAGCCTTGCGTATGCCGTGTTCCAACGGGTCTTCCCGAACGATGTTCTCCTTGACCTGCACGGAGCGGCCTATCAAGGCCTTGAGTCGTGCGTAGTCCACCCGCTCCATGTCGAAGGACAGCAGCTCGGCCCAATGCTCGCCGGTGCTGATGAGCCCGTGCTTCAGCATCTCGGCGTAGCCCGAAAAGAAGTTGCGCGAGTCCAGACTGCGCAGGAATTCCGTCTCTATCAGCACCGCCACCGCCGGGGAAAAGGCGCCAATCTCGTTCTTCAGCCCGTTGAAGTTGATGCCCGTCTTGCCGCCTACCGCCGCATCTACCATGGCGAGCAAGGTGGTGGGGATGTTGACATAAGCCATGCCGCGCTTGAAGGTGGATGCCGCAAAGCCCCCCAGGTCGGTCACCATGCCCCCGCCCAGATTGACGAGCAGCGAGTGGCGCGTGCCCCCGCCGTTGCTCAGCGCGAGCCACACGGTGGCCAGCGTGTCGAGGTTCTTGTGCACGTCCTCCGCGCCGATGACTATCTCCGTGGCATCCTTCAACGCCCCGGCGGCCGCCAGGACGGGCAGGCACAGGCGGTGCGTATGCTCGTCCGTCAGCAGGAACACCTTGTCGGGGGCGCAACTGTCCGCCACTCGCTCCAGTTCTTCCCGCAAATCCTTGCAAAGTATCAGTTTCTGCTTGTCCATACTCATGTGTCGTTTTCGTTACCGACGCAAAAGTAGGGAAAACTTCCGACTTCCGTGCAGAATGGGCGAAAAAGACGGCTTCGGGTGTGGCCACCCCCCACCCCTCCATGCCTGCCCGTGCGGTCCAGGCAGGCTCATACGGCGTTTCATGCCACCTCACCCGGCGGATGACCCTACTTCACCCGGCATATCACCTAAGAATCATCGTACATGATTCCAAGAATCATCATATATGATTCCTAGAATCATCGTGCATGATTCCTAGAATCATCCTGGATGATTCCTATAATAACCCTGCATGATACTTACATCGTCCGCCGTATCATGTAGCCTCATCCGCCGGGTGAGGTGGCATGAAACGCCGGGGGAGGCCGGCTGGAGCGTACGGCATGGGCAGTCCACCCATTCTTTATGGGGGAGAATGCAACGATTTATCGTCGAAAGGAGTATCTTTGCAAGCCGTAACGCGGCCGGGACGGGCACATCCCTCCCGGCGGCCATGTCTCACTTAACTTTATATATTCAGATGAAAGCTTTACTACCTGCATTTTGCCGCCCCCTGGGCTATTTCGTCATAGCCCTCGCCTTGTTCTTGCCCTTCATCCTGCTGATGACGGGATGGGTGACGGACGCCAACTTCATTTTCTACCGGGAATGCTCCAAGCTGCTGATGATGATGGGGGCGCTGATGATTATCTTCGCCCTGAGCAAGCACGAGGACGGGGAGACCCTCCGCATCCGCAACACCTCCGTGCGCAACGCCATGTTCATCACCGTGCTCTTCGTGTTTGGCAACATGGTGTACCGCATCTGGAAGGGGGACACGGCCTCCGTCGACTCCTCCTCGTTCCTCATATTCCTTATAATCAATGTGCTCTGCCTGGAATATGGTTTGAAAAAGGCACGCATCGACCGGCTGTTCAAGGGAAACCGCCAATAAATTCAGCTTTTTTATCCCTCCGGGTGGTTAAACCTTTTGCCGCCTTCCCTGTCAAATGAACAACGCATAAAACACAATTATCTACAGAATAGACACATGAAGAAGTTGGTTTTGGCAATAGCGTTCCTTTGGGCGGCATCGCTATCTGCATTCTCACAAACAAGAAGTGTCACGGTATCGGGCCGTGTCATGGAAGAAGATACACAACAACCGGCCATCCAGGCCACCATACAACTACTGTCATTGCCCGACAGCACACAGGCCGCCGGCGTGGCCAGTTCGCTCAACGGCTACTTCAAGCTGCCCAAGGTACGGACAGGGAAATACGTGCTCAAGGTATCATACATCGGCTATAAGACCTACTTCCAACCATTGCAGCTCACCTCCTCGGCCCCGGCAAAGAATGTGGGCACCATCACCCTGCTGTCAGATGCCATCATGTTGGAAGAAGCCGTGATTGTTGCCGAAGCACCCCAGGTGCAAGTGGTGGAAGACACGTTGCAGTACAACTCCTCCGCCTACCGCACTCCACAAGGTGCCACGCTTGAAGAACTGGTAAAGAAGCTGCCGGGAGCCGAGATAGACGACGACGGCAATGTGAAGATCAACGGCAAAGACATATCGAAAATCATGCTCAACGGTAAAGAGTTCTTCGGCGGCGACGTATCAACGGCCCTCAAGAACCTCCCCGTGGAGATGATAGACAAACTGAAGACTTACGACAAGAAGTCGGACCTGGCCCGCATCACCGGCATAGACGACGGCGAGGAAGAAACCGTGCTCGACCTAACGGTAAAGAAAGAGATGGAGACCGGATGGTTCGGCAATGGCGACGTGGCAATCGGCACGGAGAAGCGGTATTCGGCACGAGGCATGATGAACTACTTCCGCGGAAGCACCAAGGTGTCGCTCATGGGCTCGCTGAACAATGTCAACGACCAAGGCTTCTCCGGCGGCGGAGGCGGTCCTCGTTGGAGGCGGAACAACGGCCTGACCGCAAAGAAATGGGTGGGCCTGAACTTCGCATCGGAAACCGAGAAGCTGGACATGGACGGTAGTGCACGCTACAACTACACGGGAAGCGACGTATCCAGCATCGGTTCGTCGGAAGACTTCCTTACCAGCGGCAACTCATTCTCGAACTCGAACTCACGGAGTTACAACCGGAGCAAGAACTTCCGCGCAAACTTGCGTCTGGAATGGAAGCCGGATACCATGACGAACATCATCTTCCGCCCGAACTTCTCCTATGGCAAGACAGACAACCTGTCAAACTCCGAGTCGGGCACGTTCAACAACGACCCCTACGAACTGGTCACCAATCCGAACGATTACCTTAGCTTGGAAAAGATAGCCATGGCCGACGACCCGCTGAAAGATGTCCGCATAAACGCCATCAACAACGGGACATTGACCGACGGCAAGAGCATCGATGCACAGGGAACCCTGCAAGTAAACCGCAAGTTGAACAACAAAGGCAGGAACATCACCTTCCGTGGACGTTTTGAATATGGCAATAACGTAAACCGGCAATACACAGAGTCGCAGACACACTACTTCCTCTTAAAAAGCTTGATGAACCCGGGGGAGGATTCCGTATTGATACGCAACCAGTACATCCATACTCCGACCAAGGATTTCAATTACCAGGCACAGTTGACTTACAGCGAGCCCATAGCCAAAGCCGTGTTCCTACAATTCAGCTACCAGTTCCGTTACCAATACAGCGAGACCGACAAACGGACTTACGACCTGCAATCGTATGGAAACGACTGGGGCATAGACATTCCCTTGCCCGGCGATTACCTGAACCATCAGGTAGACAGCCTTGGTAAATATGCCGAATACCGGTACTACAACCACGATGCGTCCGTGGCATTACGCTTCATCCGCCCGAAGTGGCAACTCAGCACGGGCATATCCATGCAGCCGCAACACACCGTGCTCTCGTATAAAAGAGGCGACTACATGACAGACACCACACGCAACGTGTTCAACTTCGCCCCGAACATCGACTTCCGCTACCGCTTCTCCAAAGTGAGCCAACTGCGCTTCACCTACCGGGGACGGAGCAGCCAGCCTTCCATGGAGAACCTGTTGCCCATCGTGGACAACTCGAACCCGCAGAACATACGTGTCGGTAATCCGGGACTGAAGCCTTCGTTCACCCACAACATGCGCTTCTTCTACAACACCTATAATGCCGAGAAGCAGCGGGGCATCATGTCGCACCTCAACTTCTCCACCACCCAAAACAGCGTGAGCAACAGCCGCGTGTACAACGAATCGACCGGTGGATGGACCACGACCCCGAAGAACATCAACGGCAACTGGAGCGCATTCGGCATGTTCGGGTTCAACACGGCATTGAAGGACAAGCGGTTTAACATAAACACGTTTACTGACGCCATGTACCAGAACAACGTGGGTTACCTGACCGACAACGCCACAAGGCTGGAGCAAAAGAACACCACCACCAACCTGCGGCTGGGCGAACGGGTGACCGGCACGTTCCGCAACGACTGGCTGGAAGTGGGATTGAACGGCACCCTGTCCTACACCATAGAGCGCGACAAGCTGACGCCGGACAACAACCAGCAGCCCTACACCTTCTCCTACGGCGGGTTCACCACCATCATGATGCCGTGGAACACCTCCATCTCCACTAACATCTCCAACCAGAGCCGGCGCGGTTATCGCGACAGCAGCATGAACCGCAACGAGCTGATATGGAACGCCCAGGTGTCGCAAACGTTCCTCAAGGGCAACGCCACGATAAGCCTTGAGTGGTATGACATCCTGCGCCGACAGAGCAACATCACCCGTTCGCTCACGGCCAACGGACGTTCGGTGTACGAATACAACGGCGTGAACAGCTACGGTATGTTGCGCTTCATATACCGCCTGAACATCTTCGGGAGCAAAGCAGCCAGGGAAAAGATGCGTGACATGCCCGGAGGCCCCCAACGCAGAGGTCCCGGAGGGCCTCCCCCTCCCCACGGCCGCAGACCCTTCTAACCCAGAGAGACCGTTTCGAACCAGAGATAATTTTCTGTTCTTAAACACAATTTGCCCGATAACATCTTATCGGGCAAATTGCTATATTGCGCCGCGTTTAACCTAAAAACACATCAATATGATTATCGGAATCCCTAAAGAAATCAAGAACAACGAAAACCGGGTGGGCATGACACCTGCCGGAGTTTCCGAACTGGTGGCACGCGGCCACACCGTGTATGTACAACACACCGCAGGAGAGAACAGCGGGTTCAGCGACGCGGAGTACGAACAAGTGGGAGCGCACATACTCCCCACCATCGAGGAGGTATATACCACGGCCGAGATGATTGTCAAAGTCAAGGAGCCCATCGCCCCGGAATATGGCCTCATCAAGCCGGGACAGGTGCTGTTCACCTACTTCCACTTCGCGGCCGACCGCGCCCTGACCGATGCCATGCTGCGCAGCGGCGCCATCTGCATTGCCTACGAAACGGTGGAGAAGGCCGACCGCAGCCTGCCCCTGCTCATCCCCATGAGCGAAGTGGCCGGACGCATGGCCACGCAAGAGGGGGCCCGCTTCCTTGAAAAGCCCCAAGGCGGAAAAGGTATCTTGCTGGGAGGCGTGCCGGGAGTGAAGCCCGCACGCGTGCTGGTGCTCGGCGGCGGAACGGTTGGCACCAACGCTGCCCTCATGGCGGCAGGCATGGGAGCGGAAGTCACCATTACCGACATCAACCTGGACCGCCTGCGCTACCTGAGCGAAGTGATGCCCAAGAACGTCAAGACGCTCTACTCGTCCAAGCATAACATCTGCACGGAGTTGCCCACGACCGACCTCGTCATCGGCTCCGTGCTCATTCCGGGCGACAAGGCACCCCACCTCGTCACCAAAGACATGCTCAAACTCATGAAGCCCGGCAGCGTGCTGGTCGACGTGGCCATAGACCAGGGCGGATGCTTCGAAACCTCGTACCCCACCACGCACAGCGACCCCACGTATGTGGTGGACGGCATCGTGCACTACGCCGTGGCCAACATACCCGGCGCCGTACCCTACACCTCCACGCTGGCCTTGACCAACGCCACCCTGCCCTACGCCATCGCCCTGGCCTGCAAAGGCTGGAAAAAGGCCTGCCAGGACGACCCCGCCCTGTACGAAGGCCTCAACGTGGTGGAAGGCAAAGTGACCTACAAGGCCGTGGCCGACCTCTATGGTCTGCCTTACCAGCCTGTGTGACAAGCAGTAGCCCCGTTTCATACGTTCTCCCCGTACCGGCACGAAGCAGCAACGCTTCCCCACGGCACGGGGATTTTTCGTGCCCGGAGACGGCAAGCATGCGGCTCCCGTCCGTTTCAAGTGGCACTTTGGTTTCGCCTAAGTGTCACTTTGATTGGTTACCCACCCGGGTGGTTCGATATCCCCACCCCCGTGGTTCGATATTCCCACCCGGGTGGGACGATATCCCCACGGCCGTGGGTAAGTAATGAAGGTGGCACTTCGACCGAACCAAAGTGCCACCTTGACCCAACCGAAGTGGCACTTCGGCACGATCGAAGTACGACATGCGGGGAAAGAAGGTGCGGCGCGAGGCGAAGAAAGATACGTGGAAAGCCGGCGTTTGTCGTGAATTAATCGTACTTTTGCCACATGATTTACCCGAACAACTTCGAACAAAAAATAGGCTTCGACCAAGTGCGGCAGCTGCTGAAAGGCAAGTGCCTGAGCACCCTGGGCGAGGAGAAGGTGGACGACATGGCCTTCAGCGACCACCTGGCCGACATCGGCGAACGGCTCGACCAGACGGCGGAGTTCGTCCACATCCTGCAGGAAGAAGACGGCTTCCCGGCGCAATACTTTTTCGACGTGCGGCCCTCGCTCCTGCGCATCCGCGTGGAGGGCATGTACCTGGACGAGCAAGAGCTGTTCGACCTGCGCCGCTCGCTGGAGACCATACGCGACATCGTGCGCTTCCTGCTCCGTGACGACGAGGGCGAGGCGCCCGCCTACCCCTGCCTGGCACGCCTTGCGGGCGACATCATGGTGTTTCCCCAACTCATCACGAAGATAAACGCCATCCTCTCTCCCTACGGGAAAATCAAGGACAATGCCTCTCCGGAGCTGGCGCGCATCCGCCGGGAACTGGCCTCGGCCATGGGCAGCATATCGCGCACGCTGAACAACATATTGCGCAACGCGCAGTCCGAAGGCACGGTGGACAAGGATGTCACCCCCGCCATGCGCGACGGCCGCCTGGTCATCCCCGTAGCCCCGGCCCTGAAGCGCAAGATACGGGGCATCGTGCACGACGAGTCGGCCAGCGGCAAGACCGTCTTCATTGAGCCGGCCGAAGTGGTGGAGGCCAACAACCGCGTGCGCGAACTGGAGAACGAGGAGCGACGCGAAATCATCCGCATCCTCACCGAGTTCAGCAACGCGCTTCGCCCCTCCATCGCCGACATCCTGCTGTCGTACGACTTCCTGGCCGAGATAGACTTCATCCGCGCCAAGGCCCTCCTTGCCGAACAGATATCAGCCTTGAGGCCCTCGGTGGAGGACAGGCCGCTCATGTCGTGGAGCGGAGCCGTCCATCCCCTGCTTCAACTGTCGCTGGCCAAGCACGGCAAGAAGGTCGTCCCGCTGGACATAGAGCTGAACGAGGGGCAACGCATCCTCATCATCTCCGGCCCGAATGCCGGCGGCAAGTCCGTCTGCCTCAAGACGGTGGGACTGTTGCAATACATGCTGCAATGCGGCTTGCTCGTCCCCATGCACGAGGGGAGCCGCGCCGGGCTGTTCGGCAGCATCTTCATAGACATAGGCGACGAGCAGTCCATAGAAGACGACCTCAGCACCTACTCCTCGCACCTGACCAACATGAAAGTCATGATGAAGCATTGCAACGCACAAAGCCTCATCTTGATAGACGAATTCGGCGGGGGCACGGAGCCTCAGATAGGCGGTGCCATAGCCGAAGCCGTGCTGCGCCGCTTCAACGACAAACGGACCTTCGGCGTCATCACCACCCATTACCAAAACCTGAAGCACTTTGCCGAAGACCATGAGGGCGTGGTGAACGGCGCCATGCTTTACGACCGCCACAAGATGCAAGCCCTCTTCCAACTGCAGATAGGCAATCCCGGCAGCTCGTTCGCCGTGGAGATAGCCCGCAAGATAGGCCTGCCGGAGGAGGTGATAGCCGACGCCTCGCAGATAGTAGGCAGCGAATACATCAACGCCGACAAGTACTTGCAAGACATCGTGCGCGACAAGCGTTACTGGGAAAACAAACGCCAGTCCATCCGTCAAAAGGAGAAGCAGATGGAGGAGACCATCGCCCGCTACCAGTCGGAGATGGAAGAATTGCAGAAGTCGCGCAAAGAGATATTGCGCAAAACCAAGGAAGAGGCCGAACAACTGATGCAAGAGGCAAACGCCCGCATAGAAAACACCATACGCAGTATCAAGGAAGCCCAAGCCGAAAAAGAGAAGACGCGCCAGGCACGCCAGGAACTGGCCGCATTCCGCCAGTCCATGGAAGACAACGCGCAAAGGGAGGAAGAAGAAAAGATAGCCCGCAAGATAGAGCAACTGAAAGCCAAGCAGCAACGCAAAAAGGAGAAAGCGGCAAAAGGCAAAGACAACGTCAAGTCAGCTGAAGACCAGGCCGCCATGCAGGCCCGCAAAGAGGCGGAACGTCTGGCAGCCATCGCCCCCGGCCGCCATGTCAAAATAAAGGGGCAGACCGCCGTGGGCGAGGTGCTGGAGGTGAACGGAAAGAATGCCGTCGTGGCCTTCGGCAGCATCAAGACCACCGTCAAGACCGACCGGCTGGAGCCTACACAGGCACAACCCAAGCAGGCATCACTCTCTACCAAAAGCACCTTCATCAGCACGCAAACCCAAGACAGCATGCACGAAAAGAAGTTGCATTTCAAACAAGACATCGATGTGCGGGGCATGAGGGGCGACGAAGCCTTGCAGGCAGTCACTTATTTCATAGACGATGCCATCTTGGTAGGCGTGCCACGTATCCGCATCTTGCATGGCACAGGCTCCGGTATCCTGCGCACCCTCATCCGGGAGTACTTGCAAACCGTCCCCGGCGTACGCCACTTTGCCGACGAGCATGTGCAGTTCGGAGGGGCGGGCATCACGGTAGTAGACCTATAAACGATTATAAAAGCAAAGGAGGAGATATGAAATCCATCAAAGAAATTTACCGTATAGGCACAGGCCCTTCGAGCAGTCACACGATGGGACCCCGCAAAGCAGCCGAGATATTCTTGTCACGGCATCCCGAAGCTACCGCATTTCAAGTGACGTTGTATGGCAGCCTTGCCGCCACCGGAAAGGGGCACATGACCAACATCGCCATAACAGAAGCCCTGCAACCCACCGCCCCGGTAGAGATAATCTGGGAGCCCAAAGTGTTTCTCCCCTTCCACCCCAACGGCATGAAATTCGTTTCGCTGGACAAAGACGGGAAGCAGACGGACGAGTGGACCGTATTCAGCATAGGCGGCGGTGCATTGGCCGAAGAGAACGACGGGGAGACTTCCATCAATACGCCGGAAGTCTATGATATGAACCACATGACCGAAATACTGCAATGGTGTGAACGTACCGGCAAGAGCTATTGGGAGTACGTGAAGGAATGTGAAGAGAGCGACATCTGGGACTATCTGGCCGAAGTATGGCAGGCCATGAAAGAATCCATCCGCCGGGGCCTTGACAATGAAGGCGTACTGCCCGGTCCGCTGAACCTGCGGCGCAAGGCATCTACTTATTATATACGTGCCAGCGGATACAAAGCCTCGCTACAATCGCGTGGACTGGTGTTTGCCTATGCTTTGGCCGTAAGCGAAGAAAACGCCTCGGGCGGTGTGATTGTCACGGCACCCACCTGTGGCTCGTGCGGTGTGGTTCCGGCCGTACTTTACCATCTGCAAAAGAGCCGCGAGTTCAGCGACATACGTATCCTTCGCGCTCTGGCCACAGCAGGTCTTATAGGAAACGTGGTAAAGCACAATGCCTCAATCTCCGGAGCGGAAGCCGGATGCCAAGCCGAAGTGGGTACAGCCTGCTCCATGGCATCGGCAGCAGCCAACCAGTTGTTTGGAGGGAGCCCTGCACAAATAGAATACGCGGCAGAGATGGGTTTGGAGCACCACTTAGGGATGACGTGCGACCCTGTATGCGGATTGGTGCAGATTCCTTGCATAGAACGCAACGCCTATGCCGCAGCACGGGCCTTGGATGCCAACCTGTATTCCTCGTTTACCGACGGCATGCACCGCGTGTCGTTTGACAAGGTAGTTGAAGTAATGAAAGAGACCGGCAACGACTTGCCTTCACTTTACAAGGAGACCAGCGAAGGCGGACTTGCCAAAGACTATCACCCAATGTAAGTTGCTAATCGTCAAAATCTATAAGTTCGCCTTTATGATTAAAAGTTAGGGAGAAGCCATTGTCCAAGTCGACTTCCACTTCTTTTTTATCACGTTCTATTTTCACAATAGAAACGTTTGTATAGTTTTGCGCGACCCAGTCAAGTATATATGCAGGTATCAAATCCTTTGGAACAGGCATCTGGTAACAATCTATCTCCATCCACTCACCATCGCCATTGAACTCTATCTCCGTGCGGTCTGTCAACAATACCTCATATTTTTTAGGCCGCATAAAACTGTCTTCCACTTTGATATGCGAAATCCTAGAACCGGGGAAATAAAGGGTTATCAACTTTTGCGCAGCGGCCGGCAATTGTTTCGTATCCATAGTAACTATATCGCCAGCAAAAACCGTACAAAAAGGCATCAGGAGTAAAATCCATATATACAAGATTTTCTTCATAAAAGAGCTCAACAGTATATTACACGTATTAAATTATTATGATGGATACAAATATCGTTGGCAATATTGGAAAGAAATAGGAATACATACCGCTGATTACTCTTCTTTGCGTTCTTTAACCAAGCGGAAACAATGCATGCCATTTTCCCAAGCATATGTAAGCTCCAATGAGACGGAACGGGCAATAGAATAAGAAATAGCAAGACCAAGCCCCGTTGACTCATTCTTTCCATCGAGTGGATGATAAAAACGTTTGAACAGGCGGTTGGAATCCAGCGGGGCCGTACCAGTATTCTTGACAACCATGAAATCCGGTGCGGTGACAATACATAATTCGCCGCCATCCTGATTATGCAATAATGCATTCTTTATCAGGTTTGATACCAATATATGGGCCAAAGAACGGTTACCGTACACTATAAACGGACCATTTTGCTGGCACCGTGACAGATGTACGCCTTTATGCTCGTAAATATCCATCAAATCGGGAAGACAATGGTCTACGATTTCATCGAACGACACGACTTCCAGTTCAGCATATTGCCCGTTTTCTATACGCGAGAGCAATAATAGTGACTTGTTCAGTTTAATAGCCCGACTCAAAGTGCCATAAATAGCATCCAGTTCTTTCATTTGCTGTTCGGTCAACGTTTCACTTTCTGCCAATAGCTCTATCTTGCCACGGACAATGGCCAACGGAGTTTGTAGTTCGTGCGAAGCATTCTCAATAAACTGCTTCTGCTCTTCATAAGCTTTATAACTACGGTTAGCCATGTCGACAGCAGCCTTGCTCAATTCGCGGAATTCCTTTATACGGGTAGGATTATCCAATAGAGGTACAACTTTGCCTGGCTGCA
Organism: uncultured Bacteroides sp.; assembly: GCA_944320295.1. Lineage (GTDB taxonomy): Bacteria > Bacteroidota > Bacteroidia > Bacteroidales > Bacteroidaceae > Bacteroides. The sequence continues at coordinate 40,715 of CALUGY010000095.1, forward strand.
AGTCATGTAACCATGATAACAATACTTGTAACGGACGAAACACACCCTTTAACACCAAACGGGTACCAATGGAAGTACATGCAATAAACAACAGGAAAAGAATACCAAGATACCAGAGCATGGCCCGTCGCAGATCGTCCCGTTCCATTGTGGAGACCATCAAGGTAAGCTCATAGTATTGCTCATCTGGCATGAGAAAAGCAGTCTGCATCACACGGACAGGCTCATATTCATCCTCAATCTCCACATAAACCGTCGAGTCGTAAAAATGTTCCCGGTAGTTACTCCCCTCCTCCTGCGACAGAGGACGAAAACTATATAATGTGACAAGGTCTCCCTTTGTATCCATTACCGAAGGATCAAGCAAAGTGTTCCTTATCAGGATATAAGCATTATTGCGAAGCATGTCATCCGTTTCATCCATCACCTCATCCACCACAGCATAATAAAATAACACTCCCCACAAGAACATCAAGAAGAGGAACAACAATGAAAGTTTACGGTATGTATATCGTAGTAATTTCATACTTCCGACAATTTATATCCAAAGCCATAAACAGCTTTCAGCTCCACAGTTGCTCCAGCTTGCTTTAGTTTTTTCCGGAGATTCTTGACTTGAGAATAGATGAAATCTAAAGAGTCTGCCTGGTCTATATTATCCCCCCAAACAGACTCGGCAAGGCTCATCTTATTAATGACACGATTGGGATTGACCACAAAATAGTATAGTAAGTCATACTCTTTACGGTTCAACTGCAAGGGAATACCACCCACCAACACCAAATGTTTATCCGGATCAAGCGTCAGATTGGCAATAGCTATTGTCAAATCTCCTTTTGCCACCCGACGACGTATCAACGACTTCACCCGGGCATTCAATTCTGCTAAATGGAAAGGCTTTGTCAAATAATCGTCTGCACCAAGTTCCAAACCATCCACTTTATCATCTAATGAATCTTTGGCTGAAATAATCAATACGCTATCGCTACGGCGCATCCGTTTTAATTCACGAAGCAAATCGAGCCCGTTTCCACCAGGTAACATAATATCAAGCAAAATACAATCATAATCATAATCATTGATTTTGTCTAAAGCCGAAAAGTAATCGGAAGCCGTTTCTACAACGAATTTTTCTTTCTGAAGCGAAGCACGTATAGTTTCGCGCAAGCCTTGTTCATCTTCTATTATTAGTATTTTCATGATACAAATATCGTTTGCAAAACTGGAAAGAAACAGGAATACTACTTGGCAAACTCAGGCATGTCCGAATCCATTTCGTCTAATTTCCGCATTCCGACTTTTCCATCAGAAGTAATAGACAACTCAACAGGAACATAAAGATCAGACTGTGGGTAACATATGCTGGCAACAAAAAACATGGCTTGAGATGTACAAGAATCATACACCAAACCGTCAAGAATAGCATGCTTCATAAAACGGTCGTCTATTTGCGAAGCAAAATCTTCCTTGACAAATGTCCGGTTGAAGACTTCACGGTTTTCGCATGCAATAATCAACGTAATATTGTTATCCACAAAGGTATCACCCTCCGCATTTGATACCATCGGCAATGTATTATCTGGACGGCGGGCAATAGAAGCCATATGCTCCTTGCCACGAAATACAAATGAACTCTTCGTATCAGAAGCCACCATATATTGTGGAGCATCTAAAGATTTTCCATCTTCTACCAGTACCTTCACATGGTTATCGTCTTTGCTTGCTTCCGTTGACGAACATCCCATACTGAGCAACATCAAGGAAGCATATACCATTAATGAAACTGCTTTCTTCTTCATCTGTCTGCAATCTTGAAAACCAATAAATATAGTAGCAAAGGAACAAAAAGCACAGGAGATATACAAATGAATGAATAGAAAAGAAGCATAGGAAGGAGGCATTAAACAGGAGATAATATAAAAATGAAAAACACACATTTCACACAATATCCATACCAAAGATTTAAGAGAAAAACAAAAAATATTGCCAAAATGTCGTCATTACAAAAATAATCGCTACATTTGGGCACTATCAATCACAACTAAAGAAACATTATGAGCACAAAAAGAAAAAGATTCTTACTTGACGAAGACGAGATACCACGTTACTGGTATAACATTCAAGCAGAAATGCCGCACAAACCCATGCCGCCACTCAATCCGGCAACTCGACAGCCGTTGAAGGCAGAAGACTTATACCCCATTTTTGCGGAAGAGCTTTGCAGGCAGGAGATGAACCAAACCGATGCCTGGATAGAAATTCCTGAAGCGGTACGCGACATGTACAAATATTATCGTAGTACACCTTTGGTACGTGCATATGGATTAGAAGAAGCGCTTAACACCCCCGCCCATATTTACTTCAAAAATGAAAGTGTCAGTCCCATGGGATCGCACAAACTAAATTCAGCCTTACCTCAAGCTTACTACTGCAAACAGGAAGGAGTCACTAACGTTACAACCGAAACCGGAGCTGGACAATGGGGTGCGTCATTGGCCTATGCTGCACGCCTTTTCGGGCTGGAAGCAGCAGTATATCAGGTAAAAATCAGTTACGAGCAAAAACCATACCGGCGTAGCATCATGCAAACATATGGAGCGCAAGTCACGCCTTCACCATCCATGTCCACACGGGCCGGGAAAGACATCCTGACCGCCCACCCAAACCATCAAGGTTCATTGGGAACCGCCATCTCAGAAGCCATTGAGTTGGCGCGTACTACTCCTCATTGTAAATATACGCTCGGTTCTGTGCTGAGCCATGTTGCTTTGCACCAAACCGTCATCGGGCTGGAAGCAGAAAAACAGATGGAGATGGCAGGTGAATATCCTGACATGGTGATAGCCTGCTTCGGAGGCGGGTCGAACTTCGGGGGCATCGCCTTCCCTTTCATGCGGCACACCTTGCACGATGGAAAGCAAACACGCTACATTGCCGCAGAACCAGCTTCGTGTCCCAAACTGACACGGGGCAAATTCCGGTACGACTTCGGCGATGAAGCTGGATATACGCCTTTGTTGCCCATGTTCACACTCGGCCATAACTTTGCACCGGCCAATATCCATGCCGGAGGATTGCGTTATCACGGTGCAGGTGTCATCGTATCGCAATTGCTAAAAGACGGAATGATGGAAGCTGTGGACATACAGCAGTTGGAATCTTTCGAAGCAGGTTGCCTCTTTGCCCAGGCCGAGGGCATCATTCCCGCACCGGAATCTTGCCATGCCATAGCCGCCACAATACGCGAAGCGAATAAGTGTAAAGAGACCGGCGAAGAGAAAGTTATCTTGTTCAACCTCTCCGGACACGGACTTATCGACATGAGCGCATACGACCAGTATCTGGCCGGCAATCTCGTAAATTACGAACTGACAGATGAAGACATTGACAAGAATCTGGAAGAGTAAGTAACATAAAGCAAAATAAAAACACCTGTGGTCTGTTCTTATTTGAACCATACCACAGGTGTTTTTTCATATCGTCCTCATTTATCTAACATCAAACGGACAACCCCAATGATGTTGCGGTCGACCATGCATGGGAGCCGGACAGTTGTGCCTGAACGGACGCTTGTCGTCCATACATTTCCCAAACACTTTACGCAATTGCTTCGGAGTCAATATTCCCTTCAGCTGTTTATAATACTTTTCATGGATGTCGAGCATCTGCCGTGCATGGGCAAAATGTTTTTCCATGCCGGCCACGATTTCTTCATCGGTAAGAGCAGGCTTCTGCCACTTGCACGTATCCCCTTCGTCCCTTACAGCCGGACAATCAACCCTGCACTCAGCCCGGCAATTGGACAGTTCCTCCAAATATTGCTTATAGACAGGACTGAAACGGGCAGCAGTAGCATCGTCCAGTAACAGCGTTTCGGCCATCTTGGCAGTACGCATTTCTATAACCTGTTCTTGCGTGAGGCAAGCTTTGCGATGCTTGACAGGAGCATCCGGCCTGGGCTGCGCATTGACAGTCGACATCATTCCTAACATGAGGCACATAGGCACTACAATCGAAAAAAGTCTTGTTCTCATTGTTTTCCGTTTTTAGTGTTATACAATAGTTTTCAGCCCGCCCGGCAAGTCTGTCCTCAACCGGCATTGCGCGGGTTTCTATGCTTTTAGAGAGGAGCAGATGACAAAAGTTATTCACCCGCCCGGCTTTTTACGTATTGTTAACGCCATAACAAAGTTTTTTAGCCGTGCCATGCAGAAGGCAAGACGTGCATCCCTACGTGTTTCCGAGGCTTGAGTCCTGCCTTCCAACATAATCTATAGCCGTTTTGGACCGTACACGTTCCGAGCAAATGCGGAACATGTCGCGGGCGTGCTCCGTACATGTTCCGCTTACGGACGGAACATATGCGCGGTTTTGCCGCCTTATGCAGCCTTGTAACCGGGGATTCGCACAAGAGACGGCCACATTTAATACAAATTGACATGCGGCCATTTCCTTTATAGCGGAAAAGACGTACCTTTGTCACCATTGAACATTCATTAAACAACCCATAAAGATGAAAAGACTGACCATGTATGCGGTATTCATCCTGTTGAGTACCATTTGCGCCTTTGCACAAGGCAAGGCCGACATCAAATTTGACAAAAAGACACACGATTTCGGTACATTCTCGGAATCAAGCCCCATCGTTTCGTGTACTTTCACGTTCACGAATGTGGGTGATGTCCCATTGGTCATACACCAGGCCGTGGCATCGTGCGGCTGTACCGTACCCGAATATACCCAAGAACCTGTAATGCCAGGAAAGACCGGAACCGTCACGGTGACTTACAACGGGACAGGCCGTTACCCGGGACACTTTAAAAAGTCCGTCACCTTGCGTACCAATGCCAAGACCGAGATGATAAGGCTATACATAGAGGGCGACATGGAAGCCAAAGAAGAGAAGTAGCCTATAAACAGAATCATCATGAAAGAGGAAAAGCAACACGCAGAGCTGCCGGAAAACGCGTTTCGGGAGTTGAAGCCGGGTGAAGTATACAATCCGCTGATGAATCCGGCCAAGAGCTATGCGGAAGTCAATCTGTGGTCCGTATCATGGGGGCTTTGCATGGCGGTACTGTTTTCGGCAGCTGCGGCCTATTTAGGGCTTAAAGTCGGCCAAGTGTTCGAGGCCGCCATTCCCATAGCCATCATTGCAGTAGGTGTGTCGAGCGCGGCCAAACGAAAGAACAGTTTGGGTGAAAACGTCATCATACAATCCATCGGAGCCAGTTCGGGAGTCATTGTCGCGGGAGCCATATTCACCCTCCCGGCATTGTACATGCTTCAGAAAGACTACCCTGACGACATTTCCGTCACGTTCACACAAGTGTTTACCAGTTCGCTGCTGGGCGGCATATTGGGTATCTTATTCCTGATACCTTTCCGTAAGTATTTCGTGAGTGACATGCACGGCAAATACCCTTTTCCCGAAGCTACTGCCACTACACAAGTGCTCGTATCCGGAGAGAAGAGCGGCAACCAAGCCAAACCTTTGCTCATAGCGGGATTGGTAGGCGGACTATATGACTTTGCCGTATCGACTTTCGGCTGGTGGAACGACACCTTCACCACCCGCGTCTGTGCCTGGGGCGAAATGGTGGCCGACAAGGCAAAGTTGGTATTCAAAGTAAACACAAGTGCAGCTGTCCTGGGGCTGGGATACATCGTGGGGTTGAAATATGCAGCCATCATTTGCATAGGTTCGCTCAGCGTGTGGTGGGTCATCATCCCCTGCATGTCCATGATTTGGGGAGACGTCACCTTGAACCAATGGAATCCCGAAATAGCGACACCTGTGGGACAAATGTCGCCCGAGGACATATTCGACAACTACGCCAAAAGCATCGGCATCGGCGGTATTGCCATGGCTGGTATCATAGGCATCATCAAGTCATGGGGCATCATCAAGAGTGCCGTGGGACTGGCCGCACGCGAGATTGGCGGTAAGCAGAACACCACGAAATCTGCTACGTTGCGCACACAGCGCGACCTGTCCATGAAGTTCATCGGCATAGGTTCCGTGCTGACGCTGGTGCTCGTGGCCGCCTTCTTCTACTTCGATGTGATGCACGGCAATGCGGCGCACACAGCCGTGGCCATCGTGCTGGTGGCAGGCATTGCCTTCCTCTTTACCACCGTGGCGGCCAACGCCATCGCCATCGTGGGTACCAACCCGGTGTCGGGCATGACGCTGATGACACTCATCCTTGCTTCCGTAGTGATGGTAGCTGTGGGGTTGAAAGGGCCGGAGGGGATGGTTGCCTCGCTCATCATGGGAGGAGTGGTATGTACCGCGCTATCCATGGCAGGCGGCTTTGTCACCGACCTGAAGATAGGCTATTGGCTGGGTAGCACACCGAGGAAACAAGAGGCATGGAAGTTCGTGGGGACCATAGTCTCCGCGGCGACAGTAGCCGGAGTAATGATAGTATTGAACGATGCCTACGGCTTCGATAGCGGGAAGCTTTCCGCACCACAGGCCAAGGCAATGGCGGCAGTCATCGAACCACTCATGAGCGGGAAGGGGGCGCCCTGGCTGCTCTACGGCATTGGTGCCGTACTGGCGATCGTGCTTAACTTCTGCCGGATACCGGCCTTGGCTTTCGCGCTTGGCATGTTCATCCCGATAGAGCTAAACACGCCGCTCATAGTGGGGGGACTGGTGAACTGGTACGTGACAAGCCGCAGCAAGGACACGGGTCTCAACGCGCGGAGAGGCGAGAAAGGCACCTTGCTTGCCTCGGGATTCATTGCCGGAGGGGCACTAATGGGTGTGGTGAGCGCGTTCTTGCAATACATGGAGGTAGATGCGTTGAACGAGGGTTGGCTGGCCAATACGTGGTCGCAGGTGGTGGCCTTGGGTATGTATGCCATACTTATATATTACTTCATCGCTGCGTCGCTGGGGAGGGGACGGAGGTTGTAGTAGTGGGCTGAGAGGATCGGACTGGAAAGAGGGGCGCTCCCATGCGTGGGGGCGCCCTTTTTTTGTGCTTGTCTGCGGGGGTGTGGGATGGGGTTGTGGAATTGGATAGTTAGGTGTAGAAGGGGGTGTGTGGTAGGTATGTGTTTTGTTGTGTTGTACGTGTGGAGTGTTTGACGGACGGAGGCGGGGGTGGTTTTGGCGATGTTGTGGGTGGTTTCGGCGGCGGGGAAAGTATTTTTTGTGATGTTGGGAATGGATTTTAGGGTGTGGGGAATGGAGTTGTCGGTGTGGGGAATGGAGTTGTCGGTGTGGGGAATGAAGTTGGCGGTGTGGGGAATGGAGTTGGCGATGTGGGGAATGGAGTTGGCGATGTGGGGAATGGAGTTGGTAGCGTGGGGAATGGAGTTGGTGTGGTGGTTGATGGAATTTTCGGTGTGGAGTGAAGAATATTTTAGGGAATGTGTTGGTTTTATGTTTGGGAGTTTGTATATTTGTGGGCGGATAGTGTGGGATTTATTGTAAGATGAGGTAGTGATATTAGATAACTGGAGCTGGAGATGTGGGGAAAGTGAAATTCAATATATAATATATGTATAATTCAATATATAAGACAAGTATAATTCAATATATGGGATATGTATAATAGAATATGTGTGACAATTAAATAGAGATTGATATGAGAAGTGGAATTGGAATGGTGGGAAACGGGGAAGTGTGGCCTGGTGAATGGGGTGATGGTGATTGGGTGACTAGTGAGATTATGCCCCCGGGAGTAGTGGAATGTGTTTATATCATAAGTATGTGTGAGGAGGTGTGACTATGGCAAGGTATATCATGCAGGAGTTGGTGGACTTGAACAAGGAAGGGAAGACTCGGTTGCAGCCAAAGGTGGTGATCGAGGGGTGTTGCACGGTGGACGACATGATAAAGGGTAGTGAGATGCAGCTGTCGATGAAGGGGGCTGAGGTGAAGTCTTCCCTGTATTACATCGTGGGACAGATGGTAAGGAGGCTGGCGGAGGGATACTCGGTGAAGATTGAGGGTCTCGGGGTATTCACGCTGTCACTCGGTATTGTGGGTGGACGGGAGAGTGTGGATGAGGACGGGCGGACTCGCAATGCTTCCAGCATCCGGGTGAGCGGTGTGAGCTTCCGGGTGGACAAGGAATGTGTGAAGGCGATAGGCAATAGGATGTCGCTTGTGAAGGAACGGGGAAAGCGGGTGATAGCGCGCTCGCAGTACTCGGAGGAGGAAAGGTATGTGTTGTTGATAGAGTACCTGGAGAGGTATGGCGTCATTAACGTGTCTGCCTATGCGGGCCTCACGGGGCTGGGCAGGGACAAGGCACGGGAGGAACTACTGGCGTGGAGCGCAAGCCAGGAGCGCAGGGTGACGCGAAGGGGAAGGAGTCCCCATGTGGTGTATCTGCTGGACAGGCAAGTGGAAGGAGGGGGCGATGGTGCGTGACCGTTATCCGTCGTTGTTATTGGAACAGGCCATCGATGCCTTTGCCAAGTTGCCGGGTGTGGGGCGTAAGACTGCCATGCGGTTTGCCTTGCATGTGCTTCGGCAGGACGAGGAGGAGGTGGACGGGTTTGTACGTGCCATCGGGACGCTGAGACACGAGGTGAAGTATTGCAGAGTATGCCACAACTTGTCGGACAGGGACGTGTGTGACATCTGTGGGGACAAGCAGCGGGACCGGGGTCTGGTCTGTGTGGTCGAGGGGGTGAGAGACGTGATGGCCATCGAGTCAACACAGCAATACAACGGGTTATACCATGTACTGGGTGGGGTGATCTCTCCCATGGAAGGCATAGGGCCTGGTGACTTGGAGATTGACAGTCTGGTACGTAGGACACAGGAGGAGCCGGTAAGGGAAGTGATCCTGGCTCTCAGTAGCACCATGGAGGGTGACACTACTGGGTATTACATCTGGCGCAAGCTTCAGTCGACTGGTGTGAAGCTTAGCATCATAGCGCGGGGTATCGCGGTAGGCGATGAGCTTCAGTATACGGACGAGGTGACGCTGGGACGTAGCATCAAGGACCGGACTCCCTTTACAGGGGTGCAATGAGTGATGTGTTACACATATATATATATAGGTATGGAAGGAATGATTAGACGGGTGTCGCGCCGGGTGACTGCGATGTATGTGTGCCTGTGGGTGGTGCCTGCGGCCATGGTGGTGTTATACGAGAGCGGGGTGCTCATGGAGGGGGCTCTGGCCGGTGATGTGCGCGGCACGTATGTGATGGAGACTACGTGCATCCTGCTGACTGCTGCCCTTGTCCCGCTGTCGCTGAAGGTCTACTCTTGGGCCATGGCCCACCGGGTGGACAGGGTGAACATCGTACGGGCGTTGCAGCTGTATGTGTACTGGAATGTGGTGCGGACAGGTGCGTTGCTGGTGGTGGTGGCCACCGGGTTCTGGACGTATTACACTTGCGTGAGTAGCAAGGGGATATTGTGTGGTCTGATTGGCTTGGTGGCCAGTCTGTTCTGTGTGCCGAGCCAGGCACGTGTGAAGCGGGAACTGCATATTGACAGGGAGCGTGAGGAAGGTAACCATGGAGAGGAGGGACAAGGATGAGACTGAGCATCATCATCGTGAACCACAATGCGTGCCACTACTTGGACCAATGCCTGGTGTCGCTTGACAGCGCGCTGCAGTATGTGGACGCTGAGGTGTGGATAGTGGATAATGCCTCGACCGACGGGTCACGTAAGTGGCCATGGCTGAGGAACCGGTATATACATTATATATATAATAAGGAGAACGTGGGTTTCGCCCGTGCGTGCAACCAGGTGTTGCGCTGGTGTGAGGGGCGGTATGTCATGTTTCTCAACCCCGATACCCTGCTGCCGGAACGGATGGTGAGGGACGTGCTGAACCTGCTGGATCGTACGCCCGATGCAGGTGCGGTGGGTGTACGGATGCTGGATGCGTCGGGCGTGTTCCTGCCGGAGTCCAAGCGGGGCGATCCTACCCTACTCTCCTGCTTCTGTAAGATGACGGGACTGGGGAGGCTGTTCCCCCGTTCGCGGTGCAATGACTATTATGCCTGGCGTGTGGCTGAGGGGGAGCGTGGCGTGGTAGACGTGCTGTCTGGCGCGTGCCTCACCATCCGTGCCGACCTGATCAGGGAGCTTGGGGGACTGGATGAACGGTTCTTCATGTATGCGGAAGACGTGGACTTGTCGGTACGTGTCCGGCAGGCGGCGTATTACAACTATTACCTGCCCACACCCATGCTTCACTATAAGGGGATGAGTACGGACAGGTGGTCGTACCGACATGTGCGGCAGTTCCACCGAGCCACGTGGCAGTACTACCGGAAGACGCGTGTCGGGTGGCGGGCAGTCGCGTGTCCCGTGGTGGCACTCGGACTGGGGATGCTGGTCGTGGGAGGCTGCCTGCGGGTGTGGTTCCACCGGTTGGTGTACGGGCGTAAGGGACGGGAGCGAGAGCCGCTGTTCCTCTCCTACCTGCCTAAGGATTCCGCGGACCGGGTGTTCGAACTGTTGCGCAAGTATCACCTCCAGGGAAACGTCATCCAGATGTCGCCTGGTGCGGATGTGCCCACGGGCAAGGAACGTGCGATGCTGGTGGAGAGGGACGTGTTTGCGCTGTATGATATCAAGCATCAGCCTGTGAGCGAGTTGCTTAAGTGTGTGGAACGATTGAAAGGGACGGGGGCCAGGCTTGCCACGTATAACCCGGAGCGGAACGTGCTGGTGACTCCTGACAAATGTTACGTGTGAGATATGGAGAGATATTATTTGGACGGCATCCGTGTGAGACTGCGGGCGCTGGAGCCGGAGGACGTGGAATTCCTCTGTGCGATTGAGAACTGTCCGGCGAACTGGGACGTGAGTAACTTCTCGGTACCTTACTCAAGGTATGTGATGGAGCAATATGTGACCATGACGCAGAGTGACTTGTATGCCGACCGGCAAGTGCGGCTTGCCATCGAGCACAAGGAACGTGGGTGTGCGGTGGGGACAGTAGATGTTACGGACTTCAGTCCGCGGCATATGCGGGGCGAGGTGGGCATATCGTTGCTCCGGGAGTTCCGCGGGAGTGGCCTGGGGAGGGAGGCGTTGCTGTTGATGTGTGAGTATGTGTTCGGTTTCCTCCGGTTCCACCAGTTGCAGGCTCACATAGAGGCGGGGAATACGGCTAGTCTGAAGCTTTTCCGTTCGTGCGGGTTCAAGGAGTGTGGCGTGCTGAGGGAGTGGTGGCTGTCGGGGGGTGAGTTCCGTGACGTGGTGATGCTGCAATGCCTGCGTGAGGAGTGGATGCACCCGCACGGCAAGTAGGGTGTGAAGCGTCAGTTCATGGTGGGTATCAACGGGAAACGGGACCAGATACGGTACTTTTCCCCCAGGTGTGAGAGTGCGTCCTTCCAGAGGGTGGGAGTCGTGGCTTCGTCCATGATGGTGTCGTTGGTCTCCTGCCCTACCATCCATGTGTCTTGGCTGATTTCCTCGGCAAGCTGGCCTGCTTCCCACCCGGTGTATCCCAGGAAGAAGCGCAGGTATCCCTGGACGGGCCGCCCGTTCTTCAGGTATCGTCTGATGCAGTCGAAGTCGCCGTTGAGATACAGGCCGTCGGCAATGGGATATGCGTCTTCCAGGCCCTTGAAGGTATGCAGGTAGAAGAGGGTGTCTGTACACATGGGCCCTCCGCAATACACGGGTATGTCTTCCGGATAGTCAAGGTTGTCCATGATGTCGTTCAACGCCACAGGGAGGGGCTTGTTCAGTATCAACCCCATGGAACCCTTGCGTGAGTGTGACACCATGAGTATCACGGAACGCCCGAAGTGCCAGTCGTTGAGGAACGGCTCTGAGATGAGCACGCGTCCGGTTGCGGGTGGCGTGTCATTGGACTTGATGCGGTATAATGAGTCGTCTGTAAACATACGCCTAAAGGTACGAATATTCCACGACAATGCAAGGCAATCAGTTACTTTTTTGCAAATAAATGTGATACGGGCGGCGGCCGGGGTGTGTCACTCGTCGCGGAGCGACTCGACCGGGGGGACTCTCATGGCCTGGTAAGCCGGTATGCCGATGCCTGCCACCATCGTCAGGGCCACACAGGCAAAGGAGAGGCCGAGGCATTCAGCTCGGAGTGTGCCAGCAGGTAGTCCGTGGCGAAGACCAGCGGGGTAACGGTCACAAGGAGGCACATTCCCTTGGCTATGAGGCGGGAGAACACTTGTCGGTTGGTGGCGCAGGAAGTCTATGTTGATGACTGTGGTACGGCAGTAGGCGGCTTCGTGGTAGGTCGCAATAGTGCATGGGGACAAGGGCAGTACTGAGCCTCCATGCCATGGCGCTGTCGGTGGCGCGCACGTCGACCGCCACGGAGGACTGTCCGGGCAGGCTCACGGGGTAAGTCGTCACCCCCATTACCACCAGCATGATGAGGAAGATGGAGAGCGCGGTGCCCGCCACCGTAATCCACGCGACAACCGGCTGTTGGCGGAACAGTTGCCATACTTACTGCAAATATTGCTTAACCATGGTTTGTTTATGCTTAAAATAGGGTTTATAATCGGTTCAAACGTCGGATGACATAAGAATCATCCTACATGATGGGTATCATCCTGCATGATGACTACCATCATCGTGCATGATGCCTAGCCCATCCCGTACTTCATGTCCGGTCAAAGCGCGGGGGACGGGGCATGGAAGTGCGTCCCGTGGGAAATGTCAGCCTATCTGCCTGCCGTCGAAGAAGCGGATGGTGTGGCGCGTCAGCTTGGCTTGGTCGGCGTTGTGCGTCACCATGACGATGGTGCGGCCGTCATCCTCATTAAGTTGCTGCAGGAGTTCCATGACCTCCGCGCCCATCTTCGAGTCGAGGTTTCCGGTAGGCTCGTCGGCCAGGATTATCTCCGGGTTGCCGATGATGGCGCGGGCGATGGCCACACGCTGGCATTGTCCGCCGGACAGCTGTGAGGGCATGTGGCGCATGCGGTGGGTCATGCCTACCTTGTGCAACACTTCCTCGGCCAGCTGGCGACGCTCACGGGCACCCATCCTACGGTAAAGCAGGGGTAGCTCTACGTTGTCTATCACGTTGAGGGAGTTGATAAGATGGAAGCTCTGGAACACGAAGCCCAGATTGCGGTTACGGAAGGCGGCCAGCTCCTTGTCCTTCATCTTGCCGGTCTCTGTCCCTGCAATCTCCACCGTGCCGCTGGTGGGAGTGTCCAGCAGGCCCATGATGTTCAGCAAGGTGGACTTGCCGCAGCCGGACGGGCCCATGATGCTGAGGAAGTCGCCCTTCGGCACTTCGAGGTTCACGTTCTCCAAAGCTTGCGTCTCGATTTCGTCCGTTCGGTATATCTTGTTGATACCGGTCAGTTTAATCATGTCCATAATGTTCTTTGTTTTAGTATGTGAATGTTTTATTAATCGATGTTTACATGCAGCCGCGTCACTCGTCGCGCAAAGCGTCGGTGGGATGGATGCGACTGATGCTGCGCGCCGGGATGTATATGCCTGCCCATACCACCACGAGCAGCAGCAGGAAAATAACAAGCGACACGACAAGGTAGTGCTGGGCAAAGTCCGTCACCCAATAGGCCGCGATGTCCGGGAAGAAGGCGTTTCCTTTATTCAGTCCTTCGAGCAAGGCATAGGGCAGGTAAATGAGACACCCCGTGACGGTAGCCGTCAACGTGAGCACCAGTCCCTCGCCCATGAGCAGGCGGGAGATGTAAGAGGGCGTGCCGCCGAACGACAGCAATACTCCCACCTCCTCGCGCCGCGTGCGGGTCTGCAACCAGAAGGTGCCGGCCACACCCAAACATAGGTTCACAAGGAAGAAGATGGCCATGGAGAGGTTGCGGTGGTAGATGGGCGTGCTGGTATATGACTCGCGCAGGGAGATGATGTCGCGGTAGGAGGTCACGTTGTTGGCATACAGGTTGCCATGGCGCAGCTCCTTTGCCATCCACGGGCGGAACTCATGAAGGAAACGCTCCATGCTCACCCCGTCCTTCAGGCGCACCAGTACCTGCGTGGCATCGGGCACGGAAGCCCCGGTAAAGGAGAGCACAGGGCGGAACAGCAGCGGCATGGGATAGGAGTCGCTGAAGGCCTTGACATCGGCCACCGTAGCAACTACCTGGTGACGGATTGTATCCCTCGTCCATAACTGCCCGTAGAGAGCATGCCCCATGGCATTGGTGCCCGGAGCGAAGAGCATGCGGGCGGTGTTTTCGGGCAGCACCACGTCGTTCTTGCCATAGCTGTATGACGAAAGGCGTTCGGCCGTGCAACCCTCGCCGGGCTTCATGCCGTAGGTCTCGAAGAAGCGTGTGCCCGGCATGAAATCCATAATCAGCACACTCTGCTTTACAGGCTTGTCTTCCGTGAAATACTCTGAAAGGTTCACACCCGTAGAGTTGAGGTACATGTTGCCAAGCAGAGGGGATGCCATCTCCACGGACGGGTGGTTCTCCACGTGGCGCACCAGGTTGAAGTAGTTGTTCACCCGCGTGGCCGAGTCATTCGGTTCGGGCACATAGCCTGCGGCATCGGGCGGCAGGACGGCAAGGGAAACAACGCACAGGCGGTCAGCATCGTAGCCGAGGGGCAAGCTACGGTCGTACGTTGTCACGAGCACAGGGTCAAGGATGGCCCAGCTCACCACCGTCACCAGAATCAGTTCGGCCAGCAGCCAGCCGTTGCGGCGGCGGCGCGACCAGAGGTTTTTCATTATCAGTTTCAGCATATCGTTATCTATATTTTGTACAGGTTAAGAAATGAGGGTTAACGTTTCTCGAACAACGAAGCCACAATGGGGCGGCGCAACGAATGCCAAGCCGGCAGGAAGGCCGACAGCAAGTTGATGACCAGGCAGAACAGCAACGTCCCGACAAACACCGCAGGGGCAAACAGCACCTCGCCCGGCACGCGGACAGCCCCGAAGGTGGAAAAAGTTTCCGGATAGGTGTCGAACATAGTGAACACCCAGTCGCGCAGCACGTAGAGCAGCAGCCACGCCAGCAGCAGGCCCAGCAGGCCGCCGAGGAGCGTGAGCACCAGGTTCTCCCACATCACCTGCGAGAGTAGCCTGCCCCTGCCCGCCCCGAACGACTTGCGCACGCCCATCTCAGGCAAGCGGTTCTCCATGCGGCTGGAGATAAGCCCGCTCAGGTTGAGCGACGGCACCAGGAGCAGGGCGGCCATGACGAGCAGCAGGGTCTTCACGATGCCCCACGTGTCGAAGTCGCTCTGCATATTCTGCTGGAAGGCATAGGCCGTGTTCGAAACCGGTTGCTGCCAGAGTTCCACCTGCCATTTGCCTTTGTTCTGCACGTTGACATTACGCTGCAAGTCGGCCACCTCGTTACGAAGGGCCTCGGCCTGCTCGTCATCGCGCACGAGAAAGATCAGCTGGTAGCATCCGACATAAGCATGTATCGGGTCATAGGAAACAGGCTCTTTGTAAGTAGGCTCCACGCTGTATGGCAGGTAGATGTTGGCATACGAACGAGAGGTGAGAATGCTGGCCGACTTCACAACCCCGCACACCCGGCAATCCACATGGTTCAGGCTGAACGAACGCCCCACCACGCCACGAACAGTACCAAAGAGACGGCGTGCCAATTCGTCGGTGATGAC
>CALUGY010000096.1 GCA_944320295.1 uncultured Bacteroides sp.
GCCGGGGCTGGAAGACAGGGGGTTACGGGGAGCGCGCGGAGCGGGACGGAAAGGGGACGGGAGGGGGATACACATTTATATAATATATATAGGACGGGGGAAGGGCGGGGAAAAGGCATGGGGGCGCGGCAGGTACGGGGCGGAAGCGCACGCGGCTGAAAACGGATGCGGTTCCGTTTACAAACGGATACGCTTCCAGTTAGAAATGGATGCGGTTCCATTTTCAACGCCATGCGCTTCCATTTTTAACGGGATGCGCTTCCATTTTCAAAACGGTAAAAATCCTTGAGAAAACGGACCCTGCGGACGTCCTTTTCCCCTCCCCTTTGGGGGAAGGACGGGACGGGGCGGCGCGGGCTTCTACGCCTTTTCCTCCTCCTGCGGGATGCGGAAGGCGGTGTACAGCTCGAACACCGCGCCTGCGGCCAGGCACACCACCCACTCGTGACGATGCAGGGCGAACATCAGCACGCCGGCGGCCACCAGCAGCAGCGCGCCCAGCACCTGCTGCGCACGCAGGCGGTTCAGTACGAAGTTTTTCTTGCGCGGGGGCGTGAGTATCTGCGCCACGGCCACCAGCACGGCGCCTGCCGTATATATATATGGTGCAAGCACCCAGCCTGTGATGTGCACGGCCGAGCCGGCCAGCACCATGAGCGCGCCCGCCACGAACAGGGCGGACAGCAGTCGGTTCCTTTTCTCCATAATCAGTCTTGCTTCTTTAAGTCTTCCTCGAACACGAAGATGTCCTCGTCGGGCTTCTTCATCATGTAGCGCTCGCGGGCAATGCGCTCCAGGGCGGCCGAGTCGGCATCCAGCTCGTTCAGCCGCTCGGTGCACTCGTCAAACTCCTGCTGGTAACGCTCTATCTCGCCGCGCAGGCGACGCTCCTCGGCGGCAAGGCCCAGGCGGCGCAGCGCGTTGTTCTCGTCCAGGAATACAATGATGACCACGAACGCCAGGAGCGTCACCAGATACTTGTGCTTCCGCACAGATTGCCAGAGGGATACGAGTTTGTCCATACCTGTGTTACTGTCGGTTGATAAGATGGAATGCCGGGGCCCGCGCCTCCGGTGCCCACAAAGATAAGGGGAATAACCGACATATTCCGTTTTTTTGCGTACATTTGCACATCACGTAAGCGACAAGAGACTCCCGAGTATGGAAAACTACATCGTATCGGCGCGCAAGTACCGCCCGTCCACCTTCCGTTCCGTCGTGGGCCAACGTGCCCTGACCACCACCCTGAAGAATGCCATCAGCACCGGCAAGCTGGCCCATGCCTACCTGTTCTGCGGCCCCCGCGGCGTGGGCAAGACCACCTGCGCCCGCATCTTCGCCAGGACCATCAACTGTCTGCACCCCACGCCCGACGGCGAGGCGTGCAACGAGTGCGAGTCGTGCCGCGCCTTCAACGAGCAACGTTCGTACAACATACACGAGCTGGACGCCGCCTCGAACAACTCGGTGGACGACATCCGCCAGCTGGTGGAGCAAGTGCGCATCCCGCCCCAGATAGGCCGCTACAAGGTGTACATCATAGACGAGGTGCACATGCTCTCGGCCGCGGCCTTCAACGCTTTCCTCAAGACGCTGGAAGAGCCGCCGCACCACGCCATCTTCATCCTGGCCACCACGGAGAAGCACAAGATACTGCCCACCATCCTGTCGCGCTGCCAGATATACGACTTCAACCGCATCAGCGTGGAGGACACCGTGGAGCACCTGACGTACGTGGCCTCGCAGGAAGGCATCACCGCCGAACCGGAAGCCCTGAACATCATAGCCCTCAAGGCCGACGGCGGCATGCGTGACGCCCTCTCCATATTCGACCAGGTGGTGAGCTTCACCGGCGGGCACATCACCTACCAGAGTACCATAGAGAACCTCAACGTGCTGGACTACGACTACTACTTCCGCCTGACGGACTGCTTCCTGGCCAACGACGTGACCGGCGCCCTGTTGCTCTTCAACGACGTGCTGAACAAGGGATTCGAGGGAAGCCACTTTATCACCGGCCTGGCCCTGCACCTGCGCGACCTGCTCGTAAGCCGCGACGAGGCCACGCTGTCCCTGCTCGAAGTGGGAGCCAGCATACGCGAACGCTATCAAGCGCAGGCCGTCCGCTGCCCCCTCCCCTTCCTCTACCAGGCCATGAAGCTCTGCAACGACTGCGACCTGAACTACCGCAACAGCAAGAACAAGCGCCTCTTGGTGGAACTGACGCTGATACAAGTGGCCCAGCTCATCCAGCCCGGAGGCTCCACGCCCGGAGGCGACGGCGGCACGCGGCCGGCCATCAAACCCATTGCCGCCCAACAGCCTGCACCACAGCCCCAGGCAGCCCCCGCACCCCAGCCTGCACGTCAACAACCCGCACCGGCAAACAACCCGCAACAGACTCGGCAGCAACCAGCAACCCAGGCCGACGCCCCTTCCACCGGGCAGGCAGCCGCCGCCCACATCGTATCCGTATTGGCAAAGCAGGGACAGGAGGAGAAGAAGATACGCGTCATCCCCAAAGACAAGCTCGGCCTGTCCATCAAAAATGCGCGCCAAGAAGAACAGGCCCAGGCAGCAAAGCCCGCCATGCCACAGGCTGAGGAGGCCCCCATGCCCGAAGAAGATTACATGATTACCGAAAGGGACGTGAACTACTACTGGCAGGAATACGCGGGGCGGTTACCCCAGGAACAGACGGCTATTGCCAAACGCATGCAAGCCATGAAGGTGGCATTGCTCGACGACCATGCGTGCGAAGTGATGGTGGACAATCCCATCGTCGCCAAGGACTTCAACAGCATGGTGCCCGAATTGCAAGACTACCTGCGCCGCCGGCTCAAGAACCGCAAAGTGACGATAGCCGTACGCGTCAGCAAGGCAGGTGAAGTGAAACGTGCCTACAGCCGCGTGGAAAAGTTCCAGATGATGGCCGAAAAGAACAAGGCACTCCTGGAGTTGAAAGAACAGTTCGGGCTGGAGTTCGCCTAAGCCCGCCGCCCCTCCTCACTCAAAGTAAAACGTAAGCACCACCATCCGCGAAGAGACCCTCTCCAACGACTCCGTGAACTTCATCAACGACTTGTCCGTCAGGTCTCGGCGGTCCTTGTCCAAAAGGTTGGCCAGGCCGAAACAGAACTTCAGCTCCGGTATCAGTTTGAAGTAAGGCAGATAGAAGTCACACCCCAATCCCACTTCCACATAACAGTCGAAAGGCTTTACCAGCAAGGCCCGCTGCTTCCGCACGCTAAAGTCATACGCAGGAGCCACACCCGCCACCAAGTAGGGCCGGTAGTTGTTGAACCGCTCGGCGCTGAACTTCAAGTCGACCGGCAAGGCCACGTAGGCCGACTTCACGTTTTGTACATGTTCCTCGCCACTTGTCCACTCGCGGAATACCACCCGCTTGTCGCCGAAGTGCAAAGCCGGAGTAAACCGCAAGGCCAGGAAACGGTTCAGGTAAAGCTCACCCAATACACCCACGCTGAATCCGGGCGAATATTCGGGCACGTCGGCAAACCATGCCTGCCCGTCGTCGGTGACGTATCCCGTGTGCGCGAACTTATAGTCCTGCACATGCAGCCCGGCCAAAAAGCCGTAGTGCCACCTGCGTTGGTCTATGTACGGGCGGTTCTGCACTTTACGCTCCTGTGCCGCGACGGCGCAAACCACAACGAGCGAAAGCAATATGGCGAGAATGCGTTTCACGACAAAATAAACGGCAAAAGCCGCGTTTTATTGCCCGCGCCCCCATGGAAGGGAGCGTACGAAGCCACAAGCGGAAGCCGTATTTTTTATTTAGACAACATACAAATTAATCCTTTTTACTACACAAAAGGAACAACGAAAAGATAAAAGCGGTACTTTTGCCACGATAACTATTGAACTAACAATTAAAACCGAAACAAAATGGCTTACGTAATTAGTGACGACTGTATTGCTTGCGGCACTTGCATCGACGAGTGTCCGGTAGGGGCTATCTCTGAAGGCGACAAGTATTCCATCGACCCGGAAGCTTGCACCGAGTGTGGTACTTGCGCAGATGTTTGCCCTTCTGAAGCAATTCATCCGGGAGAATAAACCAACCTCCCACAAAAAGGCATAATGGAAAGGATGCGTCCGATGGACGCATCCTTTTTTTGTGGCTGCCACACACGGCGGACGGCGGGTTCATGTTCTTTATCCCGTTATCAGCTTGCGTACAGAAAAACGACGAAGACAAGGATTGCCGCGCGGGAATTTTTCACGCACGGAGATAAACTACTGATTATCAACTGATATAATTCCCATCATATCCTCTCCGGGAACGCAACGCGTTGCGAGCGTACCCGCAACACACTCGGAGCGCGGACGCAACGCGTTCGGAGCACGGACGGAACACGTTGCGCCCGCAGGCCCCATATACCGCCCTGCGGGAGGCAACAGGTTTGTCCTACTTTTTCGGCAAACAACACCCGTATGTCACAAGTTCTCCGTATCTTTGCTCCACACATTAGCCTACGGATTATGATTCAAGAATACGACCTGCGCCTGCCGCCCGAAACGGCGGCCGACGAGCTGCGGCTTAAGGCGCATATCTCACAGGAAAAAGGCATCGACGGGCAAAACATCAACGCCCTGCGCATACTGAAGCGCAGCATCGACGCGCGGCAACGGCAGGTGTACGTCAACCTTCGCGTGCGCGCGTACATCAACGAAGTGCCCGCAGACGAGCCGTTCCGACACACGGACTATCCCGACGTAAGCGGCAAGCCGCAAGTGGTGGTGGTGGGAGCCGGCCCCGGCGGACTGTTTGCCGCGCTGAAGCTCATCGAACTGGGACTGCGCCCCGTGGTGGTGGAGCGCGGCAAGGACGTGCGCGAACGCAAGAAAGACCTGGCGCAGATAAGCCGCACGCAGCGCGTAGACCCTGAGTCGAACTACAGCTTCGGCGAGGGAGGCGCGGGCGCATACTCCGACGGCAAGCTCTACACACGCAGCAAGAAGCGCGGCAACGTGGAAAAGATACTCCACGTGTTCTGCCAGCACGGCGCGCCCACAGCCATCCTGGCCGACGCGCACCCGCACATCGGTACCGACAAGCTGCCCCGCGTCATCGAAAACATGCGCGCCACCATACTGCGCTGCGGGGGAGAAGTGCATTTCCAGACCCGCATGGACGCGCTCCTTGTGGAGGGCGACGAGGTGAAAGGCATCGTGGCCCACACGGGCGAGCAGTTCCTAGGCCCCGTCATACTGGCCACGGGCCATTCCGCACGCGATGTATACCGCCGCCTGGCAGCGGACAAGGTGGAAATCGAAGCCAAAGGCATCGCCGTGGGCGTGCGCTTGGAACATCCTTCCGAACTGATAGACCGCATACAGTATCACAACCGCGAGGGACGCGGCAAGTACCTGCCCGCCGCCGAGTACAGCTTCGTGACACAGGCCGCAGGACGCGGCGTGTACAGCTTCTGCATGTGCCCGGGAGGCTTCGTGGTGCCCGCCGCCAGCGGCCCGGAACAAATCGTGGTGAACGGCATGAGCCCCAGCAACCGGGGCTCGCGTTGGAGCAACAGCGGCATGGTAGTAGAGATTCGGCCCGAAGACCTGGACGACCCTGCCCTCGACGCGCCCGCCTCGGAACATCCTGCCCTGCGGATGATGCTCCTGCAAGAACAGCTGGAACGCCTCTGCTGGCTACAAGGCAACCGCAAACAAACCGCGCCCGCGCAACGCATGGCCGACTTCTGCAACCGCCGCCTGAGCTACGACCTTCCGGAATCGTCCTACGCCCCGGGGCTGGTATCGTCGCCCCTGCACTTCTGGATGCCTTCCTTCATCGGCCAAAGGCTGGAACAGGGATTCCGGCAGTTCGGCAAAAACGCACGCGGCTTCCTGACCAACGAAGCGGTGATGATAGGCATGGAGACGCGCACCTCGTCGCCCGTGCGCATCCTGCGCCGTCCGGACACCTTGCAACACGTCAGGCTGCGCGGCCTCTTTCCCTGCGGGGAGGGAGCGGGATATGCCGGAGGCATCGTCTCGGCAGGCATCGACGGCGAACGCTGCGCGGAAGCGGCGGCGCAATATTGCGAAGCAACCCGGCAAACCACGTACTGAACATCATGAAGAACATCATAGCCAAGATAAAGTCCGCATACCCCGTGTCCGACGAAAGCATCCGGCAACTGGCGGCCTGCCTCACGCCCATGCGTTTCCCGAAGAAGCACCTGCTCATTCAGGAGGGGCGCTTCTGCCAGTACGCCTACTTCATAGAAACGGGCATGACACGTTCCTTCTGGATAGTGGAGGGCGAAGAAATCACCACCTCCTTTGCCTGGGAGGGAAGCATCGTCTTCAGCATGGACGAACTATACTAAAACAAAAAAAGCGAGGAATACGTGGAAACCTTGGAGGCAGTAGAAGCCTACCGCATCCGGCTCGACGACCTGACCCGCCTGCTGGAGACCAACCTTGAGCTTTGCAACTGGGGGCGGGTCATCCACCAGAACGAGTACCGCCGCCTGCACCGCAGTCACCGCGAACGGCTCACCCTGCCCGCGCAAGCACGCTACGAGGAGTTCGTCCGGCAGTTTCCCGAAGTGTGCCGGCGCGTGAACCTCGGCTACATTGCTTCTTACTTGGGCATCACCATCTCCACACTCAGCAGGCTGCGTGCGCGCAGGGCAAAAGCATCCGCTTGCAACCGATTTTGACGTAGGGCAAAATGTGCCAGCGCACAATGCCCTAACTTTGGCACCGTCAATTCCAAGCTCGGAAAGCCGGGAATGGCAAGCAGCATAACCATACGCACATAACATAAACAGTACTCGCCATGCAAAAGAATACCCCGCCCGTGTTGACGGACACGAAACCCCATTACGAACTGCTCGACGGACTGCGCGGTGTAGCCGCCCTCCTGGTCATGTGGTATCATGTGTTCGAAGCGTTTGCCACAAGCCCCGTCGATCAACGTTTCAACCACGGTTATCTTGCGGTGGACTTTTTCTTCATATTGTCCGGCTTCGTTGTCGGCTACGCTTACGACGACCGCTGGAAGCGCACCATGACCACCGGCGGATTCATCAGGCGGCGGCTCATACGCCTCCACCCCATGGTGGTGCTGGGCGTGGTGCTGGGAGCAGTAGCCTTCCTGATCCAGGGTAGCGAGAAGTGGGACCATACGCCCGTGCCATTGTCGCTCGTCATGCTGGCCATGCTGCTCAACCTCTTCCTACTCCCCGTATTGCCCGGCGCATCGGCCGACGTGCGCGGCAACAACGAAATGTTTCCGCTCAACGGGCCTAACTGGTCGCTGTTCTTCGAATACATAGGTAACCTGCTGTATGCGCTGTTCATCCGCCGCATGTCCACCAAGGCATTGGCCGTGCTGGTAGCGTTGATGGGCGCAGGGCTTGCGACGTTCGCCATAGGCAACTTCTCGGGCGCAGGACACTTGGGCGTGGGCTGGAGTTTGATAGATTACAACTTTCCCGGCGGTATGCTCCGGGTGATGTTCTCGTTCTCGGCGGGCCTGCTCATGTCGCGCGTGTTCAAGCCCGTACGTATACGCGGCGCATTCTGGATATGCAGCGCGGGGATAGCCCTGCTGCTCTCCCTGCCCCACGTGGGCGGCATGGAAGCCCTTTGGAAGAATGGCATCTACGACAGCGTGTGCGTCATCCTGCTCTTCCCCATGCTGGTGTACCTCGGCGCGTCGGGTCATGCCACCGACAAGGGTACGGCCAGGATATGCAAGTTCGTGGGCGACATATCTTATCCCGTATATGTGGTGCACTACCCGTTCATGTACTTGTTCTATGCCTGGGTGTGGGACAACGGCCTGACCTTTGCGCAAGCGTGGCCCGTGGCCATTGGTATCATTGTGGGTTCCGTGCTGCTGGCATACGCCTGCCTGAAGTGGTACGACGAGCCTTTGCGCAGGTATCTCACCGCCCGCACATCCCGTCCGAAGTAAACCGTTATATAGCACGGAGCACATGGAAACAAAGCAAGCCCCTCCCCACAGACCGCACGGAAACGGCATCATAGTCCCGGAGATTGCCATCATCAGCCCCGACACGCTCAGCAACATCGGGCTGCAGAACCTGTTGCAAGAGGTCATCCCGCAAGCCGTGATACGTGCCTTCCGCAGCTTTGCAGACTTTGCAGACGACACGCCGGACATGTACGCCCACTACTTCATCTCCGCGCAGGTATATTTCGAGCACACGGGCTTCTTCCTGCCACGCCGTCCCAAGGCCATTGTGCTGACCGGCGGCGAGGAACTGCAACTACCGGCGGGCATCCTCACACTCAACACGCACCAAAATGAAAAAGACTTGGCCAAAAGCATCCTTCTATTACGAACCCACGGCCATCCTCAAACAGGGAAGCAGGAAAAAGGTACCCGCAACACGGCCGACGCGCACGAACTGTCCGCCCGCGAAGCGGAAGTGCTGGTGCTGCTGGCCAAGGGACTTATCAACAAGGAGATTGCCGACAAGCTGGGCATCAGTCTGACCACAGTCATCACCCACCGCAAGAACATCACCGAGAAGCTGGGCATCAAATCGGTAGCGGGCCTGGCCATTTACGCGGTATTGCACGGATACATCGAAGCCGATAGCATCTAACAGGCACAGGCCGTCCGCTTTTCATAACAAATGAGGATTGTACAAACCGGGAATTTGCCGTTACTTTGCGCCCCGGAAATAAAAAAGACAATCCGAACCTACATGACAGTACGAAATATCCTATCCGCCGTGCTTGCAGCAGCCTTCTGGCCCGCCGCGCAAGCCTTGGCTGAAGAAGCCGACACCCTGCGGACACAACAACTAGACGAAGTAATCATCATAGCTGCACCGAAGGAAACGAAAGCCCTGCGCGACCTGCCCGCCGCCTCCAACAGGCTGACACGGCAAGACATGCAGGCCAAACAGGTGACCGGCATCAAGTCGCTGAGCAGCGTGACACCCAACCTGTTCATCCCCGACTATGGTTCGCGGCTCACCACCGCCGTATACATCCGCGGCGTGGGGTCGCGCATCAACACGCCCGCCGTGGGTCTGTACGTGGACAACATCCCCTACATAGAGAAGTCGGCATTCGACTTCAATTTCTCGGACATAGAGCAGATAGAAGTGCTGCGCGGCCCGCAAAGCATGCTCTACGGGCGCAACACCATGGGCGGACTGATCAAGGTGCAGACCAAGTCGCCCTTCACCTACCAGGGCACGGACGTGCGCATGGGCGGGGCAACGAACGGCGATGCCGACGTGTCGCTCACGCACTATCACCGCATATCGCCCCGGTTCGCCTTCTCGGCAGGCGGGTTCTACGAGCACGACGGGGGATTCTTCGAGAACGAATGCAAGAAAGGGCATATGGACAGCGGCAACGCAGGAGGCGGAAGGCTGCACGCCCTTGTCTTGCCACAGGACAACTTGAAATTCGACATCAACCTGAGCTACGAATACAACGACCAAGGAACCTATCCTTATGCCTATACGGGCCGCGTTGACGGCGAGGAGCGTTACCCCGACTTGATAGGCCGCATAGCCTACAACGACGAGAGCGGCTACCGCCGCGGCATGCTCAACGGCGGCCTCAACGTGGAGTACCAGGCCAAGGCGTTCATCGCGAGCTTCATCACCGGATACCAGCACCTCAACGACCGTATGACCATGGACCAGGACTTCAGCCCCCGGGACATCTTCACGCTGATGCAGGCGCAACGTTCCAATACGGTAAGCGAGGAAATCGTGTTGAAGTCCAAGCCGGGCGGCCGATGGCAATGGACCACCGGGGCATTCGGTTTCAGGCAATGGCTGCGCACCTCCGCTCCCGTGTTGCTCAAGCGCGAAGGCATAGAGCAACTGATAGAGGACAACGCCAACAACGCCTTCCCCTCGTCGCCCAACGCGCCGCAAATGAACTTGACGGTGCACAACGACCAGCTGGCCATCCCCGGCCACTTCTCCACGCCGCTAACAAGCCTGGCCGTCTACCATCAAAGCACGTGGAACTGCCCGTGGCTGAAAGGGCTCTCGCTGACTGCCGGGCTGCGCCTGGACTACGAAAAGCTGCGCTTGGCCTACGACTCCTGGTCGGAACCCATGGACTTCGGCTTCGCTTTCCGGATGGGCCCGATGCAACTTGAGGACAATGCCATGAAGACAGCCGCCACGCTACGCGGGGAGTTGGGACACGACTACGTGCAACTTCTGCCCAAAGCCTCCATACAGTACGAGTGGGCCGAAGGAAACAACGTCTATGTCACGGCGGCCAAAGGCTACCGCTCCGGAGGTTACAACATACAAATGTTCAGTGACCTGGTACAGTCCGAACTGCAAGGCGCCATGAAAGAAGCCATGACGGCCAGCGAAAGCCTGGCACCCATCGCATCCATGATAGAACAGATGATGCCCGCCACGGAGGTGGACGTGGCAGGCTCGGCACGCTACCTGCCCGAATACACGTGGAGCTACGAAGCGGGCACGCACCTCACCTTGTGGGAT
Organism: uncultured Bacteroides sp.; assembly: GCA_944320295.1. Lineage (GTDB taxonomy): Bacteria > Bacteroidota > Bacteroidia > Bacteroidales > Bacteroidaceae > Bacteroides. Next base: position 10,503 of record CALUGY010000096.1, read on the forward strand.
GGACGGCTGAAAGCCGATGCGGCCGCCTTCCTGATGAACACGCGCGACCAGCAAGTCTCACAGTTCGCGGCCAACGGCATGGGCCGCGTGACACGCAACGCCGGGCGTAGCCGCAGCCTGGGCGCGGAAGCGTCGTTCACCCTGCGGGCTACAGAAGCATTGACACTCGAAACAGCTTACGGCTACACCTACGCCACCTTCCGCGACTACCGCATGGCCGCATCCGGCAGTACGGAAGAAGTGGACTATCGGGGCCGCTACGTCCCTTTCATCCCCCGCCACACGCTGGACGCGGGAGCGCAATACGTCTTCACGCTGAAGCCCGGACTACTGCTGGACCGCATCCGCCTCAACGTGCGCTACAATGCCGCCGGGCGCATCTACTGGACGGAAGACAACCGCGCCTCGCAGCCTTTCTACGGCACGCTCAACGCCCGTGTGGACTTTGAGAAAGGCCGGGGGGCCGTGTCGCTATGGGCACGCAACCTGCTTGACAAAGACTACACGTCGTTCTATTTCGTGACAATGGGCAACGGCTTCCGCCAAAGCGGCACGCCCGTGCAGGCGGGCATAGAACTGCGTTGCCGCTTTTGAGCCGGCGGCGTGGCCGGAAAACGCGGTTTAGCAAGTTTTTACCTTCCCCGATTTCGGCTTTCAGCCATAAATCCCTAACTTTACACGCCGAAAAAGCGAACCACGCACATAGTAAAAACCGACGTGGGCGCGCCAAGACGGAATAGGCTCATACACAGCGCGTTTAAGTGCAACGAATTCCGCATTCGGGCGCAACGTGTTGCGAACGCGCTCGGAACACGTTCGGAGCAAACACGGAACATGTTCGGAGTACGGCCGCAACATGTCCCGAATCCGGACCGTAAATAAGCCACCCGCAAACCGCCACCAGACGCACTCGGAGCCTGCCTTCGCCCGCCGCCGCCCGCGCCACTAAAACCGTAAGAAGAAACATGCCGCTGAATTTACCCGACAAACTGCCCGCCATCGAACTGCTGAAGCAGGAAAACATCTTCGTGATGGACACCACCCGCGCCACAGGGCAGGACATACGCCCCCTGCGCATCGTCATACTGAACCTCATGCCGCTGAAAATCACGACGGAGACAGACTTGGTGCGCTTGCTGTCCAACACCCCGCTGCAAGTGGAAATCGCCTTCATGAAGATTAAGAGCCACACCCCGAAAAACACGCCCATAGAGCACATGAAAGCCTTTTATACCGACTTCGAGAAGATGCGCAACGAGCGGTACGACGGCATGATAATCACCGGTGCGCCCGTGGAGCAGATGGACTTCGAGGAAGTGAACTACTGGCAGGAAATCACAGAGATATTCGACTGGGCCCGCACACACGTCACCTCCACCCTCTACATATGCTGGGCGGCACAGGCAGGGCTTTACCACCATTATGGCGTGCCCAAGCACCCGCTGCCCAAGAAGATGTTCGGCGTGTTCGAACACCACGCCCTGCAACCGCTGCACCCCATTTTCCGGGGGTTCGACGATGTGTTCTACGTGCCCCACAGCCGTCACACCGAAGTGCGCCGCGAAGACATACTGAAGGTGCCGGAGCTTACGCTGTTGTCCGAATCGCCCGAAGCCGGGGTCTACATGGCCATGGCCCGCGGTGGGCGCGAGTTCTTTGTCACCGGCCACTCTGAATACTCCCCGCTCACGCTCGACACGGAGTATCGCCGCGACCTGTCGAAAGGCCTGCCCATCGAGATGCCGTGCCACTACTATGTGGACAACTGTCCCGACCGGGGCGTGCGCGTCACTTGGCGCGCACATGCCAACCTATTGTTCTCCAACTGGTTGAACTACTTTGTTTACCAAGAGACGCCTTACAACATAGACGATATCCGATAACCCACAAACGCATGAACAGCCCACGCAAAATAGAGTTGCTCTCGCCCGCCAAGAACCTGAAGTGCGGCATCGAGGCGGTGAACCACGGGGCCGATGCCGTCTACATCGGTGCTCCCAAGTTCGGCGCACGCGCCGCCGCAGGCAATTCGCTTGAAGACATTGCCCGCCTCACAACCTATGCCCACCTGTACGGAGTCCGCATCTATGCCACCGTAAACACCATTCTGAGGGACGACGAGCTGGACGACACGGAGCACATGATATGGGCGCTCTACCGTGCGGGGGTCGACGCGCTCATCGTGCAAGACATGGGCATAACCGAGCTGAACTTGCCTCCCATCCCCTTGCACGCCAGCACGCAGATGGACAACCGCACGGTGGAGAAGGTCAAGTTTCTCGCCGAAGCGGGTTTCCGCCAGATAGTCTTGGCACGCGAGCTGTCGCTCGACGAGATACGCGCCATCCACCAGGCCTGTCCCGATACCCCGCTCGAAGTGTTCGTACACGGGGCGTTGTGCGTGAGCTACAGCGGCCAATGCTATGCCAGCCAAGCCTGCTTCGGCCGCAGTGCCAACCGGGGCGAGTGCGCGCAGTTTTGCCGCCTGCCCTTCACGCTGACCGACGCCGAAGGCCACGTCATCACCCGGCACAAACACCTGCTCTCGCTGAAAGACCTGAACCGTATCGACATGCTGGAAGAATTGCTCGACGCGGGTGTCACATCCTTCAAGATAGAGGGCCGACTAAAAGATGTTTCGTATGTAAAAAACATCACCGCAGCCTATCGCCGCCGGCTGGACGACCTGTTCGCCCGGCGCAAGGAGTATGTGCGGGCCTCGTCCGGCACATGCCGTTACACATTCGCGCCACAACCGGAAAAGAGCTTCAGCAGAGGTTTCACGCGCTACTTCCTGCAAGGGCGTACGGAAGATGTGGCCTCGTTCGACACACCCAAATCGCTTGGCGAGGAGATGGGTACCATGAAGGGAACCCGCGGCCGAGCCCTCGTGGTGGCAGGGGTGAAACCTTTCCACAACGGCGACGGCGTGTGCTACATAGACGCGCAAGGCACATTGCAGGGCTTCCGCGTGAACCGCGTGGAGGGCAACAGCCTGTTTCCTGCCGGCGACATGCCCCGCATAGCCCCCCGCACGTGCCTCTACCGCAACTACGACCAGGAGTTCGAACGGACGCTGGCACGCAAGTCCGCCGAACGGAAGATAGCCCTCCGCTGGAAGTTGTGGCCCACACGCGTCGGCTGCGCCCTCGCTGCCGAGGACGAGGACGGGCACCGCGCGGTCATGTCCTTCCCATACGAAAAGCAGGCGGCACGCACTCCGCAGTCCGACAACCTGCGTACGCAACTTTGCCGCTTGGGCGACACGCCGTTCGAGGCACATGCCGCCGAGGTGGACGAGTGCGCCGGGTGGTTCATCCCCTCATCGCTGCTGGCCGACTGGCGCAGGCTTGCGGTGGAACGCCTGTTGGCCGTGCGCCGCATGGGATACCGCCGCGAAGTGCATGTGTGGCGGCACACGTCGCACCCTTATCCGGACATGGAGCTTACCTACCGGGGCAACGTGATGAACC
>CALUGY010000097.1 GCA_944320295.1 uncultured Bacteroides sp.
AAAGTGTACTGAATAACAGAAAATGGGCAAAATATGGCAAAAACGGAGAAAATAAGAAACACGCAAGTTGTTGATAATAAAGAAGATAAATTCTTTTATTTTCCTATGGTTTCTATGTCTTGTACCGGGTCTGGGTACAATGTAATCGGCCAAGCAACAAGATTCGTTGCTTGGCCGCTTTCGTTTATGCCATCTCTTTTGCGGACAGGCGGTGACTTTGGAAAAAATCCGGGTCTAATCCGTGGTTTTTCGCGGATAGCACGTAACTTCGTGGCGCGATAACCAGAAACGGCAGCAAACATGGCAACCACTCTTTTCAAACCGGACTTCGTGGCCATCGACTTTGAGACGGCCACCGGCAAGCGGGCCTCCATTTGCGAGGCGGGAATTTGTGTGGTACGTGACGGGCAGGTGGCCGAAACCCGCTCGTGGCTCGTCCGCCCGCAAGGCAACTGTTACAGTTATTGGAACATGCAGATTCACGGCATACGTCCTGCCGATACGGCCGATGCGCCGGAGTTTCCGGAAGTGTGGGCTGAGATAAACCGCTACCTGGAATGCTGCCCTGTGCTGGTGGCGCATAACGCCGCCTTCGACATCTGTTGCATCCGCCACTCCCTGGTGTTGTATGGCTTGCCCAAGCCGGACATCACTTATTATTGCTCCCTGCGGGCGGCACGCAGGCTGTATAGTTTCGGTTGCAATACCCTTGACTACCTGTGCGCTCGTCTCGGCATTCCCTCCGGCCGCCATCATCGTGCGGGCGACGACGCGGCAATGTGCGCCCACCTGTTCCTTCGTGAAATGGCGGATGCCGGCATCTGTCGACTGGAGGACATGGGGCATTGCGGGGGAAAACTCTGATGCGTGGCACGCCGTGGCCGTCTGCCTGAAAAAAATATCCGGCTTCCCTTGCTTTTCCATTGATAATTCTCGTTCTTTGTAAGGCTTATACGGGCCGTACGGACGGAGTGTGTTCGGAGCGTGGCCGCAACGTGTTCCGCCCGCGCTCGGAACATGTACGGGATAAACCTCTTATATAACATCGATATCATGACAAGACTAATTGCTTTTTTCTGCTTTGCGATGGCCATGCTTCCGGCACAGGCCGGGAAACGGTTGTCGCTCGAGTCGCCCGACGGAACGTTACAAGTTACCGTCACGGTGGATGAATGCTTGACTTATAATGTCTGTCGCGACGGGCAGACGGTGTTGGCCGATTCGCCCCTTTCCATGACGCTGGAGGACGGGACGGTGGTGGGCGACCGTCCGCGCCTGGCGGGCACCTCGCGCCGCAGCGTGTCGGGCCGTGTGCCCTCTCCCTTCTATCGAGCAACGGACATAGAGGAGCGTTACAATGAATTGACGTTGAGGCTGAAAGGAGGATGGAGCGTGGAGTTCCGCGCCTACGACGACGGTGTGGCCTACCGCTGGACAAGCAAGGTGAAGAAGCCCTATCGCGTGTGGACCGAGCAGGTGGACTACCGCTTCCCCTCCGACGTGCAAGCCATCGTGCCCTACGTGAGGAACGGCGGTGAAAGCGGATATGAACCGCAATTCTTCAACTCCTTTGAGAATACGTACACCGAGGCACCGCTGTCGCAGCTCGACGGGCAACGGCTCATGTTCCTGCCCCTGTCGGTGCAACTGCCTGGCGGGACGCGCGTCAGCATCACGGAGGCCGCGCTGGAGGACTATCCGGGCCTCTACCTCAACCGTTCCGAAAAGACGAACAGCCTGGTGGGCGTATTCGCCCCCTATCCCAAACGCCTGAAGCAGGGTGGGCACAATAATCTGCAAATGCTGGTGGAGGAGCGCGAGGGATACATAGCCCGTGTGGACGGGCCGCGCGCCTTCCCCTGGCGTATAGCCATCGTCACGATGGACGACAAGGACTTGGCTGCCAGCAACCTGAGTTATCTGTTGGCCGAGCCGTCGCGGTTGGACGACACGTCGTGGATAAAGCCCGGCAAGGTGGCCTGGGAGTGGTGGAACGACTGGAACTTGGACGGTGTGGACTTCCAGGCAGGCGTGAACAACGACACCTACGAGGCCTACATAGACTTTGCCTCGGAGCACGGCATAGAGTACGTCATACTGGACGAGGGATGGGCCGTGAACCTCAAGGCCGATCTGATGCAGGTAGTGCCCTCGCTCGACCTGCCTGCGCTGGTGCGTTATGCAGCTTCCAAGCACGTGGGAATCATCCTGTGGGCGGGCTATCACGCGTTTGCACGCGACATGGAACAGGTGTGCAGCCACTACGCGGCGATGGGTGTGAAAGGTTTCAAGGTGGACTTCATGGACCGCGACGACCAGCAGATGACGGACTTTTGCCGCCGCGCCGCCGAGACGTGTGCCAAGTACCGCCTCGTGCTCGACCTGCACGGCATGTACAAGCCAGCCGGCATGAACCGCACTTATCCCAACGTGCTGAACTTCGAAGGTGTGAACGGGCTGGAGCAGTTGAAGTGGAGCCCCGCCTCGCACGACCAGGTGGAGTATGACGTGCAGATACCCTTCTTGCGCCAAGTGGCCGGGCCGATGGACTACACGCAGGGCGCCATGCGCAACGCTTCGAAGGGCAACTACTTCCCGTGCAACTCCGAGCCGATGAGCCAAGGCACGCGTTGCCGCCAGCTGGCCCTGTACGTGGTGTTCGATTCGCCCTTGAACATGCTGTGCGACAGTCCTTCCAACTACATGCGCGAGCCTGAGTCGCTGGACTTCATTGCCTCCATTCCTACTGTGTGGGACGAGACGCTTGTGCTGCAGGGCAAGATGGGCGAGTACATCGTGACTGCCCGCCGCAAGGGCGATGTGTGGTATGTGGGCGGCATCACCGACTGGACAGCGCGCGACATCGAGTTGGATTGTTCCTTCCTGGGCAACCGGACTTACCGGGCTACCCTCTTCCGCGATGGCGCAAACGCCCATCGAGCAGGCCGCGACTATAAGCGTGAAACCCTGCAATTGGACCGCGACTCCAAGTTGAAATTGCATCTGGCTCCCGGCGGAGGCTTCGCTTTAAAGTTGGAGTGAACAATACTGGGACAACGGATTGATGGGGAGTGTGTGGGATAGCGTGTGAAGATGCCATGGGCAGCGGCATACGGCTTGCCCTTAGAAGTTGATCATGCCAAGTATCTTGTCCGTGGCGCCTGCGCGGCTGGTTACATAAGCACCGGCGTTATGCCCTGTCTCTTCCAAGAAAACCTTGTCTGAAAGCAGGCGGTCGAGTATTCCGTATAACTCCGCCCCGTCTTTGATGGAGTACGCGCCCTTGGCGTCTATCAGTTCCACGGCCTCCTGGAATTTCTGGTATTTCGGGCCGAACAACACCGGGATGCTGTATACAGCAGCCTCCAGCGTGTTATGAATTCCGACTCCAAAGCCCCCGCCTATATAGGCGATGTCACCATAACGGTATATGGAAGATAACAGGCCGAAACAGTCGATAATCAAGCAATCGGCCTTTCGGACGTTTTGTTCATCGGCACGGGTATAGCGCACGTACGGGCGCTTCAGTTTGCGGATAATCTCTACCAGGTGATTCTCGTCGATGACGTGCGGTGCGATGACGAGCTTCATCTCCGGATGGCGGTTGAAGTATTCGATGAACAAATCTTCGTCGGGTTGCCACGAACTGCCCGCCACCAACGTCATGGCATTACCCTTGAAGAGCTCTACCAACGGCAGCGACTTGGCCTCTTCACGTATTTGCAGCACACGGTCGAAGCGCGTATCGCCGACTACTGTGACCCGGTTGATGTTGATTTTCGCAAGATAGCGTTTGGAACGTTCGTTTTGTACGAACAGATGGTCGAAGTTGCGTAGTACGTGGCGGTACGTGCCCCCGTACCACTTGAAGAATATCTGCCCTCGGCGGAATATGGACGAAACGCTGTATGTGGGGATACGGCGTCTGTGCAACTCGTCCAGGTAGTTCTTCCAGAATTCGTATTTGATGAAAAAGGCCATGCAGGGATTTACGATGTCCAAGAACTTCTTCACGTTACGGCGTTTGTCGAAAGGCAGATAGCAGACTACGTCCGCTCCGCGGTAATTCTTGCGCACCTCGTAGCCGGAGGGGGAGAAGAATGTCAGCAGGATGCCGTAGTCCGGATATTTTTCCCGGATCTTCTCTATTAGCGGGCGGCCTTGCTCAAACTCTCCCAAGGAAGCGGCATGAAACCAAATGTAGCGCACGTCCTTCTCCAGTTGCTGGCGCAGGAGTTCGTACACCACCCAATGTCCCTTCATCATCTTGCGGGGGTTCCGGCTGAATGGGGCTGCCAGATGTACCGCAATGTCATAAAGGATTATGGCCAAATCGTAGAGCATAGCAACTTCTTGTTATAGTGTCAGCCCAGTACCTCGATGGCACGGCGGATGCGGGCTAGCGTTTCTTCTTTTCCCAAAAGTTCTGTAATGTCGAACATATGCGGGCCTTTGCATTCGCCCACCACGGCCAAACGGAAGGCATTCATCACATTCCCCATGTGATAACCGTGTTCCGTAATCCAGCCAATCACGACATCTTCCGAGGGTTTCGATGTAAAGTCTTCTATGCCGCGAATCACCTCCATCAGTTCTTCCATGATGCGTGGCGTGTCCATGCTCCAGCGTTTCTTTACATCTTTTTCCGCATAAGTGGTTGGAGCCACAAAGAAGAAACGGGCCTGTTCCCATAGTTCTTTCACGAAATTCACACGTCCTTTGACCAGCGAAACCACTTTTGTCAGGTACTCATCGGAATAACGGCTTACGTCCACGCCATTGGCTTCGGCTACTGGTTTGAACAGAATGGCAAGTTCTTCATCCGGTTTCTGCAATATATACTCATGGTTGAACCACATGCCTTTCTTATAGTCGAACTTGGCACCAGCCTTGCTACAATGTGAAAGGTTGAACAGTTGTACCAACTCGTCCATAGACATCAGCTCTTGATCGTTGCCCGGATTCCAGCCCAGCAAAGCTAAGAAGTTAATGACGGCTTCCGGCAGATAACCTGATTCACGGTAGCCGGAAGACATTTCGCCTGTTTTGGGGTCGTGCCACTCCAGCGGGAATACGGGGAAACCCAGACGGTCGCCATCGCGTTTGCTTAGCTTGCCGTTCCCTTCTGGTTTCAGTAACAAGGGAAGATGGGCAAAGGCAGGCATAGTGTCCTCCCAACCGAAAGCACGGTAGAGCAACACATGCAATGGGGCTGACGGAAGCCATTCTTCGCCGCGGATGACATGGGATACTTCCATCAGATGGTCGTCTACGATATTGGCTAAATGGTAGGTGGGGAGCTCGTCGGCAGACTTGTAGAGTACCTTGTCATCCAAGATGGAAGAGTTTATGACCACTTCACCGCGAATCAAGTCGTGCACATGCACGTCTTCACCTGGCTCTATCTTGAAGCGCACGACGTATTGTTTCCCTTCGTCCAAAAGGGCATTGACTTCCTCCTTGGAAAGCGTAAGCGAATTGCGCATCTGCATGCGGGTGGAAGCATCATATTGGAAATTGGGTACTTCAGCACGTTTGGCTTCAAGCTCTTGGGGCGTATCGAATGCCAGATAAGCTTTCCCAGAGTCTAGCAGTACCTGCACGTATTTCTTGTAGATATCGCGGCGTTCTGATTGGCGGTAAGGACCGTAATCTCCTCCGAAAGTCACACCTTCGTCAAAGCGGATGCCCAGCCATTTGAAAGCCTCGATGATGTATTCTTCCGCTCCCGGTACGAAACGATTACTATCCGTATCTTCAATGCGGAAAATAAAATCGCCGCCATGCTGTCTTGCAAAAAGATAATTGTACAATGCCGTACGCACACCACCTATATGCAAAGGTCCCGTGGGGCTGGGGGCAAAACGAACTCTGACTTTTCTGTCTGCCATAATATTCTCTTCCTTAATTTACATTTTAGGGGGCAAAATTAAGCCTTTTTTTCCACACTAATGTTTTTTTTCGTACTTTTCGCGAAAAATTCGATTAACATGCGCTATTTCAAGAATAAGAAGAGACATTCTTTTAGAGAATTGTCATATAAGATATTGATTTTCGTGGCAACTGTGGCTGTTATTGTTTACTTCATGCCGCGTGGAGGAAAGTTCAGCTATCAATTTGATATAGACAAGCCTTGGAGATACGGGCAACTGATGGCCACGTTTGATTTCCCTATCTATAAAGACGAACAGGTGGTACAGCGCGAACAGGACAGCCTTCTTGCCCAATTCCATCCGTACTACCAGTGGGACCGTGAAGTAGAGGAGAAGGCTTTGCAAAGGCTTGAGGCCGACTATGCTTCGCGTTTGAAGGCTGTGCTTCCTTCGCCCAATTACCTACAGTACATCAAGGAACAATTGGTTGGGATATACAAGAATGGTATACTCTCCACGGAGGAGCTGGATAGTTTGCGGGAAGAGGGCATTCCATACATTATGATGGTGGACGAAAAGATTGCCCGGCAGCAACAGTCGGACAAAGTCTATTCGGTGAAGAGTGCCTACCACCAGTTGCTTACGGGGGACACCTTACACTTCCGCCCTGACATCCTGCGGCGTTGTTCGTTGAACGAATACCTCTCGTCGAACCTCGTTTATGACAAAGTGCGGAGTGAAAGCGCCAAGGCGGAACTGCTTGATAACTATTCCTGGGCCAGCGGCATCGTACAGAGCGGGCAGAAAATCATAGATCGGGGCGAGATAGTGAACAAGGAGACATACAATATTCTGAAAAGCCTGCAAAAGGAGTCTATCAAGCGGAGTGAATCGGCCGGCCAGCAGCACTTGTTGCTGGGTGGACAGATTCTGTACGTCAGCATCTTCATCTTGTGTTTCATGCTCTACTTGGAACTATTCCGCAAAGACTACTACAAGAGCAAGGGTGACTTGGCATTGCTTTTTGCCGGTGTCGTGGTATTTTGCGTGGTGACAGGGTGCATGGTCATCCACAGCTGGTACAACGTCTACATGGTGCCCTATGCCATGCTGCCCATTGTGATACGCGTGTTCCTCGACTCGCGTACGGCCTTCCTCACCCATGTCGTGGCCATGTTGATATGTTCTGTCAGCTTGCGCTACCCACACGAGTTTATCTTGTTGCAGCTGGCTGCCGGGCTTGTCGCGATATTCAGCGTAAGGGAACTGTCGCAACGGTCGCAGTTATTCCAGACGGCGGCGCTCGTGACGGCCACATATGCGGTGGTATATTTCGCCTTCGAGCTTATCACGGAGAACGACCTCTCCAAGATGAATGTCATGATGTACATATATTTCCTGATAAACGGCGTCTTGCTTCTGGTGACTTACCCGCTGTTGTTCGCCGTGGAGAAGACGTTCGGCTTCACGTCGAACGTCACCCTTGTCGAGCTGTCGAACATCAACACACCGTTGTTGCGACGCATGGCCGAGACGGTGCCCGGTACCTTCCAGCACTCCATGCAGGTGGCCAACCTGGCGACGGCGGCCGCCAACAGCATCGGGGCCAACGCGCAACTGGTGCGTACGGGAGCGCTGTATCATGACATCGGCAAGATGGAGCATCCGGTGTTTTTCACCGAGAACCAGTCGGGCGGTATCAACCCGCATAAGCGGCTCACGTATGAACAAAGTGCCCAGGTGGTGATAAGCCACGTGACCGATGGCTTGAAGCTGGCAGAGAAGTTCAACCTGCCCGCCGTGCTCCGTGCGTTCATCTCTACGCATCATGGCCGCGGCAAGACGAAATACTTCTACGTGTCGTGGATGAACGATCATCCCGGCGAGACACCCAACGAGGCCGCCTTCACCTATCCGGGGCCGAACCCGCAGACCAAGGAACAGGCCATACTGATGATGGCCGACTCCGTGGAGGCCGCGTCGCGCAGTCTGTCCGAGTATACCGAAGAGGCGATAAGCTGCCTGGTGGACAAGATTGTGGACGGGCAGCTGGCTGATGGATTCTTCAAGGAATGCCCCATCACGTTCAAGGAGATAAGCATCGTCAAGGGCGTGTTCAAGGACAAGCTGAAGACCATGTACCATACCCGCATCAGCTACCCCGAACTCAAAAAAGACGCGAAAGCACCGGCAGAGGCGGAGGCCGGGACACAACCCTCCGTTTGACAAACAACATAAAGCCATGGACATTACCACGAAAGAACGGCTCAAGGCCGAAAGGCAGCTCCGCAAATGGGGCGTAGAAAAGACTGATATCGAAAGCTTTGAATTCATGAAGCGGTACACGCCGCATCCCGACCGGCACAGCCGCGAAAACCTTTACGGTCCCGGACTGCTGATATTGCATCTGAGGAATGGGAGTGACTGCCCATGTGTGTTGCATGCCCGTCACGACCCCACGTCGATCGTGCGCTATCTGGTGGCCGAAGGCATCCGTTTGGCCAATCTGGACACTCCTGCCGTGCAGATGCCTCCGGCCAAGGCGGTCCGTCGTGAATACCGTCGGCCGTCGCTCTACATGTTCTGGCACACCATCGTCTTTCTGCTCTTGCTGGCCGGTGGGCTGTACTGTGCCACGCGCTCCGACTGGGGCTGGGGCGCGCTGGTGGCGGCACCGTTGTTGGCTGGGGCCATATACTGGCTCTACCTGTTGCAGACAAGGTTCTGCTATGTGGCGCTGGATGGTGAGTCGCTGCACGTGTGCAGCACGGGCCGCGAGGTGACATTGCCTCTGTCGAAAATGCTCAAGGTGAACTTCGACTTTGCACGCGAAGCCAACTTCACGCATGTCATGGAGGTGTTGGACACAGACTTGCGTTATCGCCTATTCTACATAGGACGTACCCCGCGCACGCAATTGCGGCGCATTGTGACCGCCTTGCGCCGGTCGGGCATAGACGCCACGTGCAGCCTCAATGACGAAAAGCGGCATTACGAGGATGTCTACCATTTGCATTGAC
>CALUGY010000098.1 GCA_944320295.1 uncultured Bacteroides sp.
CACGGCGGCATGGAAGTCCAGGCCGAGGTGGCTGCCCAGTTCAAGCTGGTATCCGCCGGAGAGGGCCGCGCTCCAGAGGTCGCCCTTCTTGCCCGTGTCGGCCAGCTTATAGTTGTACTCACCTGTCTTGTAGAGTGCTCCCAGGTAGCCGCGTGCCTGGCGACCGAGGTAATAGCGCACCTCCGGGGTGACTTCCCACAGTCGGTAGCGGCGTTGCTTGTCCTTCCAGCCCCAGTTGGCAAAGGAGCCTTCGACAAGGATGCCCAGGCGCGGCAGGGGACGGTACTCCACGCCGAGGTCGGCTGTCATTGTGGCCCAGCGGAGCAGGTTGAAGCGCAGGGCCAAGGGGTGCGGCAGGGTGAAGGTGTCGGCTTCGGAGGCCTCGGCCTCGGCCTGCAGGCGTTGGCGTTCTTCGGCTTGGCGTTGCTGTTCCTCGGCCAAGCGACGTTGCTCGGCCTCGCGCTGCTGCTGTTCGGCAGCCAGACGTTGACGCTCGGCCTCCTCTTGGAGACGTTCGGCTTCAAGGCGTTGTTGCTCGGCTTCGCGGCGGGCCAGTTCCTGCTGCTGGCGAATGCGGGCGGTGGCTGCCGTGCCCAGCAGTTGCTCCACGCGGCGGAGGTCGGCGGGCAGGGTGACTACCACCACGTCGCGCAGGCTGTCGGGGCCGTATGCCTGGGGCAGGTGGCGATCGGTGGCGAACATCCGCTCGGTGGCCAGACCCCGGAGGATGAGTTCAGACTTCACCCGGCTGGCGCGCAGATAAGCCATCTGGCGGGCGGTGAGATTGTCGCCAGGCGCGGCGGCATAGCTGGCTATGCTGATGAACATCAGGCTGTCCGTCAGCAGGGCGCGGTGGGCGGAGAGGCTGTCGCCCAGCCGGGCCAGCTCAGCACCGTTCCCCCGGTAGGGGACGTAGAACATGTCGTCCCCCTGCGGGAAGCGGAACACGTAGGTGGTGTCGGCCGCCTGTTGGGCCTGCGCTGCGCCGGTCAGCATGAGAAGGAGGGTGAGGAGGATTCCGTTTTTTTTCATCGGATAAGGTATTTTATTAATGAATGGTCGTTACGGTGTGTCCATGGCGCGGCATGGCGGGTGCCATGCTTGAGTCTGAAACTGCACAAAGGTAGATAAATTTCAGACATAACGAATAAAGAAAGGCGAATATTTGTGAAAGATTCTCCAGCGCGCCGTCCCTATATATAATAATATGTAGGTGCGAGGGAGGGAATGCTCCCCTGCCCACCCCCTCGCGGGAGGGCCTCTGGAGGGCTCGCAGGAGGGGGTCGATGCTACGGACGTGCGCGACCTCGACCTACGGACGTGTGCAGCATCGACCTACGGACGTGCGCGACCTCGACCTACGGACGTGTGTAGCATCGGCCTACGGACGTGTGCGACTTCGACCTACGGACGTGTGCAGCATCACCCCCCTCCCGTGAGGCATGGGAAGACACCCCCAAAAGCAGCCGACGGGGCATCGGGACAGCCCGCGGAAGGGATGGAAGTGTAAGTGGGCGAAAAGTTTTGCAATGCGGCCCATTTGCACTATCTTTGCGGCGCAATGCGACCATAGGGCCGCAAGGAAACGCATCAAACATTAGCAACACATACAGTCATGATTTTCTTTTTCAGAACCCCGTCGCAAAGCGTCATCGCCGCCGAATGCGACCACCAACTGACAAAGGCCGACACCGACAAGCTGTGCTGGCTGTTCGGGGAAGCCGTCCCTGAGAGTGAAAACAACCTGAAAGGGTACTTCGTCGGCCCCCGCCGCGAGATGATCACCCCGTGGAGCACCAACGCCGTGGAAATCACCCAAAACATGGGCCTGACGGGCATCGCCCGCATTGAGGAATACTTCCCCGTGAAGGACGAACATGCCGAACACGACCCCATGCTGCAACGCATGTATCACGGCCTCGACCAGCAGGTATTCACCACCAACCGCCAGCCCGAACCCATCCTGCACATCGAAGACCTCGAGGCTTACAACGAGCAGGAAGGACTGGCCCTCAGCCCCGAAGAAATCGACTACCTGAAGAAGGTGGAGCATGACCTGGGCCGTCCGCTGACCGACAGCGAGGTCTTCGGCTTCGCCCAAATCAACTCCGAGCATTGCCGCCACAAGATATTCGGCGGTACCTTCATCATCGACGGCGAAGAGAAGGAATCCTCCCTCTTCCAGATGATTAAGAAAACCACGAAAGAGAACCCCAACAAAATCATATCCGCCTATAAGGACAACGTGGCCTTTGCCGAGGGCCCGGTCATCGAACAGTTCGCCCCGGCCGACCACTCCAAGCCCGACTACTTCCAGGTGAAGGACATCAAGAGCGTCATCTCCCTCAAGGCCGAGACGCACAACTTCCCCACCACCGTGGAGCCGTTCAACGGCGCCTCCACCGGCACGGGCGGCGAGATACGTGACCGCATGGGCGGAGGCAAGGGTTCATGGCCCATTGCTGGTACGGCGGTCTACATGACCTCCTATCCCCGCTCCGAGGAAGGCCGCCCCTGGGAAGAAATCCTCCCCGTGCGCAAATGGCTCTACCAGACGCCCGAACAGATTCTTATCAAAGCATCCAACGGTGCCAGCGACTTCGGCAACAAGTTCGGCCAACCCCTTATCTGCGGGTCCGTCCTCACCTTCGAGCACAAAGAAACGCCCCAAGATGCCGAATACGGCTACGACAAGGTCATCATGCTGGCCGGAGGCGTGGGCTACGGCACCGAACGCGACTGCCAGAAGGGCACACCCGAAGCAGGCAACAAGATTGTGGTGATGGGTGGCGACAACTACCGCATCGGCCTGGGCGGCGGCTCCGTGTCGTCCGTCGATACCGGCCGCTACAGCAGCGGCATCGAGCTGAATGCCGTGCAGCGCGCCAACGCCGAGATGCAGAAACGTGCCTACAACGTGGTACGTGCCCTCTGCGAAGAAGATACCAATCCCGTCGTCTCCATCCATGACCATGGTTCGGCCGGGCACGTCAACTGCCTCTCCGAACTGGTAGAAGAGTGTGGCGGCCTCATCGATATGAGCAAGCTCCCCATCGGCGACAAGACGCTTTCCGCCAAGGAAATCATAGCCAACGAGAGCCAGGAGCGCATGGGCCTCTTGATCAAGGAAGAAGCCATCGAACACGTGGCCAAGATTGCCGAACGCGAGCGCGCCCCGATGTACGTCGTAGGCGAGACCACGGGTGACCATCGTTTCGCTTTCCAACAAGCCGATGGCGTGCGCCCCTTCGACCTTGCCGTCAGCCAGATGTTCGGCTCCTCGCCCAAGACATATATGGTGGACAAGACCGTGGAACACCACTATGAAATGCCTCACTATGAGATTTGCAAGCTGAACGAATACTTGGCCAACATGCTCCAACTGGAGGCCGTTGCCTGCAAGGATTGGCTCACCAACAAAGTAGACCGTTCTGTCACGGGCAAGATTGCCCGCCAACAATGCGTGGGCGAACTTCAGTTGCCCCTGAGCGACTGTGGCGTGGTAGCCCTCGATTACCGAGGAGAGAAAGGCATTGCTACCGCCTTGGGCCATGCGCCCCAGGCTGCCTTGGCCGACCCGAAGGCGGGTTCCGTCCTCTCCGTGGCCGAAGCCCTGACCAACCTCGTTTGGGCACCCATGGCCGACGGGTTGGACAGCGTGTCCCTCTCTGCCAACTGGATGTGGCCTTGCCGCTCGCAGGAGGGTGAGGATGCCCGTCTCTATACTGCCGTGCAGGCCTTGAGCGACTTCTGTTGCGCCCTGCGCGTCAATGTGCCCACGGGCAAAGACTCCCTGTCCATGACGCAGAAATACCCCGACGGGAGCAAAGTCATCTCTCCGGGCACGGTCATCGTATCTGCCGGAGGCGAGGTGAGCGACGTGAAGAAGGTCGTTTCGCCCGTCCTGGTCAACGACCCGCACACCACAATCTACCACATCGACTTCAGCTTCGATACCCTTAAGCTGGGCGGCTCTGCCTTCGCGCAGTCGTTGGGCAAGGTAGGTAGAGACGTGCCCACAGTACAGAATCCCGAATACTTCCGCGATGCCTTCTTGGCCGTGCAGGAGTTAATCAACAAAGGACTGGTATTGGCCGGACACGACATCTCCGCCGGTGGCCTCATCACCACCCTTCTGGAAATGTGCTTCTCCAACATGGAGGGCGGCATGGAAATCAGCCTCGACAAGATAAAGGAGGACGACATCATCAAGATACTCTTCGCCGAGAATCCGGGTGTGGTCATCCAAGTGGCCAATAAACACAAAGATGAAGTAAAGAACATATTAGAAAAGGCAGGTGTAGGCTTCGTCAAGCTGGGTAAGCCAACCGATGAGCGTCACATCCTCGTGGAGAAAAACGGTGCCTCTTACCAATTTGGTATCGACTACCTACGCGACATCTGGTACTCTACTTCTTATCTCCTCGATCGACGTCAATCCATGAACGGCTGTGCCAAGAAGCGTTATGAGAACTACAAGATGCAACCCGTGGAGCTGGCTTTCATGCCCGGCTTCACCGGCAAGTTCTCCCAATACGGCATCACTCCCGACCGCCGCACGCCGACGGGCATCCGCGCCGCCATCATCCGCGAGAAGGGCACGAACGGCGAACGCGAAATGGCCTACTCCCTCTACTTGGCGGGCTTCGACGTGAAAGACGTGACCATGACCGACCTTGTGAGCGGACGCGAAACGCTGGACGATGTGAACATGATCGTCTTCTGCGGCGGTTTCTCCAACTCCGACGTGCTCGGCTCCGCCAAAGGCTGGGCTGGTGCCTTCCTCTTCAACCCCAAGGCCAAGGAGACGTTGGATAGATACTATGCCCGCGAGGACACCTTATCATTGGGCGTATGTAACGGTTGCCAGCTGATGATGGAGTTGAACCTCATCGCCCCCGAAGACGAAAAACGTATCCGTATGCTCCACAACGACTCGCACAAGTTCGAGAGCCGTTTCCTGGGCGTTACCATACCGACCAACCGAAGCGTGATGTTCGGCTCGCTGAGCGGCAGCAAGCTGGGTATCTGGGTGGCTCATGGCGAAGGCAAGTTCTCCCTGCCCTACGACGAAAACCATTACAACATCGTAGCCAAGTACACCTACGATGAATATCCGGGTAATCCCAACGGTTCGGATTACGCAACGGCAGCCGTAGCCAGCGCGGATGGCCGTCACCTCGCCATCATGCCCCACCTGGAGCGTGCCATCTTCCCTTGGCAGAACGCCTGTTACCCCGCCGACCGCGTCCATACCGACCAGGTTACGCCGTGGATAGAAGCTTTCGTCAACGCTCGCAAATGGGTGGAGGAGAAAACCAAATAAGATTATTCTCCATGCCAATTTGGCATAAACATGTATAGAAAAGGGACTCCATAAATTGTGGAGTCCCTTTTCTATTTGTATATATCAACGCGTTATTCCGAACATGTACGAGCCGGGGACGGAACATGTACGGAGCGCGGGCGCAACATGTACGAAGCACGCCCGCAACACATTGCGAGTAATGTCCCGACGATAAGCAGAAAAAATCGCCGTAGAATTTGCAAACACACCGAACATTTACTAAATAAAATTTTAGCACAACAGCAATTTACTTTAAATTTGCGCCAATTAATTAAACAAACTTTAAACAGGAAACACATGTTACGGACACGTATCGGCGTCTTGGTCTCACTCCTATGCTTCCTTGCCCTGACGGCAGGGGCGAGACCCATCGACGTAAAGAAAGCACAGGAGATAGCAGAGAACTTCTTCAAGAACGCGCCGCAAACACGCGGCCAAAGCCACACAGTACAGTTGAAACTGTTGCAACCGGCTCAGACACGCTCCACAGGCGAGGCAGCCTACTACCTTTTCACCCCCGAAACGGAACATGGATTCGTCATCGTCTCCGGTGACGACGAGCTGCCGCAGGTGGTGGGATATTCATATGATTCGCCCGTGAGTGAAAACACCCTCCCCCCTGCCCTTGCGGCATGGCTCAAGGCTTTCAGCCAGCATGTGGGCGACGTGCGCAACGGCAAGGCGACAGTCCCCGCCACACGTGCCGAGGACGGCAAGAAGGTGGTGGAGCCGATGGTCACGACCAAATGGAACCAGGACAAGCCCTTTAACGACTTGATCATGAACAACTACGTCACGGGCTGCGTGGCCACCTCCATCGCGCAAATCATGAACTACCACGAGTGGCCCGACCAAGGCGTGGGCGTGTTGGAATGGCCTGAAGGATACTACGAGCCGCTTGACCGCGTGGACCTCTCCACCTACACCTACGACTGGGACAACATGCTGGACGAATACCGCACCATGTGGGACAACAACACGGGCGGCCTCGTGCCCGACGGCTATACCGACGAGCAGGCCAAGGCAGTAGCTACCCTGATGCGCGACTGCGGCTATGCAGTAAATATGGACTATAGCGCCGAGGGAAGCGGTGCTGTTACAGCCAGACTGGTGGATGCCTTGACAACCTACTTCAAATACTCGCCGGGCATGAAGTTCCACCCGCGCAGCATCTACTCGCAGGAGAAGTGGACGGAGATGATACGCACCGAACTGGAGGCAGGACGACCCGTGAACTACTCCGGCACATCGACGGGTGACGGCGTAGGGCATTCGTTCGTGTGCGACGGCATCGATGCCAACGACTTGCTGCACATCAACTGGGGATGGGCCGGAGCGTATGACGGCTTCTTCGACATGAATGTCATGGCACCGGAAGGTGCGGGAATAGGTGGCGGACAGGGCGGCTACATCCTGAACCAAGGCATCATTACCGGCATACGCCCCATCACTCCGGAGGAGGAAGGACAACAACCCATAGACCGGCTGACGATGACAGGACTATCAATACAACTCTTAGAATTCGAAGGCCCGACAT